>DATEJO010000022.1:0-35322 GCA_035277905.1 Candidatus Sulfotelmatobacter sp.
AACCGTCATGCAGCAATGCGAGCTGCCATGCGCATAATGCATCCACCAAGGTACTAGGTGTCGTAGATGTTGCCCTGCGATTGGACCCGGTCCAGAAACAGACCCGGGCGATGACCCTGCAAACCATCCTCTGGACGCTACTGGAGGTCGGGATTGGTGCGGCCTTTGTCATCGTATTCACGCGGCATTTCGTTGCGACTCCGATCCAGGAACTCATAGCCGGAACCAAAGCAGTGAGTGCAATGGACCTGGATACTCCTATCGAGATCGATCATGCCCGCGGCAGCCAGGAACTCGATGAGTTGGTCGACTCGTTCAACAACATGCGCGAGCGCCTGAAGCTCGCCGTCGCTGAATTGAACGACATGCAGCAGACGCTCGAAAGCAAGGTGGACGAGCGCACGCAGCAGTTGAAAGCTGCGCAGCGAAAGCTCGTTCAGTCCGATCGTCTGGCGACATTAGGGCAGCTTGCCGCCAGCGTGGCGCATGAAATTAATAATCCTGTTTCTGGCGTGCTGAATCTCTCCATGCTGCTCGAGCGGCTTATGGCGAGCGGAACGTATCCTCCAGGTCGAGAAGCAGAATTCCGGAAATATTTGGGCCTGATCTCTACGGAGACAGCTCGTGTTGGACGCATCGTCTCCGATCTGCTCGCATTTTCGCGGCGCTCCAAGCCGCAGCGGGCACCGGCGGATCTGAATAAGCTCGTCCGAACGACGCTTGGACTGGCCGATCACAAGCTGAAATTGATCAGTGCCGAGGTCCTTCTTGATTTGCAGGAGAATCTACCCGCGGTCGAGTGCGATTCCTCGCAGATCCAGCAGGTCATTCTCAATCTGGTGCTCAATGGCGCACAAGCGATGCAGCCGCATGGCGGGGGCAAGCTCACGATTCGCACCCGGCTGATTCCACAAGAAGAGAGCGTTGAACTTTGCGTTCAGGATACTGGGGAAGGGATTGCCCCGGAAAATCTCTCCAAGATTTTCGATCCGTTCTTTACCACGAAAGCGGAAGGCAAAGGCGTTGGACTCGGACTCGCGGTGCTCTACGGGATCGTGAAGGCCCACGAGGGCGAGGTTGAAGTCGTCAGCCATCGCAACGAGGGGACGACATTCACAGTGACGCTTCCGCTGAAATCGCGAACGAGCACACCGGAGTCGAGGGAAGTGCAGGTACAAGGTGTGTGAACGATCTTTGCCTGGTGCCGATCGGAAACGTGCCCGGAAGTGCGTTGGACTGGATTGAGAGCGCAGCGTCGGAGTGGTTCCCGCTGCCGATCCGGCGGCTTGAAGCATTGGAAATTCCCCGTCGGGCATTCGACGAGAAGCGAGGACAGTATCAGTCGGTAGAGCTCATGAGAATGCTGTCGCAAATTGTGCCTCGTGATGCTTCCCGAATCCTCGGTGTAACTGATGTTGACTTGTCCATTCCGATGCTGAGTTTCTTGTTTGGACAGGCGCAGTTCGACGGACCGGTAGCCGTGGTTTCCTTGTGCCGATTGCACCAGGAATTTTACGGCCTTCCGGCACAGGAGAACTTACTGCGTGAGCGAACCGTCAAGGAAGTTCTTCACGAACTCGGACACACCTTCGGTCTTGTCCATTGTTCCGAGCCGACGTGCGCCATGAGCCTGGCTACCCATATCGAGCTCGTTGATGCCAAGGCAGAACAATACTGTGCGCGTTGCGGATTGCAACTGGTCGAGAGATTTTCGCGAGAGGGAGGAATATGAAAAAGAATTGGCCCATTCTCGTTGTTGACGACGAAGACGTGATGTGTGAATCCATGGCAGCGTGGCTGCGCGAAGACGGCTATCGAGTCGACACAGCCTCAAACGGCCAGAAAGCGCTGGACCTTGCTCGCGCGACGGATTTCGCGATCTGTTTCGTGGATCTGAAGATGCCCGGCGGCATGGATGGAATTGAAACAATGATGGAGATTCACCGCATCCGGCCAGACGCATCGATCATCATTATTACCGCCTACGCCACCGTCGACACCGCGATACAAGCCATGAAGGAAGGCGCGCAGGAATACATCGTGAAGCCGTGCAATCCGCAGGAAATCTCGATGCTGGTTTCGCGCATTCTCAAGCTGAAAAAGCTCCAGAGCGAGAATGCCATACTGCGCAAAAAGCTGACGCGACAATACCGTCATCATGACATCATCACCAAGAATCCCCGCATGGAAGAGATTCTGGCGCTGACCCAGGAAATCGCCAGCCTGCGCAGCACGGTATTGATCCGCGGAGAAAGCGGCACCGGAAAAGAACTGGTAGCGCGCGCCGTGCATTTCTCGGGGAATCGGGCCGAGAAGCCATTCATCGCCGTAAGTTGCGCCGCTCTGACGGAAACTCTCCTCGAAAGCGAACTGTTTGGCTACGAGAAAGGAGCCTTTACCGGCGCAAGTGGACAGGCGAAGGGCAAGTTCGAACTTGCGTGTAACGGCACAATCTTCCTCGATGAGATCGGAGATATCTCTCCCAAGCTTCAGGCAGATCTGCTGCGCGTTCTGCAGGAGCGCCGCTTCTACCGGGTTGGAGGCAGTCAGGAAATCGAAGTGGACGTCCGGGTCATTGCCGCAACAAACAAGAATCTTGCCGAAGAGGTACAGCAGGGCAGATTTCGCGAGGATTTGTATTACCGCCTGAATGTGATTGAGATTCACCTGCCCCCGCTGCGGGAACGCCGTGAAGACATTCCTTTGCTGGCAGAACACTTCGTGCAGAGGATTTCTTCCGAGCTTGGCAAAGAGGTCGGTGGGATTTCGGGAGGGGCTCTGAAAGTGCTGATCGCTCATGACTGGCCCGGCAATGTTCGAGAGCTTGAGAACGTCATTGAGCGCGCCATTGTGACCTGCCACAACGGCATGCTGGATGAGCAGGATTTCTCGTGGCTGCAGCGCAGTGGAGTACAGGCGCAGAGCTGGGAAGTTCCTGATGTCCCTCTAGGAGAGCTCGAACGGAGGGCGATTGTCGCTGCGCTGGAGCGAAAACACGGAAATGTGAAAGAGGCCTCTACCGCGCTCGGAATTGACCGCTCCACGCTCTACGACAAGCTCAAGCGCTATGAAATATCGCATTGATCGCGATCAGACGCCAAGGAATGTGTCAGCCAGCACGGTGTCCCAATCCGCTTCTGGAATCGCATTAATCAGATCAGGCATGAGGACTCCGCCATCGGCCAGGGCGGGAGGAGTGTTTGGAGCGCGCAGCTGAATTTGCAAGCGTTCCGCCTCTCGCGCAACCCAGCCCTGAACTTCTGGTCCGCGCAGAAGATGGCGCAGAGTCAGAAGACTGTGAAGATCGAGCCGTGGTTGGAGCTTGAGGTACCATCCTTCTTTGGGGCCACCTACGGCAATCACCTTTCCTTCCAGCGGCGCGCGCACCTGGATTTCCATGCCGTTTTTGCGCATGCGCCACGCAATCTGGTTGAGATCGAGTTCCTCGCCAATTTCCGGCATATGCAAAGCGTCTGGATCGCCGATCAGGTGTTCGGCAAGATCGTCGAGGCCGATCGTGACCGTTCCATCCTCTTCGGGTTTCAGCCATGTGTGTCCGCGGTGATAGAAGCGCTCGTTCGAATAGTTCATCCCGAGTGAATTCACGTTGCCAGTCGCCGGCAGGACTGCGAATTGGGAGTACTTTTCACAGTGGCGGCAGTCGAAGGCATTGTCACACGTGCGGGAGATTACCCTTCCCGCAAGCTCATGGCGACAGCGGCGGTCGCGTTCTGGGAGTTCCGAGAAGTTTTCCTTCCAATAGAAATCAATGGCATTATGAGTGCGGAAATCTCTGGCCGTGCGCCAAACTGCCGACGCTATCGTCGTCAGAATGGTCAGGAGGACGACGAAGAACAGCGACAGGAAAAGAATGTGACTGATCGTCCAGTGAAAGCCGTCAATGCCGGGAAACATGAGAGTCTCCTTCCTTTGGAGTTGAAAACAATGGAAGGTAACGATATGAGAGTGAATAGAGAATCACTCCGTAGGCGATCACGCCGCCAAAGCTCGCGACCTCTTGCCAACTTGGCGTGTATTGCAGGAACTCATCGAAAGGCAGCGTCGGAAGCGCGAGCGTCTGCACGGTTAGGACGAAGCGGTTCAGCAGCACGCCGGCGCACGCCATCGCTGCGGCCGCGAGCAGAATCCAGCCCCGTTTCGCCGTCGCCTTGAAGATCAACAGGCAAGCCGGAAGCAAACCCAGAAGCACAATTTCTGCAAACAGGATTGGTGTGCCGAAGGGCTTGTGCGAGTAGAACTGCCAGGGCTCGAATCCGACAGACCGGGAAGTGAAGTTCAGCCAAACCAGCGTGTCGATCGATTTCGCCGCGACGTACAAGGCGAGGAGCAGTCCCGAGATATATCCAAGCCGCCGAAATACTTCCTCGGGCACCAGCTTTCTTCCAGTTATCTTTTCAACCGTAGCTGTTATCAGCATCAGGAAGCTCGGACCCGCTGCAATCGCCGACAAAATGAACAGGAAAAATGTAGAAGGCCAGATGAGGAATCCGGTGCGGAACGCGAATGGACGACCGCGGAGCACTCCATAGAGTCCGCCAAGGGAGCCTTGGTGGAAGAACGAAAGCAATGTTCCAACCGCGGCCAGCACTGGCACGAGCTTGTGCAGTTGATGTTCAAAGACGAGGAATGACGGTAGTTTTCGCAGTTGACGGTTCCGAAGCAGCAGCGGAACGTACTCCAGGCTCAGCACCAGCAGATAGCAGGAAATGCAGAAGGTGACTTCGGTGAGCATCGAATGCGTATTCGGATGCCAAAATGTGAACCAGGCCCGGAGCGGCTGTCCGACGTCGATCATCAAAATCGAAACCGCGCCGCTGTAGCAGATGAAGCCCACAACTACGGCCGTGTTGAGGACCGGCCGGAGTTCTGCTCTCTTTAGGATGTAGACAAGAAATCCGGTAAAGAACGCACCCGCGCCCAGGGCGATGATCCCGAGGTCCAGAAAAATCCAAAGCCCGAAGGCGAAGCGGTTATCCATGTTGGTCTGATTCAGACCGTAGTAGAGGCAGAGCCCGGCTGCATAAATGCCTACAGAGAGCAGCACCGTCCATGGCGCCAGCCACATCAGAAAACGCGAGAGCGATGTACGCTCTGCACCGCGCGCAATCCATCGGGAATCGGTGAGAGCTGAGCTAACCATGCTCAACCTCGGAATTCCGTGCCGGATTCGAATCTGCCAACTCTCTCACCCATGCCTCCTTCGATTTGTAATAAAGCTTTGGCTCGGTACCGAGTCTCGCTAGCAATCGGAATGCCTGGGGTGATCGCGCTTGTTTTGAGACTGCATCGCCCGGATCCGCCAGGTTGCCAAACGTAATTGCCCCTGTTGGACACGCCTCGACGCACGCAGGCACGTAGTCAGCAGGATCGATTTCCCGTTTTCCCGTAGCTGCCGCTTTCTCTTGTGCTGCATGCAAGCGACCGTGGCACATATTGCATTTCTCCACCACTCCGCGCATGCGAACCGCGACTCCGGGATTCAAGCTCTTTTCCATTCCTTTCGGCCACGCCGGGTCCCACCAGTTGAAGTACCGCGCGTGATACGGACAGGCCGTCATGCAATATCGGCAGCCAAGGCAGCGTTGCGGCATCTGCATTACGATGCCGGTCGCCTTGTCGACCTCCACGGCCTGCTGTGGGCACACTTTCACGCACGGGGTGTCGTGCTCGCAGTGAGCGCACATGATCGGGAAGAACACGTCGCGCCGCCGCTCTCCTTGCTCCCCATTCGAAACTTTGCGGACGAGCAGAGGAGTCAATCCGGTTCGAGCGGACGCCTGCGGAACAGAAGGGACGTTGTTCTCGGAAGCACAGGCGATCATGCACGAGCCGCAACCCGTGCAGCGATCCAGATCGATCACCATTCCGTAGCGGGCGCTCATGCGTTCCTCCTCTGCGGCGCTTCCCGCAGGCTTGACTCGATATAGAGCTTCGAGGCCAATGGCGGCAGTACGGGAGCATCCCACGAACTGGACCAGCCTGATGCAGCAGCCGAGGTTGTTTCCTCAGGCCACTCCTTCAATTCGCATTTCACACCACCGGGTGCCGATGGTTCGCCCACCCATACCGCCCCCTTCCAGAGTTGTTCCTTCAGCTTCTGAATCGATTCGATTTTCGAGATCGCGATAGATTCCTGTCCGTGTAATGTTCCGGCTCGCTTGCTGAATAGATCCACGCAACGGTCATGAATGATTTTTTCCGTGGGAGTCAGACTCGAGTCGATGCCAACCAGAAAATGCGCAGCACTCTTAACCTCGGACGTCGGCTTTAGGAGCGCCGGAGCGACCGAATACGCTTCGATGGGCAAAGCTGGCGCGGCGGGCACATCCGTCAGTTCTTCCAGAAACCCGGTAGCCGGGAGCAGCCAGTCCGCCTTTGTGGGGCCTCCATTCCATGCTGCAAATCGGAAAATTTCGGCGTCGGTCTGCGGTACGAAATCCCACGGCACGCTCGAATCAATCAGAACCGCTCGAGCATTCGAGATCACGCCATGGGCGGAAGAGTAGGGGTGGGATGTTGTTTCTCGACGGATGATCCCGCCGCGAATTCCAACCGATCCGAGGACGATGTTCAATGCCGCAACCGTGGGATTTTCGTTCGGTGCAATCGCCACCGTGGGCCTTCGCTCCACCAGGGTTCGTGCCAAATTCCGGATCGCATCTTCTGACAATCCTGTGCGAATAGCAGTCTCAGCGATCGTGATTGCCGGGATGGGACCGTGTGCGGGAACCAGGTTCTGTTCAAGCAGCACACGAGCCAATCCCGAAGCCAATGCCGATTCCGATCCATCACGAATGGGCATCCACTTCCATGCCCTTGCAGCGGTTCGCGACAGAGTCGGCTCAATCTGAATGATTCGCAATTGAGGGTCGTCAGCCCCAGAGGATTTTTCCGCCCACAGCCGCGTGAGATATCCGGGCGTGCCCCATCCATCGAGTAAGGGCGTGCCAAAGCTGACGATCGTTTGAGTATTTTCGAGATCATATCCAAAAGAGGCAGCAGGTGCGCCGGTCCACTGCTCGTAAGGTGCCAGCCCGCGAGATTCCACGCACGGAACAACGCGATATTCCCCACGACTCTTCTCAGTGGATCTCTCGAAAACCGCCGATGCAGCGCGCCCCGGATGACCATCAATGATTACCACCGGCCCTTCGTTCTTTGCTGATGCGAACGCAGCCTGAGCTTCGCTCCACGAAGACACATTGCCGCTGTGCCGCACTTCGCGCATCCGTTGCGGATGCCAATTCAGCTGGTGCGCTCCAAAGCCCAGCGGGCACAGAGTTCCGCGGTTGATCGGATGAGTCTTCATCCCAGAAATGCCCACCGCCCATCCAGCAGCCATCCGAACCCGTACCCCGCATCCCTTCGGACACAAGGTGCAATGCGATTGACTGACTTCGACTGGAACACGCGCCGGCTGCGGGATCCAGGGCCAGTTCTGGCTCCATATCGAGGTATCGTCGAGAATTTTCCAAGGAACCGGCGTTACCATGAGACCGGCAGCGGCTCCCGCGCTCCATGCCAGCAGATCCCGCCGAGTGAGCTTCATGCTTCTCCCTTCATTCGTGACAACCGAGACATCCGACATCCATGCCGTGTTTCTTGTGGCAGTTTTCGCAGTCGCTCATCTTCATGCCTTCATGCGGAGCTCGTCTCAGCCGCGACATCGAGTGTCCCCAGATATCGCGGCTGTATCCGCTGATGCGATTGAGTTCGTATGGACGGACCTGGTCTGATTCGCCGTAAGTGGAATGGCATTCCGTGCAAGGGAGATTCGCTCGTTTCACGTGGATTGCGTGGGAGAACCACACATTCGCGGGCTGCCCGGAATACAGAAGCCAGGGAGTCTCATGTCCCGGCTTGATGTAATTGTTCACAAGAATGGCTTCTGCCTTGCTGTCGCCGATTTTGTCGCTATGGCAGCCGGCGCATTTTTCCATGGGCGGAAGCCCGGCAAAGCTTCCATCGTCACGAATTGTGTGGCACTCGCCGCAGTCTGCGATTCCCGATTTCTCAGCGTGAGTTTTGTGCAGGAAATCGATCGGCTGACTCTTCTTCACATACAGGACGCGAGGGAATACGACCCACCCCAGAACCAGTGCGACGAGGACGCCAATAGAAAAGACGATCACGTTACGGCCAATTCTCATTTTTCTACCGTCCAGTCTGTCTTCGAGAAGAAATGCTGGAACAGACACACCAGATCGGGACGAGAGAGGAACTGGGCGATTCCACGAACCGGCATTCCTCCGTCGCAGCCCGGAGCATGTCGGTCATGAATTTCTTCCGTCAGCCGCTCGCGCTGTTCTTGTTGCCAAGCCGCCGCCCGCTGACCGGAAATCAACCCGGCGCGTGTGCGGCCAGGAACTTCCCATCCTTCGAAGAGCCATCCAGCACCGAACGGATCGGCGGTCAGACGGCTGGGATCGCTGCGCAGACGGGTGTTTACTTTCTGAATCATCACGGGATTGGGAAAGCTCATCGGCCACTCGACGCCGTGAATCGTCAGCGCCATCGCTGGATGGTGAGTTCCATGTGCCGTGACGAACGTGACGCCGTCCACATTCCCGGCAACATCTGCCACAAAGTCGTCAACGCCTATGTGGCATAGTCCGGACTCCTCCGCATCCAGCCAGAAATGGTTGGACGAGTACAGAAGAGTCGCCATGGGTTTTGTCGCGTGCGGTTGCGCCAAGTGCAAGTACGAATCGCAGTAACGATAGTTGTCGCTGGTGCAACTCGATAGTTGCGATTCGCTGAACGGCACCAGCTTCGGAATGGCGGAAACTCCGCAATACTGCACGCGGATCTCTTCCAGATGCGGACAACGTTCCTGCTGTGCACCGCACTTATCTGCCAGTTCGCAATCAAGGTAGCGCGCAGAAGTGCAACGGCCGCCCACGCTGGCGCCCGGTCCATCGAGGATCAGCTTTCGTACTGGAGCCGCGTGGCAGTAACGTGCCCGGCCTTCTTTGAGAAATGGGCAAGCCATATCTCACTCCTACGACTTCTTCTGAGACTGTGGTTTTGAGTCGATCCGCTCGCCTCCATCCGCCATAGTCAGCCCAAGTTCTGGAACGGTCAGGCTGTGCGAACCACCGTGCAACAGCGCCTTGAGCTCCGAATCGATGTTGTTGTAGTCAATGCTCGGAACGCGGCCGGCTTTGCGAACCAGCAAATCCCACCCTACGGCGACAAACACAACTGCCAACGCGATCAGAGTGACGAGTCCTAACGCGAAATTCGTGATGTTGAGCCACATGGTCCAATTCTCTCCAGCCATGATGATTTGACCTCCTGGCCGGGGGAAACCTTCGGCCAACTAAGGAAATGCACGCCGATGACCAATATGTGAATTCAACGAGTTGCGAAGAATGGAGGTCATCGAATGTCGGATTTCCCAACAGACGCTGTCGGTCTTCCCGACACGATTCCTCGCTGGATTTCAGACAGAGCCCAGGTTGATGGAGATCAGTTGATGTTCCGAGAGTCGAGTTCTGCTCGAATGCACTTCGCAGTGTGCGTTCCGTCTCGCACGACCGTGATTCAAATCACATGGTGTTCGCTTCTCCATCGATACAAAGGAGTTAGTAACTGGGAATCTTCGTTTTAGTCAGTGTTGATGGGCTTATTTTGCGTGTTCTAACAGATTCGCATTAGTGATCGCTAAAACGCTCATTAATAGAATGACCGCGCTTATGAATCCGAAGTGGAACGGTCAGTTCTCCTGCTTCGACCTCGTCGCGAAAACCGACGTCTGTCCGCGCAGCACCGTTCAAGTGCGTGATATCGAAATTGGCGGCAACGATTTCGTTGTCATGGCGGGTCCGTGCGCCGTCGAATCCGAGAGTCAATTGCTGCAGACGGCAGAAGCTGTTGCCAAAGCAGGAGCGCGCATTCTCCGCGGCGGAGCCTACAAGCCGCGCTCTTCTCCGTACGCATTTCAAGGCCTCGGTGTGGAAGGCCTGAAACTTCTGAGCAAAGCGCGCGAAGCCACAGGGCTTGCCATCGTCACCGAAGCAATGAGTGAGGAAGATGTCGAAGTGATTGCGGAGTACGCCGACATCATGCAAGTCGGAACCCGCAGCATGGAGAACTACGCGCTGCTCGAAGCGCTCGGAGAGTGCGGGCGGCCGGTCCTGCTCAAGCGCGGCATGACGGCAACGCTCGAAGAGTTGCTGCGTTCGGCGCAAATCATCGCGATGGCAGGGAACTCGCAAGTCATCTTGTGCGAGCGCGGCATTCGTACATTCGAAACCGCGACTCGCAATACGCTCGACATTGCCGCGGTTCCTGTCTTGAAAGCCGTGTCGCACCTTCCCGTCATTGTTGATCCCAGTCACGCCGCCGGAGTGCGGAGCCTCGTGCCAGTACTCTCACGCGCGGCGGTTGCCGTAGGCGCTGATGGATTGATCGTCGAGGTGCACCCCTCGCCGGATCAGGCGATGAGCGACGGCAACCAGTCTCTGACGTTCGCCGAATTCCGCCGGATGATGATTGATCTTCAACCTTATTTGGATATCGAGCACGACGCACGACAGTTCCGTCCCCAACTCCTCGCCGTAGGAGGAGCGGATTAGTGCTGCCGCGGTCCATTCTCACCTGCCTGCTTTTGCTCGCTGCGATCGCATCGGCGCGGCCTGCCGGCGATGCCCAAACTCAGGCTGATCCACCGGCGTTGCTCTATACAGTTGCTAAATCGTACGACCCGCTTGCGTGGATGCGGGGAGCGGACCGCTTTAGCCCTGACGTCGCCATCTATCTTCGCAATGAGAAAGGGACGCGCCCGTTTCTGCCGGAGTTTGCAGAGTCCGCTGATCCGTCAGTGTCATTCGACGGAGAGCGCGTGCTCTTCGCCGGCAAAGTGCATCCAGTAGATCCGTGGCAGGTCTGGGAAGTTCCTATCACCGGTGGTCAGGCGCGGCGGGTCACTTCGGATGCCGAAGACTGCATTCGGCCGTTCTATCTGCCTGATGATCGCGTGGTCTACGCTCGCAGAGTCGCTGGACATTTCGTAATCGAAGCGGCAGAACTCTCCGGCGGTAAGCCTCTTGCTCTGAGCTACGGTCCGGCCAATTTTCTCCCCACCGATATTCTCCGCGATGGCCGCATTCTCTTTGAAGCTGGATATCCACTGGGAACCGCGACTACTCCGGAAATCTACACGGTTTATTCTGACGGCAGCGGAGTCGAGTCTTACCGCTGCGATCACCGCAACGCGCACTATTCAGGACGACAAATCAGCTCGGGCGACATCATCTTCGCCTCCACTCACGGATTGTCGCGATTCACATCCGCACGTGCACAAGAAATCCCCATTGCTGCACCAGAGGGCGAATATGCCGGAGATGTCATCGAGACCGCTTCCGGCAATTGGTTGACCTCTTGGCGGCACGATCAGAAATCGTCGTTTCAAGTGATGCAGTGGACGTTCGGAACAAAGCAGCTGCAAACAATCGTGACCCAGCAGGATGTAAACATAGTGCAGCCGACCCTTCTCGCGTCACATGCCGTCCCGAATCGCCATCCCTCAGGCCTGCATGACTGGCCCACCGCGAACTTGCTCTGTCTGAACGCGTACACATCGAAGTACGACTTCGCTCCCGGTTCTATCGGCGGCGTTCGGCTTTACACGAAAGACCCCGGCGGCAATTCGAAATTGTTAGGCACGGCAGCGGTCGAGCGGGACGGATCCTTTTTCGTCCAGGTTCCCTCCGATCAACCTCTGCAAATTGAACTGCTCGATCACACGGGGAAAAGTCTGAAACGCGAAGCCGGATATTGGTGGATGCGCCGCGGCGAACAGCGCGGTTGTGTGGGCTGCCACGCCGGCCCTGAAACGTCGCCTGAAAACGCTGTGCCGATGATTCTTCTGAAGTCGACCACGCCGGCGGACATGACCGGCACAACTTCACAATTTGCAACAGGAGGACGTTAGCTTGAGAACGCGAACCTTCTTATTGCTGGTATTGTCCTCCTCGTTGTGGGCGCAAGCGCCGCAATCTGCGCCCGGTCCTATTCGTTTTGAGGACGCGACGGCCAAGTCAGGCATCCAGTTCACGCACAATTTCGGTTCTCAAAAACTGGGCTCTTTGCTAGAGAGCACTGGAGGCGGCTGCGTCTGGTTCGATTACAACAACGATGGCCTTCCCGATCTTTACGTAGTCAGTGGTAAGCCGCTGGGCGAAGGTATGCATCCGTATCCGCTCAAGGAACCGCCGGCAGTTCCGCCCCACAATCATCTCTATCGCAACAATGGTGATGGTACGTTCACCGATGTCACCGACAAAGCCGGCGTCGCGGCAAACATTTATGGCATGGCTGCCATCGCGGCCGACTACGACAATGATGGTTTCGTCGACCTGTTCGTCACCGGCTATGGTCAAGCAATCCTCTATCACAACAACGGCGACGGAACTTTCACCGACGTGACCGCGAAAACCGGTCTCAAGGTAGATGGCTGGTCGATCAGTTCCGTCTGGCTCGACTACGATCGCGACGGCTGCGTGGATCTGTTCGTCGGCCGATACGTGAAATTCGATCCGAAATATCGCGACTATTACGCCGCCGATAACTATCCCGGACCGCTCGACTACGCCGGCGACACGAACCGCTTATACCACAACAATTGCAACGGAACATTTACCGACGTCACCGACAAATCCGGGATCGGCGCCTACAAAGGTCGCACGATGGGCGTGACTGCGGCGGACTACGACGGCGACGGCTATCCGGACATCTACGTCGCCAACGATAAGACGGAAAACTTCCTCTTCCGCAACAAGCGCGATGGCACATTCGAGGAAGTAGCCGGCGATTTTGGAGTCGCCTACGGCCAGGACGGCGAGAGCACATCCGCTATGGGACCAGTACTCGCTGACATCGACGGCGACGGACGTGTCGACCTATGGGTCACGGACTCCAAGTACAACCGGCTCATGCGCAATACCGGCGCCAATGGGTTCGAGGATATTGGTCCCAGTTCTGGTATCTCGCAAGCCACGGCGCAATACACGAGTTGGGGAAGCGGCGTCTACGACTTCGATAACGACGGCTGGCTCGACATCCTGATCTTCCACGGCGGACTCATTCACCTCGTCCCGCAGGAGCAGTCGCTGTTTCGCGGATTGGGCACTGGCAAATTTGCGGATGTCTCAGAAGGCGCAGGGCCGGCGTTGGCTGCGAAGATGGTTTCCCGCGGGGCATGTTTCGCCGATTACGACAACGACGGAAAGATCGATGCCTTCGTCGTCAACCTTGGCGCGCGCGCAACTTTGCTCCACAACGTCAGCCAGAACTCGAATCACTGGCTGACAGTGAAACTGAAAGGGAAGAAGTCGAACCGCGACGGCATTGGCGCTCACTTGGAACTACTTGCTGGCGGCCGTAAGCAAATCGCTCAACGTTTCGCCGGATCAGGATACCTCTCGCAAGACGATGGCCGGATTCACTTCGGCCTGGGAACAGCCATGAAGGCAGACAAACTCACCATTCACTGGCCCAGCGGCCAGGATCAGGTGCTGGAGAATCTTCCAGTCGACCGCGTGCTTACGGTGGAGGAGCCTTAATCGCAAGATGAAATCCGCCATTCAGCACCGCAGCTTCCGAACGATGGCCAGCATCGCTGGCGTGCTCGCGGTGTGTCTGTTGGCGATCGCCGCTAAACCTGCCCCGAAGCAATCGCAATCGGTTCTCCGCGAACGCTATCTTTCTCCTCTCGAAATGGTTTTCTCTCCGGACGGACGCATGCTTTACGTGGTTTGCCAGGATTCCGACGAAGTGAGAGTTGTTGACGTCATTTCTGGTAAGCCTGTCAACAGTATTCCGGTTGGCCACGTTCCGCGTGGAATTGCATTATCCCCCGATGCTCGGCGACTCTATGTCACTAACGCCTGGTCCGACACGGTCTCGGTAATTGATACCAGCTCGCTTCAGGTCGTTCAAACTCTCTCCACTGGATACGAGCCCTCCGGAGTGATTTCCGACCACGCAGGCGAAATTCTCTACGTGGCCAATCGGTTGAGCAATGATGTTTCCGTCATCGATCTGAATGCGGGCAAAGAGATCGATCGACTCGTCGCGGGACGCGGAGCGAGCTATCTCACAATCTCGCCCGATGGAAAATTCATTTATTGCACGCACATCTACCCGAATCCCGGCGCGTTTCGAACGGAGCCCAATTCAGAAATTTCGGTGATCGACACTGCGACGCACAGAGTCGTCGAGCGGGAATCTCTTCACAATGTCGCGGGAGCATTTCACGTCGCGATCTCCGCCGACGGGAAGCTCGGAGTAGTTGCGCAGCTCCGGCCCAAGAATCTGATCCCTCTCGCCCACGTCGAGCATGGCTGGGCCTTCGGGGACTCGCTAACCCTGTTCGGGCAAGACGTGGGCGGCGTAGTTCAGATTCCCTTGGACGAACTCGACCGTTACTACGCGCTTCCCTGGGGAATTGCGATCGCACCCGACAAGTCGAAGATATTTCTCACGGCCGCTGGATCGGAAAGCGTCACGGTCATTGACGTTCCAAAGCTGCTGAGGACGGTTCATTCCCGCCGCAAGCCATTCGTGAACGACCTCTCCGCCGCTGCCGAATACGTTTCCACCAGAATTCCTGTCGGCCATAATCCGCGCGGAGTCGCGCTCTCGCCCGATGGCAAGAAACTCTACGTCGCCAATCGCCTCGACGACACGATCAGCGTCATCGACACGACAACGGAACACGTAATCTCAACCCTCGATCTCGGTGGACCAAAGAATATCGACGCCGTCCGCCGCGGCGAGCGTCTTTTCTTCACTGCCGACTTCGCCTTCCAAGGCCAGTTTGGATGCTCCAACTGCCACATCGATGCCACCATCGACGGACTGCAGTGGGATCTCGAGCCTGACGGCTTCGGCAAAGATATCGTCGACAACCGCTCGCTCGAGAATCTCGCCGGAACAGAGCCCTTCAAATGGAATGGCGGCAATCCCGACATGCCCACCGAATGCGGCCCACGCACCGAAAAATTCTTTTTCCGCTCGCAGAGTTTCAATCAGCAGCAACTGACCGATCTGGTCACCTTCGTTTATTCGCTGCCATACCGGCCAAACCGCTACCGGCTCGCCAATGGAGATCTCACTGCCGCGCAAGAACGAGGCAAAGCCATTTTCGAGCGTACCGTCTCGAAAGATCGCACTCCGATTCCCGAAGCGAATCAATGTACGTATTGCCACAGCGGCCCGAAATACACCAACCAAAAACAAATCGATGTCGGCACCGGGAGGCCGACCGACCGCTCTCCGATTCTCGACATTCCCCAACTTCCGAACGTCGCCTACTCCGCTCCGTACCTGCATGATGGCTCCGCGCGCTCGCTGGAAGAAATCTGGACCGTGTTCAATCCCAAAGACACGCACGGTGTTACTAACGACCTGACCAAAGATGAATTGAACGATCTCATCGAGTATTTGAAAACTTTATGAAAACGAGCCAGTCACTCCGACCCGACATTCAGATTTGTGGTCGTACCCTGCGTCATCCTGAGCGGAGCCGCATTTCAGGCGGAGCGAAGGATCTTGCGCCTGCTACCCGACTCTTCGCCGCGGTCGTGATTCTCTTGTTCTCTCATGCTGCCGCTCAGGACCTGCCGATGTTCCGTTGGGACAACTTCACCACCGCCAACGGTCTGCCGGACAATCATGTCTTCTGCGTGCTGGTTGACGGCCAGCGTATCTGGGCCGGGACAGAAAATGGCCTTGGCCTTTACGAGAACGGCATCTGGAAAGTTTTCCGTCCGGCGGATGGCCTTGCCCACCAGGCGGTGCTCTCTCTCGCTCTCGATAAGCGCACCGGCGACGTCTGGGCGGGCACGATGGGTGGTCTAAGCCGTATCTCCGCGGGACGCATCGACACTTTCACGCAGTTGAACTCGGGCCTGAGCAACGACATCGTCTACGGCGTCGGCGTGCAAGGCGATTACGTCTGGACCGCTACCGCAGCGGGCGGTAGCCGCCTGAACACCCGCACCGGGCAATGGTCTCTCTTCAACGAGCGCAACACTCCGATGTACGAAATCTGGAACTACGCCGTGAGTCCCGCCGAAGACAAGGTCTATTACGCCGTCTGGGGCGGAGGCGTTCTCGAATACGACCAGAAGACCGAACGCTGGAAGGATTACAACGACCCGGACGGCGAGACCGAGATGGTCGTGATGAAAGACCAGGGCTTGATCCACGAGATCACCACGTCAGTCAGCTATGTCGACAAGATTCTTTGGGTCGCAACCTACTTCGGGGCCAGCCGCTACGACGGACGTTACTGGCACAACTTCCTTACGAAAGACAGCGGACTGCCCAGCAACTTTTTGAGCCAAATCAAGGGTGTCGATGCAAACCGTGCCTGGTTCTCCACCGATAAAGGACTCGCCTATTACGACGGCACGAACTGGGCGGTCTATCGTCCGGCGCTTGATACGCACAAGCCGGAAATGCTCGTTCGCGACGCCGACGGCAACGTGAAGAAGATCGCTGTGCAGACCGCGCCGGCCCACAACTACATTCTCGGCGTCGATTTTCAGGGCGACGACCTGTGGGTCGCCACCGCCAAGGGACTGAGTCACGGTATCCGTAAGAAAGAATCGGTCTCAATTGCAAGAGTTTTTGGAAGCGAGAAAGCGAAGAAGTAACTCAGGAGCCATCTTATGAATGTTCAGGAACTACTCGCAGAAGTAGCCACCGCCCCGGTTGTGAAGCGGGCGATCACCAATCACTCGACGTTGAACGAAGCCTACGATTACGGCAGCGCCTTTTCGCGCGGCATGCGGATTGACCTCAACGGGCTGACGATTCTTCTGATCTCAGGAACCGCCAGCATCGATGAGGCGGGCAGAACGGTTCACGTCGGAGACTTCCGCGCCCAGCAGAAGCGCACCTACGAAAACATCACGAAGCTGCTGGCCTCTGAAGGTGCGACATGGCACGACATCGTCCGCACCACCTGCTACCTCCGCGATATCGAGCGCGACTATCCCGCCTTCAACGAAGAACGGACCGCATTCTTTAAAGCGCAGGGACTCGACCCGCTGCCCGCGTCCACCGGCATCCAGGCGATTCTTTGCCGCCCCGATCTTCTGATCGAGATTGAAGCCATCGCGATGTTCCGCCGCGAAACACCGGAGGAGTAATCGGCCGCCGAAGTGGGGAAAGGAGTCACGCTATGCGCATTGCGTCAATTCTGACCGCTGCTGTGCTCGCGAGCGCGGCCTGGGGACAAGCATTCACTCCATGCGCGTGCGGCAAGAATCCTATAGGGCCTCCTGCTCCGCGCTCACTGAAGCCGTACGCCGGCGCACCGGAGGACTTGCGCCCGTTCTCCAAGTTCACTACTCCGTACTACGAGTATTACCAGGACCTCATCGAGTACAACGGAGCTGCGCGTGACATTCCCGATCCCGATCTCAGTTCGCTCAGCGAAATCCGCATTGGGTTTCTCGGTCCCATCGGCTACCACCCCGATCAGGCCATGGGCAAACGCATGCTCAACGGCGCGCAGATGGCCATCGACGAGGCCAACTCGGCTGGAGGATATGGCGGAAAGCCGTTTCATCTCATCACCCGCAATGACTACAACAACTGGCAGAACAACATCCCTTCTGGCGGTGCTTCCAAGGACTCGGAAATCTGGGGCGCGGCCTCCAACGAAACCGTCCACCTGATCTACGACGACAAGGTCTGGGCGATCTTCGGGTCCATCAGCGCAGAGACCACGCACATCGCACTGCGAGTCACCCTTAAAGCCGAGACTCCCATAGTCAACAGCGCCTCCACCGATCCCACGATTCCTGAGACCATCATCCCCTGGTATTTCACCGACATTCAGGACGATCGCGTCCAGGGATACACGCTCGCCCGCCACATCTACACTGAACTTGGCATCAAGCGGGTCGGTATTTTGCGCGTGAACGACCGTTACGGCCGCTTTGGAGTCATAAAGTTCAAAGATGCCTCCCGCCGACTTGGTCATCCGGTCGTGATCGAGCAGAAGTTCCTGCGAGGAGACACAGATTACCGCCGCCAGCTGCAGGTCATTCAGGATTCGCGAGTCGATGCAATTGTCCTGTGGACTGATGTTGAGAAAACTGCCGAGATCCTGAAACAGATGCGCGAACTGGGCATGCACCAGCGTGTGTTCGGCAGCCATCGCACGATCGGAGAGGAATTGATCAAACTCGCGGGCCCCGCTGCAGAAGGTTTCGAAGCCGTCTATCCCTTCGATCCGACGCGCAACGATCCCCTATGGACCGAGTTCGTGTCCCGGTACGAAGCAAAATATGGCGAGAAGCCCGACCACTTCGCCGCCCTGGCGTACGACCAGATGCGTATTCTGCTCGACGCCATCTGTCGTGCTGGCCTGAATAAAGGCCGGATCCGCGACGCCTTGACCGGAATCACCAGCTACAAGGGCGTGACCGGCGAAATGGTATTCGACCCGAACTGCAAAAACATCGCTCCTTTATTCCTTGCTCACGTACATGATGGCCAGATCACCTATCGCCGCATCACTATGGAGAAGCCCTACGCTCAAGTTGGAGAAGGCGGCGTACATTATTCTGGCCCTCCTACGCCGGATCTGAACTCAGATGATCTTCAGGTTGCAGTCTTCGGCCCCCACGCCGACCAGGCTGTGCATTCCGCAGACGTAGAGAAACTTCTTAGCTCATTGAATGGCAGCACGAAGCGCGTGTCGCTGATTGCCATCCCATCAGAAACGTCGTGGGGAAAGGCCTCCAGCGATCTCGTGAACGCAATCTATAACAAACATGTGCTGGCCCTGATTGCATTCGATCGTGCATCCAGCCACCTGGCCGAGCAAATTGCCGTGAAATCTTTCGTACCGGTTGTCGCCATTTCCTCCGACCGTGCTCTTACCTCGACGAACATTCCCTGGATCTTCCGCCTGCCGGAAGGCACGCCGCTGCCAGAGGCCATCCGTTGCCTCTGGACCGCGATCGAACAGTCGGGTCCAAACAGGGCGGGCATTCGCGACTTTCTCGCATCAGGAAACCCCGTCGCCGGCGTTCGCTTCAATTCCACGGGTGAGGTAATCCCATAGAACATGTCTGCGGATATCCGCCTCGGCTGTGCGGTATAGCGAGGCTCCGTTCCGACTTTCGGCTGAGGCGCTGAGTCTACGAAATCAGATAAAATGCAAGGGACTGAGTCATCACGTGACGCAACTAAACCGTTTTGGCAGGCCCCAGTTTCCGAATGCCCAGCACAATTTCACAAAGAGTACGAGTCATCGATTCCCACACTGGCGGAGAGCCCACTCGGCTCGTGATCGAGGGTGGGCCCGATCTCGGCAGCGGCCCACTTTCCGAGCGTTTGCGCCGTTTTCGCTCTGAGAACGACACCTTTCGTTCTGCCGTCGTGAACGAACCGCGTGGCTCCGATGTCATCGTCGGCGCTCTTCTCTGCCAACCGACCGATCCCTCCTGCGCTGCCGGCGTCATCTTCTTTAATAACGTCGGCTATCTGGGCATGTGCGGCCACGGAACCATCGGTTTGGTCGCGACGCTTTCTTACATGAAGAAAATTTCGCCCGGAGAGCACCGCATCGAGACTCCGGTCGGAATTGTCAGCGCCATCCTTCATCCGACTGGCGAAGTGACGGTCAATAACGTTCCCAGCTACCGCCTGGCCGCCAATGTAGAAGTTGACGTTCCTGAATACGGCAAGATCCACGGTGACATCGCTTGGGGTGGCAACTGGTTTTTTCTGGTTCGCGATCATCGGATGGAACTGTCGCTTAAAAACATCGATGAGCTGACGAATTTCACGTGGGCCATTCGCCAGGCTCTTGCCGGAAAGGGAATTACCGGCGCGGGCAATCAGGAGATCGATCACGTCGAACTGTACGGGCCACCGATCTCGTCCTCCGCCGACAGCCGAAACTTCGTTCTTTGTCCGGGTAAGGCTTACGATCGCTCCCCGTGCGGCACCGGCACGAGTGCGAAGCTGGCGTGCCTTTATTCCGACGGCAAGATTCGCGAGGGCCAAACCTGGACTCAGGAAAGTATCGTAGGCAGCATTTTTGAAGGCACAATATCGGTTCGCGATGGCAAGATGTATCCCAGCATCAAGGGATCGGCTTTCGTCAATTCGGAAGCGGACCTCCTGCTGGATCCGCGCGATCCCTTTTGCCTTGGTATTCGAACATAAACGGTTGAGGCTCTTTGCCTGATAAAGTCAAAGGACAGGACTCGCGAAGGATGAATCCGCGCGAACTCGCACAACAGTTCGAGAGCCGCTTCGGCCGTCGCCCGAGGATTTTTCGGGCGCCGGGCCGCGTGAATCTGATCGGCGAACATACCGACTACAACGACGGATTTGTCATGCCTGCGGCAGTAGGCTTCTCAACCTACCTTGCCATCTCGGAGCGCCCCGATGGGAAACTGCTGATTGATTCGCAGGAATTCCCCGGACACTTCGAATTCAGCCTCGAGCAATTACCCGCTCATCGTGTCGGCGCCTGGTGTGATTACGTGCTCGGCGTTGCCAATGTTCTTCGTCAGCGTGGCATCACTCTTTCCGGAGCCAACGTTCTCGTCCACGGGGAAGTCCCCGTTGGCGCCGGCCTCAGTTCCTCCGCCGCGATCGAAGTCGCCTCTGCATTCGCCTTCACGAGCCTCGACAGCCAGCGGCTATCCTTGCCGGAGATCGCCAAACTCTGCCGTAAAGCGGAAAACGAATTCGTCGGTGCGCGTGTCGGCATCATGGACCAATTTGTTTCCTGCATGGGGAAAGCCGGACATGCTTTTCTTCTCGACTGCCGTTCGCTGGAATTCAAATACGTTCCGATTCCACCGGGTATCCGTCTGGTGGTCTGCAACACAAAAGTGAAGCACGATCTCGCAACCGGCGCCTATAACCAGCGCCGCGCAGAATGCGAGGAAGCTGTTCACTGCTTCGCGAAGTGGGACCCCAACGTCCGTGCCCTCCGGGATGTCTCTGTACGTCTGCTCCATGAACATGCCAGCGAACTCCCGGCCACAATCGCAAAGCGCGCGACGCACGTAATCCACGAGAACCAGAGAGCTCTCGATGCAGCCCGCGCCTTGACCGAGGGCGACTTGAAGAGAGTGGGAAAACTGATGAGGGAATCGCACGACAGCCTGCGCGATCTCTACGAGGTCAGCTGCAGCGAACTTGATGTCATGGTTGATTCCGCCGACGGTTTGCCCGGCTTCATCGGCGGACGCATGACTGGCGGAGGTTTCGGAGGATGTACCGTCAATCTCGTGCGCGAAGAAAACGCTCAAGATTTTGCGGCTGTGATTTCCGAGCGTTATCGCCAGTCAACCGGAATCGAACCGGAGACTTATCTGTGTGCTGCGGAAGATGGCGCTTCCGAAATCACCTAGACGTCGTCTGTTCTTCCACGTTCGGAGACCATCCCTGCAATTGCACCCAGTTCGCCGGTTGGGCAAGAATGGCGAACTTAGGCAGATCGCCGCGAACCATCGCCACCTCATCACAGCAGTGGAACCTCGGGCATGCGTGGCAGTCTTTATAGATCTTGTCTGGCAGGTCTTCTCGCTGGGCGACGGTGAACCCCTGCCCCGCAAAGAAGTCCGGCTTGCGCGTGAACAGGCAAATGCAATCCACGCGATGCCGTTTCGCTTCGGCCAGCAGAGCCTTTACCAGTTTGCCGCCGCCGCCTTTTCCTTGCGCCCAGGGCGCCACCGTGATCGAGCGAATTTCGGCGAGATGCGTTCCGTACAAATGCAGTGCGCCGCAGCCGATGATCTTGTCTTCATCTTCCAGAACGACGAAGTCCCTGACGTTCTCGCAGATCTCCGGCAGCGTGCGCGGCAGAAGCGTGCCATCGCCCGAATAGGCGCAGATCAATTCGTGAATGTTTTTGGCGTCCGGCAGGATTGCTTTACGCGTGCGCATGGACCTCCTCGCGAAGTGACTCGATTTTCTTTTTGGCAGCGCCGATGGCCTGCCGCACTCTCGCCGGAGCCGTTCCGCCCGGCACATCATGCATCGCCAAAACAGAAGCCAAAGTTAAAGACTTGTAGAAGTCTTCGCCGAACGCAGGACTCAACGCCCGAAGCTCCTCCAGCGGCAAATCCTGCAGTTCGCAATTCCTTTCGATGCACATCGCCACTGCCTTTCCGATCCGCTCGTGCGCAATACGCGAAGGCACTCCGTGCTGCACCAGATACGTCGCCGCCGCCCAGGCATTCATAAATCCCGAGCCCGCCGCCTGCTGCATCCGGTCGTCATTGAACTCCACCGCCTTCATCCATCCAGTGATCAGCGGAAGCATCTGCAAAAGCGCGTCTGAGGCCTCGAAAACAGGCTGTTGTGTCTCCTGCAAATCTTTGTTGTAGGCGAGCGGCAGCCCTTTGATTGCCACGATTAGGGCCGTAGCGTTCCCGATGACTCGCCCACTCTTTCCCCGAACTAGTTCCAGCAAGTCGGGATTCTTCTTCTGTGGCATCGCGCTGCTGCCGGTGGAATAAGCCTCCGGAAGCGCCACGAACTCATATTCCTGGGTGGAGAACAGGATCATCTCCTCCGCCCATCGGCTCAGGTGTGCCGCCAGCATCGAAAGTGCATTCACGAACTCGATCGCGAAATCGCGGTCGCTCGTGGCGTCGATACTGTTGGCCGTCGCGGCGTCAAAGCCCAGACTATCGGCCATAAGCGCACGATCCAGAGATAGCGTTGCTCCTGCCACAGCGCCTGATCCCAGAGCACACACGTTCAGGCGTTTCCGGCAATCCGAAAGCCTCTCGGCATCGCGCAAAAACATCTCCACATACGCAAGCAGCCAATGTCCCACCAGCACCGGCTCGGCCCGCTGCAAGTGTGTATACGCGGGCATTGCCGCATCTTTCGCCTGCTCTGCGCGGTCGATGAGGATGCCACAAAGCTCGCCGAGTCCGTTCCGCAACTGATCGATCGATGCCCTCACATACAAGCGAAGATCGGTCGCGATCTGCTCATTCCGGCTTCGTCCGCTGTGCAACTTGTAACCGAGTTCGCCGATGATGCTCACCAACTGCTTCTCGACAAAATGATGCACATCTTCCGCGGACTCATCCTCCAGAAACGCCGACGACTCCTCAGCCTTCCTCCCGATCTGCTCCAATCCTTGCAGAATGCTGATCAATTCGTCGGCACTCAGGATTCCGGCATTCTTCAGCGCCTTAGCGTGTGCTCCGCTGGCCGCAAGTTCGTAACGCAAGAGTCGCCGATCAAAATCGAACGACCGTTGCCATCGCTCGAACTCAGCGTCCAGCGGTTGCCGGAATCTTCCGGACCACATCTTCATCGCGTAACCTCAACCCTCGCGAGCGCCCGCGACCGCGAAGGTAACCCCAGAATACGAATGAATCCGGCCGCATCTTTCTGGTCGTAGCTGTCGCCCATCGTGAAAGAAGACAGATCCGTGCGGTAGAGAGAGTGTTCCGACTTGCGGCTCACGACCGACACGTTTCCCTTGTAGAGCGAGAGAGTGACTTCGCCCGTCATTTCTTTCTGGGTGCTCTCGACAAATGCGTCAAGCGCCTCCCGCAGCGGCGTAAACCACAGCCCGAAGTACACGAGTTCCGCATATTTCAGTCCGATGTGTTGCTTGAAGTGCGCCACGTCGCGCTCCAGGCACAATGCCTCGAGTTCCCGATGTGCTGCAATCAGCAGCGTGCCGCCGGGTGTCTCATAGCATCCGCGCGACTTAATCCCCACAAAACGGTTCTCGACGAGATCCACGCGTCCGACTGCATTCCGTGCGCCGATCTCATTCAGCAACTCAACCAGCGACACTGGGTCCAGTTCCATTCCATTTACCGAAACCGGAACTCCCTTGGCGAATCCGATGCTGACCCGCTCTTCCTTATCTGGAGCCTCCTGCGGAGACCTCGTTATCTGCCACGTAGTCGGCAGAGGCGCATTTCCCGTGTCCTCCAACTCGCCACCTTCATGGCTGATGTGCCACAGATTGCGATCGCGGCTGTGAATCTTTTCGCGGCTGGCGGCGACAGGAATTCCGTGCTGCTCCGCGTAATCCAGGCAGTCCTCGCGCGACTTCAGTGTCCACTCGCGCCACGGAGCAATGATCTTCAACTCCGGAGCAAGCGCCTGATACGTCAACTCGAAGCGCACCTGATCGTTCCCCTTACCAGTACATCCATGCGCTACTGCCGTCGCACCTTCGCGTAACGCAACTTCCACCTGATGCTTCGCAATGACTGGCCTTGCCAGCGACGTTCCCAGCAGATATTTGTGCTCATATACCGCACTGGCTTTCAGGGCAGGAAAGACATATCCTGTAAGGAATTCCTCGCGCAAATCTTCGACGATCACCTTGCTCGCGCCTGTCTTGTAAGCCTTCTCGACCACCGCCTCAATGTCATCTCCCTGGCCCACATCGCCGACCATGGCGATCACGTCGTAGGAATAGTTCTCTTTCAGCCAAGGAATGATGATGGAAGTATCCAGTCCACCGGAATAAGCAAGAACAACTTTCTCAGGCATGAGCGCTCCTCGCGGGCAGACGCACGGCGCCGCCCAGCAGAATGTAAAGAATGGATTTTTGTACGTGCAGCCGGTTTTCCGCCTGCTCGAAGATCACCGAATGTTCGCCGTCCATCACATCGTCGGTCACTTCTTGTCCGCGATGAGCCGGCAGGCAATGCATGAACACCGCGTGCGGCGCGGCTTCCGCCATCATTGCCTCGTTCACTTGATACGGAGGAAAGATAGTCGCCCGCTCGGCCGACTCATTCTCCTGCCCCATGCTGGCCCAGGCGTCGGTGTAAATGGCATCGACGCCTGCGACCGCAGCATGAGGATCCGTGAGAAATTCGATCTGAGCGCCCGTTTGCTTCGCGATTTTCCGTCCCTGCGCAACAATTTCAGGATTGCACGAATAGCCTTTCGGGGTCGCAATGCGGATCGACGATCCAAGACACGCGCACGTCAGCAGCAGCGAATGCGCCACGTTGTTTCCATCGCCGACGTATGCCAGCGTGATCTTTTTCAGATCCCCGAATCGCTCTTGCAGCGTGAAGTAATCCGCCAGAGCCTGGCATGGATGCTCCAGATCGCTGAGCGCATTGATCACAGGAACCGAAGCATAACTAGCCATCTCTTCGATCGTCCGGTGTGCGAATGTGCGCAGGACGATCACATCGACCCAGCGCTCCAGATTGTGCGCCACATCGCTCAGTGTTTCGCGGGCATCAATGCGGCTGTGCGATTGATCGACGAACATCGCGGTTCCTCCAAGCCCAACCATCCCGGACTCGAAGGTTATACGCGTGCGCAGCGACGGCTTCTCGAAGAACATCACCATCTGTTTTCCCGCAAGCGAGCGCTGAAAAACCGACGGCCGTCCCTTCATCAGTTCCGTAAGATGCAGCACGGCCTGGACACCCTGCGGCCCGAGGTCGCGTGTCGAAACCAGATCCGGACACCAGAAAACGCCCGGAAAAGTCTCCGGCATGATCGGCATCCTGCTTTGCATTGGGCTGTTCAACTTTCTCTCCTCATCTCCAAATTTCTGCGCCACCATCTCAGGCGCACGTCACTTCCGTTCCACAATTCAATTTCGTCAGATAAAACTGCGGAAGCGCCTCGGCCTCAGCCGCCGGCAAGATCCGCACTCGCCCCACTCCCTGTTTCAGCGCCTGCGTGCAGGCTGCCAGCTTTGGCAACATTCCGCCGCTGACGACCGATTCCGCGGCCAGATCCTGCGCCTGCTTTGTATTCAGCCACGGAATTACCGCGCCTGCAGCATCCTTGACGCCCGGCACGTCGGTCAGAAAAATGAGAGCATTCGCGTGGCATGCCGCCGCGCATGCTGCGGCCATTTCGTCGGCGTTGACGTTGTAATATTCGCCGTCGGCGCCAAGAGCCAGTGACGCAAGCACCGGAATGCCGCCTTGTTGCCATAGCGCTTCGATCCAGCATGGTTCCGCAAAACAAATTTCGCCGACGAATCCCAGATCGTTTCCGCGGACAAATTTTTTCCGCGCTCGAAACGTCATCCCGTCACCGCCGCAGAAACCCACCGCCGGCATTCCTGCCGCCTGAATCGCTGCCACAAGCTTCTTATTGACCATGCCTCCCAGAACCATCAGCGCCACATCGCGCGTCTCGGCGTCCGTGACGCGCAGTCCGCCCACGAACTCGGTCTGTTTGCCCAGGCGTTTCAGTACGCGCGTCAGCGCGCTTCCACCGCCATGGACCACCGCGACTCGATGCCCATCTTGCGCCAACTCCGCAATTGCCTTCGCACACTTCCGCAGCGTTGCCAGATCTTCGAGCGCGGCTCCCCCGATTTTGATGACGATTGTCACTGCAGTCCTTCTTTCTCATCCCAGCCGTACATCAGGTTCATGTTCTGCACCGCCTGCCCCGCAGCGCCTTTCAGCAGGTTGTCGATGCACGACACCAGCACCAGCCGTCGTCCGTCCTCCGCCAGGCAGAATCCCAAATCGCAGTAGTTGGTGTTCAACGAGAACTGCACTTGCGGCAGTTTCGGCGTTTGGAAGACTCGCACCCAAGGCTTGCCCGCATAAAAATTCCGGAAGCAAGACTCCACTTCGAGCGGAGTCATGTCGCGATCGAGATGGATATAAATGGTCGACAGAATACCCCGCGGGATCGGCAGCAGATGCGGCGTAAAAATCAGTTCCTGATCACCCAGCGCCAGTTGTTCCACGATTTCGCCCAAATGCCGATGATTGAAAACCGAATACGCCGACAAATTGTCAGCTACCGAAACAAAATGCGTTTTCGACGTCGGCTCCTTTCCCGCTCCCGAGACGCCCGATTTCGAGTCGGAGACAATTCCGCGGCTGCGATCGATCACGCCCGCCTTGACCAGCGGCGCCAGCGCAAGAATCACCGATGTCGCGTAGCAACCCGGATTCGCCACCAGCTCGGCTGTCGCAATGCGGTCCGCGTAAAGCTCGGGAAGCCCGTACACAGCTCTTTTGGTGAGCTCCGACGCTTTTGCTGCGTCCGAGTCTTGAAAGTCGTAAATGGCTCGATGTTGCTCTTCCTTCAGCCTCCACGCCCCGCTCAGGTCGATCACGCGCAGTCCTTGCGAAATCGCCTCGGGAACCAGTGATCGCGACACCTCATGAGGAGTCGCCAGAAACAGCAACTGGATTCCCTGTTGCTTCAGCGCCGGCCAAGACAACGAATGCAGAGGATAGCCGCCATTTCCTGAAAGAGAAGGGAAGACATCGGCCAGATCGGTCGCACTGCCGTTGTCAGCAGCCCGCCGCAGCAACGCAGGCTTTTCGAGCCGCGGATGGCGCAGAAGTATGCGCGTCAACTCCAGGCCGGAATAGCCCGTCGCGCCGAGCACGGCTGTTTTGAGTTTCGCCCCCATTAGCCGAGCATTTCCTCAATGCGGCCCGCCAAATCGCGCGCCTGATCCTTATCCGGACACACAATAAGGATGGTGTCGTCTCCGGCAATCGTGCCCACGACTTCGCTCCAGTCGGTCTCGTCCAGTGCCGCCGCAACCGGCTGCGCGCTCCCCACGATTGTCTTGATCACTAGCAGATTCTGGGCCAACCGTATATCGAGAACGAATTCCCGCACCAGCCGCGAAACCGGCGGCAATGCGATCCCCGTTGCGCTGTCGCCTTGCGGCAGCGAGTATCCATTTGATGTTTTGCTCAGGTTTAGATCGCGGATGTCCCGCGAGAGCGTCGCCTGCCCAACCTTGAATCCACGGCGGCGTAAGTGCCGCTGAAGGTCCTCCTGACTGGCGATGGACCCGTGCTTCAAAACATCGAGCACAGCCCGCTGGCGCAAGGTTTTATTCATAGTGAATAAATATTCATTATGCTGAATAATTATTTTTCTATCTTACGGTCCTCGTCCTGAATGTCAAGGGAAAATCCCTGTGTTTACAAACTTTTATACTGTTGGGAAAGCGCCGGAGTTCTTCGCCTTCGAGAGAGTCATCGAGCATTCGAGGGGTGTCTTGGCGAAAATAGGCGAAACACACCCGCTCCTTGTTAGACTACTTCGCGGCCGCAAGACCTTTCGCCGCAGAAGGACTATGGATACGAAACCAAGTCTAAGAGCTGAACTGATCGCGGAATTCCTGGGCACGTTTGTTCTGATCCTGTTCGGCACCGGCGTTGTCGCTATGGTGATGCTGTTCCCCACCGCCAATCCCGGAGAAACAATTCACGGCGGGTTCACAAACATCACCCTGGGCTGGGGACTCGGCGTCACCATGGGCATTTACATCGCCGGCAAAGTGTCAGGAGCCCACCTGAATCCAGCCGTCACGCTCGCCTTTGCAGTGTTCCGAAAATTTCCATGGAGCAAGGTCATCCCATACTCCATTGCGCAGACCGCGGGCGCCTTCGCTGCGGCAGCCCTGGTTTTCTGGAATTATCTGCCGGCGTTCCATAAGGTCGATCCGCTGCTTGAACATACTGCCGGCGTCTTCACCACGTTCCCGGCCTTTCCCGGACTGCCTCAGGCCGGCTTTCTCGACCAATTGATTGGCACGGGCTTGCTCGTTCTTCTGATCTTTGCGATCGTGGATGAATTCAATATGCCTCCCGGCTCGAATCTCGCACCTGCTCTGATTGGACTGGTGGTGGTTGCGATCGGGATGAGCTTCGGCGGCATGCATGGTTATCCCATTAATCCCGCCCGCGATTTCGGGCCCCGATTGTTTGCAGTTCTCGCCGGATTCCGCAACAACGGCCTGACCGATGGAACGCATGTCTGGTGGATCCCCGTCATTGCTCCCTTGATCGGAGGGCTGCTTGGAGCGGGCCTGTATGATTTCGGCGTGAGACGATTCCTGAAGCGGTCATAGAGAGGTGGCCGAACATCCCGTCCGACGGGGAGATTCGATGAAATACGTTCTGGCCCTGGATCAAGGCACCACCAGTTCGCGAGCACTCCTTTTCAATCGGGAAGGAACCGTCCGCACCGTTGCGCAACGTGAATTCACGCAGATTTTTCCTCAACCCGGATGGGTCGAACACAATCCCGACGAGATCATTTCCTCTCAGATTGCCGTTGCCGTCGAGGCAATCGCGCAGGCCCGCGCTCACGCTGACGAAATCGCCGCCATTGGAATCGCCAACCAGCGCGAAACCGCGATCGTATGGAATCGCGACACCGGCAAACCCATCCACAACGCCATCGTCTGGCAGGACCGCCGCACCGCCGACATATGTGAACGCCTAAGACGCGAGGGGTACGCCGATCTGATTCAGCAACGCACTGGCCTGCTGATCGATGCGTATTTCTCCGCCACCAAGATTTCCTGGATACTCGAAAACGTCCCCGGAGCGCGCTCTCTCGCCGACGACGGCAATCTCGCCTTTGGTACGGTGGACAGCTGGCTCGTCTGGAACCTCACGCAAGGCCGCGTGCACGCGACCGACGTCACCAACGCCTCGCGAACCATGCTGTTCAACATTCACGCCTGCGACTGGGATTCCGAACTTCTCGACCTATTCCGAATTCCGCGCTCGATGATGCCCCGCGCGCTACCGTCAAGCGAAATTTACGGCAAGGTGCAGGGCGTGAATGGGCTAGAGCAGATTCCGATCGCGGGCATCGCCGGAGACCAGCAGGCTGCGCTTTTCGGCCAGCGCTGCTCCAGTCCCGGCATGACGAAGAACACCTACGGCACCGGATGTTTCATGCTCCAGAACACCGGTCAGCGCGCGGTCCCTTCCTCAAATCGATTGGTCACGACGATTGCCTGGAAACTCGGCAACACGACGGAATACGCTCTCGAAGGCAGCGTCTTCGTTGGAGGCGCCGTTGTGCAGTGGCTACGCGATGGACTCGGCCTTATTCGCAAGTCAGAGGAAGTAGAGGCTCTGGCGAAGACAGTTCCAGATAACGGCGGAGTCTACTTCGTTCCGGCCTTCGTAGGCCTCGGTGCGCCGCACTGGGATTCCTACGCCCGGGGATCGATCTTCGGACTCACTCGCGGATCGACCTCCGGCCACATCGCACGCGCCGCCGTCGAAAGCATCGCCTACCAGGTGGCGGACCTGCTCGATGCCATGCGCCGCGACTCAGGCGACGAAGTCCGCGAACTCCGGGTCGATGGAGGCGCCGCCACCAACGACAGCCTCATGCAGTTCCAGGCGGACATTCTGGGAGTCCCAGTAATCCGTCCAGAAGTTACGGAAACGACGGCCTTGGGCGCGGCCTATCTGGCGGGATTGGCCACAGGATTTTGGAAGGCATCTGATCTAACAAAATCTGCAGGCCACGATCGCCGCTTCGAACCCAGTATGGCGGAATCCCAAGCCCGCAAACTGCGTGATCGCTGGAATGAGGCAGTAGAGCGCTCGAAATCCTGGGAGCATTCGTAGCGCCGCCGCCCTGGCGGCTCTCGAGTTGGCTTCCCGCCAAAGCGGGCGGAGGAGCAAATCCAGCTCTACGGTTCGTACCAGAACACCGCACCCTTGGTAATCGTAGGCAGGGTAAAGCTCACTGCATCGCCGTTGCGCACGCCCTTGATCTCTTGCGCCTGGCCCATAAACGGCAGGAAAAATCCATGCCCAAGAGAAGAAGATTCCACCGTCACGCGCACTCCGTCCTGCGGAGTCTGCACCGGATTCACCCCGCCCTTCAACCCGGCAAAATTTGCGAAGAAACAATTGATATGCCCATCAGACGTTCGCGCGATCGAAGTCGCGATCTTCGGTGACGCCTCAATCCGCACGCCATTTCCTCCGTGCAAAGCAGCAAAGAATTCCGCCTGCGAATCCGGAGATGCCGACTCGAAGTCTTTCTCCAACTCATTGCTATAGGCCTTCGCCGGGTCTCCCGCCAGACGCACGATATCCTTTGACGCCCGCATTTCAGTCGCATCCGCTCCCGAAATCACCACCCGATTTCCGCTCGCAACATACTTTTTCAGCCACTGCTTTTCGCTATCGTCCAGAATCCGCACATCGGGCAGCACCAGCGTCTTCCCCCGAAACTCCGCCAGGGTCCGCGGCGTCACTATCTGAAACTCAAGATGCTTCTGCATCAACAGAATCAGCACCGCGCGGTACGAGTCGATGAACTCCTTCGCAAAAAAGTCCCGCGTTTTCGGCGAAAAATACACCCCAATCGGATCAATCGGCGACCTAGGCAGATAGAACGTCTTTTCATGCGCAGCGATCCAGGTGAATATTTTCTTGCGTGTCGGCAGATCATTCGATCCCGCCATCGAATGCCCGGGCGCATCCCAGAAATTTGCGCCATCCATAATCTGCGACATCGCCAGATTCATCATGGCCTCGCGCTTGTCGACCTTCTTGTCGCCATCCCACGAGTAATTCAGAATCCATGTCGCCTTCCCCTGCGCGAACGCGCGGAACGAATGCATCCCGACTTGATACCGGAACCAGTCGAGCGGGTTGCGCTCTGACGCCATGTGACCGCTATCGCCAAACTCATATTCATGCGCAATCGCGTCCACCACTGGATAGAGGCTGTAAACATCCGCGCCGACGCGCACCGCTTCTTCTTCGATCCCCGGATAAATCTCCGGGATAATCTTGATCTGCGGATTCACCGCCTTCGCCGTCTCGCTGATCTCATGCAGAAAATCCGTGAACGTCTGAATCCGGAACTCCACCCATTTCCGAAACGCCGGATCCGAAAAGTCGCCCAGCTTCAGATCGTGCTTCGCATCGAGCCCCGTCTGCTTCTTAAAAGCGGCCACCGTGTACTGGTCAAAGCTCGCCCAGGTGTTCTCCCATCCTTCGAAGTGCGTCATCCAGTACGGAATGTCGATGTAAATCCCGTCAATCCCCGTCTGCGCGATCTGCCGCACGTGCTCCATATAAATCTTCCGCCACTCCGGAGCATACGGACTCACCCACACATCTTCGTCGCCCGGCCTGATCCAGAACGCCGTCCCGCCTCCGAAAATCGCGGGCTCGCCGGTGATCTTCCTTTGCAGCCAATCTGGATGGTCCTTCGCCAGCGTGTGCGCCACCTTGTCACCATGCGCGGTGATGCATTCCGTTCCAGCAATGTAAACAAACGCATGGTTCCCCGCCTTGTGCGCCGCCTCAGCCACATCCTTGATCGCCTTCAGCTTCGCTTCGGGATGCAGAAAGCTCTCGTACCGGCCCTCGATGTCGTTGTCGACCTCGATTCCGTACACGTCGCTTTCCTGCGCTCGTCGCACAATATCGGTGGCATCTCCGCCCTTCAGTCCATACGCGCCTATGCGGACGAAATTCGTCCAATCCTGCTGATCGCTTTGCGCAAAAGCCGCCCCGCACACGAAAACGAACAACACAGCCCATTTGATCTTCATCTCGTGTCCTGTATCTCCCCCGGCTGCCCATCCGGCACGCCGCCAGTCGTATCGTCCTCTCCCAGTCCGGTCATCTGCCGCAGCGTCAGACCCCCGTCGTCGTTCAGCTTCTGCCGGCATGCCCAGCGCACCGGATATAGTTGACCCTTCACTTCAATCTCTGCCTTCAACCGCAGCCCTTTCCAATTCGTTCCCTTCGGCAGCGGAAGTTTTGCCTGCCGCACCTTTCCCGGCAGCGGATACGCCGCATCCAGACTCCCGCCGACAATCTCTCTTCCATCTTTGTCGAGCACCGAAACCCGCAGCACTCCTGGCACTCCGGCGATCCCATCATTGGTGAATCCGACAATCAGCCCCGGATACCCGCCCTCGTTGTAGGTCCATACCCACGACGGCCGCACGCGATACCCAATCCTCCGCGCTAAATCATCAAGCGCCTCCGGGTATTGCCGGTAATAATTCAGTATCCGGTCTGCCTGAATGCGGTGCCAATTCCATAGCGAGAAGTAGCACGCGCCCACGTCGCGCGCGTGATGGATCACGTTATCCGTGTACGTCTCGCCTTCGTCGAGCCGCAGACTCTTCGGCGATCCATCCGACATCCCTACTTCCACCGCGCACCCGCACCACGGCGGACGATTACTCAACTCATCAATCTGCTCGTTCTCGATGAAAATCGTATCCGTCCGCAGCCAATTGCAACTCCGCACCGTGCGGTCGAGCAGTTCGGAATTGCCCACCTTGCTGAAATCGGGCTGCGTATTGGTGAGCATCGGAGTCTTCTTCCAACGCTCCTGCTGATGCTCGAACATAGCGATGAAGGTTTTTTCTGCCGTCACCGAATCTGGGAACGGATTCGACTCCAGCGGCCACGTATGCCCCTCGCCCCAGAATCCATACATGAACGTGTCGACGTACTCGACATCCGGATGTCCGTCGTACGAATCGGCCAGCAGATCCACCAGCTCGCGAAATGCCGCCTGAAACGCCGGATCGTGATATCGCGGTTCATATCGTGTCCGCTTCAGCCAATCCCCAAGCTTCACCATGGGAATCTTGTCGCGCAAAAACGGTGGTAGCGGAGAGTCCACAATATCCGGATTGCTCATCATTACCCGGAATCCGACCCTCTTCCCATACTGCTTTGCCAACGCAAATGTCAGCTTCCAGTGCTCGCACACATCCAGCCGGCCGGGCCGCTGCTGCACATCTTTCCAGTTCACCCGGATATACAGTTTGGTTCCGAGCGGAATTTTCACCAGATTCTCGAGTGACTGCTCCAACGATTCGCCATCCTTCTTCGCCGGACCCACCTCATCGCACACGTACGTGATCAGCCCCATCCCGTGATTCGGCACCATCTCGCGTGAAGGAGTCAGTGCCATGACAACGTTCCAGCTCGGATAGTCATCCGCCGAGAACGGTCCCTGATAGAGCCTGTCCCGCACCGGAGGCCCGGAGCCGAAGTCGTATCGGTCAAAGTTGTGCGTCGGAATATGCGCGGCCAGAGGGCGTGCTCCCAGCCCCGCCGCCAGCGTGATCGCGCCGCCAGCCTTCAGGAAGGATCGTCTTTGCATCGGTCATAGCCTCGAGTGATCGAGTAGTCACACGAACCCCGCTATCGTCGCCAACATCAGCACAACGGCGACCTCAGAACTCGAATCTCAGTCCGAACTGGAAGGAGCGCGGCAGTTCTCCAGGCGCGTCGCTCGTAATGGTTCCGAAGAATGGATCTCCCACGGCCGAATCCGGCTGCCCAAAGCGCGGGTGGTTGAAGAAGTTAAACATCTCCGCCCGCACTTCCAATCGCATCCCTTCTTTAGGCACAAACGACTTGTAGAGGTTCAGATCCACATTGTGGATGCCGTCCACGCGCAAGTTTGAGAAGTAGCGGGGCGCGTTGCCCGGAACCTGGTCACCTGGATCCCCGAAGCAACTCCCGTTGAAATAGGAAGGGGTTGCCGTCGACCCGCCCACGTTTTGCCACTGCAATGCCACCGCGTGCATGCTGACTCCCGACTTCAGTTGCGGGCAAAGAACCTCCGGGCGTTGCGTGCCGTTGGCCAGTCGGGCGTTCGCCATGGCGAGCGCCATAGGTTGCCCTGACTGTTCGGTGATCATCGTGGCGATCGACCATCCTCCGATCACAGCATCCACAGCGCGGTTCATATTTCCGCCGATCCATTGCTGGCGGCCAATCGGAAGATCTACCACCACGGCCGCCGCGAGCCGCTGCGGCGTGTCACTCCCTCCAATGCTGTGTTCGCGGTTGAGCTGATCGAGTTGCTGCGGCAGGCCATTTCCAAGAGTGCCGACCCAGTTGTTGCGGCCTGCCGAGGAAGTGTCGGTCGCTTTCGAGATCGTGTAACTACCATCGAAGCTGATGTGGTGCGTCGTGCGCTTCTGGAAGCGAATCTGCAGTGCGTTGTACCAGGAGCTTGCTTCTTCGATCATCAACCCCTCGAAATCACCGGCAAACTGCGGATATTTGGTCAGCAAAGTTCCTAATGGCAGGACCGATTGGCCGTAATTCGAATTTGGCTCGTTGAAGCACGGGTTCGTGGCAGAAGAGACACAGCCAGGGCTGAACATCCCCTGAAATGGATTATTTACGAGCGTGTTGTCGAGGAAGGTGCTCACGCAGCCATCCGCTAGGCAACTCGAGTCCGTCGGCGTGACGGCAGCGGTAATTTGCGCCAGCAGCGCGGATGGAATATAAGCCCGGTTGTTTGTTCCGGCCCATGGCAGATGAGTGCTCCGGTTGGCAGAATAATCCACTCCGAGCACAATCTGACTCGGAAGCAGCCGTTCGATCCCCAGATTCCACTGGTAGATTTCAGCATCCCGCGCTGCCGTTGTGCCTAGGTCGTTCGGATTCGGGTAGCCCCAATTTGCAAACTGGCCGTACTGCTTGCCCTGCGGCCCCGTGAAGCCTCCTGGAAAAGGATTTGCCAGTGTTGCCGATTGAG
>DATEJO010000023.1:0-2256 GCA_035277905.1 Candidatus Sulfotelmatobacter sp.
GGTCGAGCGAATTCCATCCGGAACCACGGGAGCGGCTGCAGCCCCGAAGACACGCGGCGAACAGCTGAAACTCCAGCTCTCTAATGCCGCTCAGGTGTTCATGTCGGGTCAGTTCGGTATGGGAAAATCCGAATCCAATGCCGTTTCCTCTACTGGTTCTAGTGCCACCGCCGCTGCGCCCATCGCATTGAAGATTTCCAATACACCGCTGGACTCAGATTTCCGCAAAGATCTCGACGGCCTTCCGCGCAGAGTGAACGATCAGCTTAACAATCTCGGCGACATGGTTAATTTCGTCATTGTCGGATCACAGAAACGACTGCAAGCCGCGCTCGACGCCGCATCATGGCACATCGCTGACGCCGACAATCGCAAAGCCGTGCTCAACGCGCTCATGGAGACCTACGACAGCAAAGACTATCTCGCCATGCCGATGAGCACTCTATATCTGTTTAACCGCAAGCAGGATTTCGGATACGAAATGGCCGATCCCATAGCGATGGTCGCCAGCCGTCATCACTTCCGTATCTGGAAAGCTCCGTTTACGTGGAACGGACAGGAAGTCTGGGTCGGAGCTGGCACACACGACATCGGATTCGCCAAAGACAAGCGCAATAATAACGTCACGCATAAGATCGATCCCGCCGTGGACGGAGAGCGCGAAAACATCGGCAGCAGTTTGCAGAAGACCGACAAAGTGAAAAGCCTGATGTACTATCTCCCGCCAAATCCCGTCCAGGACGCCAAGAATGCCACCGGCGACGGATATCACTCCGACGGACGACTTTTGGTCATATTCCTGCAATAACTGCTTCGTGCAGTGACTGCCTGCCGCTTCCTAAAACGTTGAGGACGAACACGTCCGGCCTTACATTTTTTTCTGTTTACCTATTGTTGACTCGCCCGTCTAACAAATCGATGCCGCCAGGAAAACGTGGGAACACAGTGGACGCATCTCACGTATAGCTATCTGTGGGAATCTTTTGGTCTGGTTCTTTCATCTTGTGGGGGACGAAGTATGGAAAACGGGCAGAATTCAATGACTTCGCTGAGGCCGGTAGAAAGATACGATATCGGACACGTGCAAGAGGTAATCCGGCAGGCGCACGAAGAATTGCGCCAGTTGCTCCAGCAACGCGCTGAGATCATGAAACGCATCGGAACGGTTAAGCAGACAATCTCAGGTCTGGCGAATTTGTTTGGCGATGGCGTGCTGAACGAGGAGTTGATGGAGCTGGTGGACCGCAAGAATAGCGGCCGCCAACCGGGATTCACCAAGGCATGCCGCATGATCCTGATGGAATCAGGACGCGCCATGAACTCTCGCGACATTTGTGATTACTTCCAGCAGAAGATGCCGGCTCTGCTCGCACGTCACAAAGATCCAATGGCGTCCGTGACGACCGTATTGAACCGCCTCGTGGAGTATGGCGAAGCCGAAGCCGTAATGGCCAACGGGCGCCGCGCGTGGCGGTGGGTGGCGGACAGTCCAGCGTCGCAGATGGAAGATGCGCAGCTGGCAACCAACGTAGCCTGAACTAGAGCTTCTAATACGTCGATCGCGAGGACTCTGACCCTCGCGATCGCATCCTCATTTCGATCCGCCTATGAGGGCGGCAGCAGCATTCCTTTTTCCAGATTCCGAGTCGTGTGGGCGTACGACGCGGCGTGCGGGTCATGCGTGACCATCACGATTGTCTTGTGAAAGTCTTCATTCAGTCGCTTCAAGATCTCCAAAATTTCCGTTGCCGAGTGGCTGTCGAGATCGCCACTTGGCTCGTCCGCCAGCAGGAGTGTTGGATCGCTCACAATCGCGCGCGCAATCGCCACACGTTGCTCCTGCCCGCCGGATAGCTGCTTCGGCAAATGATGGACGCGATCTTCCAATCCCACCAGCTTCAGCGCCGTCATGACGTGATCTTTCCTCGACTGCGCGCTCAGTTTCGTCAGCAGTAGCGGCAGTTCCACATTTTCGAAGGCCGTAAGCACGGGAATCAGATTGAACGTCTGGAACACATATCCAATGTGCTCGTTACGCCAGCGGGCAATCTGCGCGTCGTTGAAGCGGAAAATGTCCTGCCCCTGGACCAGCAATTCACCGGCCGTCGGACGATCGATCGCCGCGATCATATTCAGCAGCGTCGTTTTTCCTGAGCCCGACGGGCCCATCAATGCCAGGAACTCGCCCTTCGCAATGTCGATCGAGACGTCGTCGAGTGCCGTCACCTGAAAGGCATCGCGCTTGAAAATTTTGCT
>DATEJO010000024.1:0-3671 GCA_035277905.1 Candidatus Sulfotelmatobacter sp.
GACCCATACGATATGAGACCGACCACACGGCCCACCATCACCGGCCCCTGGCATGGAGGAACCACCGTCATGTGCGTGACGGATAAGTTTGGGAACGTCATCGCAGCAACTCCCAGCGGCCTATCGAGCACTGCGGGTGTCGCCGGGCGCACCGGCATCATTCACGGAGCGCGACTCACGAGCCTGAACACATTCGCGGGAACTCCCGACGTCATTCAGCCCGGCAAGCGGCCACGAATCACCTTGAGCCCCACTCTGTTATTCCACGGCAACCGTCCGGTTATGGCGATTTCCGTAGCGGGCGGCGACCAGCAGGACCAGGCGGCGATCCAAGTCATCCTCAACTATGTGGAATTCGGGATGAGTGCTGAGGAGGCGTTTAAGGCCCCGCGCTTTTCGACAAACCATTTCATCGGCTCATTCGGGCAGGACCGCGCGGAGTTGGGCAGCTTGTCTGTGCCCAGGAACCTGCCTGAAGAAGTGAAGGCCGACCTGAAAGGTCGCGGCCACGTGGTTAGCGTCGTCCGCGGCGGAGTGGGCGGAGTCGGGCTGATCGGGATTGATCTCAAGACCAGGCAAGCCACCGGGGTGGGGCCGGCAGCCGGCAAAATGGAATAGGGAATATCCACGAATGCCGTCTCTGAAGATGACAGCACGGTCCGCGCTACGGCCGGAATGAATACGTGTACTTAATCGCGAAGCGGTTCTGGTAGTACTGGATCGGGTTAGCGGCGGCGAGGCTGGCGAATTGCTGGCCGGCCGTGTAAATGACGTAAAGATCGCTATCCGGTCGATAGTTCCATCGCAGCCGAATGTTGGCACTGGCCGCCTGAGCGTCCGACGTGTTCATCTGAAGAATGGTAGAAAGCGAGAGAAAACGCGTAAATGCGTAATCGGTCTCCAAAGCACCAAAAAGCACGGAGAAGTTTCCGTTCGGAAGTGGCAAACGAAAGCGGTTCCATTGTTCTGTAAAAGTGAATTGCAGCCGTTCGTTGCTTCGGTACGACGCGCCGACTCTCAATTCGTTCAATCTCCCGTTGTAGTAGGTTCCGAATCGCTCGAAGATATTGGCCGTTAACCTTTTGTCTTTGGATGAACCGTATGTAATCTGATGCCGCACCCAGTTGTAGACTCCAACCGGAATGTAGACGTTCTTGTAAATGTTGAAGGGAGTCGTGAGGCGTTGGGCGAAAGTGTCGACGATGTCGTCATCCGTGTAAGACCCGTCGTTAAACTCAGCACGGAACGTTGCCTGCCATTCCTGGGTCTGCACGACGTGGTGAGTATCAGGCGCGTGAAAGATAAAGCTTTCAAAATTCAGCTCCCGGATCCCTGCCGTCTGCGGCCGAACTTTGAAATTGGCATCGGCGAAATCGCAGATGCAATCGGCGCGCTCCAGGAAGCCGACCTGCGGATTGAAATTTGGTCCGGTCTTCCGGTGCTCCCCTTCGAAGTCCAGCCAATTGGACCGGTAGATCACGCCCGCGCCTAGGTTTGTCTGCCCGCCGGAAAAGCCGGGCGTGCGCGTTTGCGCAGCAAATCCGCTGAATACCAGATTCCTGAACAAGACCAGCCTGCCGTCCACTCCACCGGATTGATTGAACGGTTCGGCGGTGTTGCCGGAACGTTTGTCGATACCCATCACTCCGACATACGATCCACTCGTGCCGAGCGACCGCTTCACTCGCATTACGGCAAAATTAGCAAATGGGTTCGGGCCGGAGGATCGTGTATTCACATCCAGGGCTCCGAATTCGAACCCATCCAGCGAGCCCGTGACCTTTGCCCCTCCGTTGATCGGCACCTGCTGCCCGGTGACAGGATCAATGCCGATCTGGCGGCTGAAGAATAGTTGATCCGAGCTGTCGCCAACGCTCATTGGAAACGCGAATACTCCAGAGTTTTCCAGAAAGAATTGTCTCTTCTCCGGATAGAAAAGCTTGTAGGGAGTGAGATTGAACTGCTGCACATCCACGTCGCTGTCGGCGAAGTCCGTGTTCCCGGTGAGATTTGCAACGATGTTCGATCGAATTCCGATCTTGATATCGAGGCCGCCCGTGAGCAGGCGGTTTGTGCCGGGTTGAAGTCCGCTCGCCGTCGCGTTTGACGGCAGATGATTGAATCCTGCCAGGGCGTAAGGTTTGATGATGAACAGCCGGCCACTCCCAATATCGGAGATGCCTTGAAGCTCTCCAGCCTGGCTGATCTTCCACGCCCCGAATGTTCGCCGCCATGCCGCCCAGAGGTCTTCTTCATTCTTGCGACGAATAAAGCGCTTGAAGTTCAGGCCCCAGACCACATCGCGGGAGTTCATGAAATTCAGCGTCGAAAACGGAATCGCAACCGTAGCAGTCCAGCCTTGGTCAGTCCGCTTGGCCTCCGAAGTCCACACGCCGTCCCAGCCCGGATCGCCGTCTTGCGTGTCCTCAAGCTGCTGCTCGTCGACGATCAGCCCGTCTCTTTGAGTGCCCAATGGATTGATCTGAAATACGTAGGCGTTTCGCCGGTCGTGGCGTGAGTCGATGATGATTTCAAAATAGTCATCGAATTCCTGGCTCACGTCGCGCCGAAGTTGAGTTGCCGCTATCTCTTGCGGAGTCGAATCGTGGCAGAAAATCCCAAAGTAGATTTCATTGCGGGAATAAAGAATTCGGACTTCTGTTGTCTCCGTGGCAGGTTGCCCTTCAAAAGGCTCCCGTTGACGGAAGTCAACAACGGGACTTGCAAGTTGCCACAAAGGGTCATCAAGTGTCCCGTCGAGGCGTGGCTCGTGGTCAACTCTCGTGGCGGATGCAACGCGGTCCTGATGAATAGGAATGGGTGCCTGCGCCTGAATCCCGCTTGAGGCGAGGCAGGCGAACACTGCCAAAACGGCAATTGCATTCACCAGACTCATTCAGTGCGTTTGAGAGTGGCAGCCAACTATACTGCCTGGAAGACCTGAATATAAGCTGAAAGTAGTTGCGTTGCAGGCTGCAATTGACCGCTCGAAGTGCAGGCTGCGCAGTGCGTCGAGGTTTGGCCGAACGTTGAAAAATCGCGCCAATTCAGTCTGGCGAATTGTCCCGACGAACTCGCGCATGCGTAAACGATTCACCTCCGATCGTCGGGACAGTATTCAGCACCCGCTAATTGCCTGTCCCGATCTTCTCGCCTTCTTTCAATGTGCGGTCGAAGAAATCACCCGTCGCCGTGTACGTCCGCACCCAGCTCTGCCAGCGCAGAAAACCGTGGATCTCGTCCGGCAGCACGATCTGCTCGAACGGCACATGATTGGCGCGCAACCTTTGCACGAGATCAATCGTTTGCGTGAAGGGAACGTTGCGGTCGTCGTCGCCCTGGATCAGCAGCACCGGAGACTTCCACGTGCTCACGTAAGCATCCGGCGATGACTCCCATGCCAGCTTGATCGCGGCATCGGCATCCGGAGGCCGCAGCGCGAGATTGCCGAAATAGGGACGCTGCGTCAGGAACACGCTCCAGTCATGCACGCCGTGGAAATCCACACCCGCTTTGAATAGATCAGAATTCCGCGCCAAGCCCATCGCGGTCAGGAATCCGCCGTAAGAACCACCCCACAAGCCGATCTTCTCGCCATCAACTTCAGGCAGCGCTTGCAAATATTTTCCCGCGGCCACAATATCTTTGTACTCTGCCGCTCCGCGCCAGAT
>DATEJO010000025.1:0-22533 GCA_035277905.1 Candidatus Sulfotelmatobacter sp.
CGCGTGGCCGCGGCGCAGGAGATGGTCCACCGGCGGGAACTGCTGCTCGCCCGTCTGCGCGAACGCGGCGCGCTGGCGATGGAAGTTAGCTCCGGGATCGTGTCGCCAGTGCTGGTGAACGCGTATCTGCAGATCAAGGAACGGAGCCAGCTGTAGCTCGCGGAAAAATCCGATCTCAAATCGCTAAAATCTTCATATTGCAAGACTTAGGGCGCAGTGACGTCCTTCTTCGTCCGCAAAATATTGGAAGAAAATGACTTACACGTAAAATCTTCCACAATAAGGGCTTAGCGAGCATTACAAACTCGTGCCATACGGAGTCGGAAATCCTCGTCTGGAGGATTTCCACAGGGGGCGAATTTTTCAAAGATCGAATTCAGGATTTCGTCCTAGAGCCTGACTGCCGAATCGCGAAATCCTGATCGCTCATTTTGAGCGTTTTGTACTCTCGCGCTACGCGAGAAAAATTTCGATATCAAGTCGCTAAAATATTCATTCTGTTGCACTTACGTTAAAAGCGTTCGTTCTCCCGCCCGCAAAATCTTGATAATGCATGGCTTACGCGCAAAATCTTCCAAAATAAGGGGTTAGCGGTTCGCTGGAGCCGGATTTTCGGCATGCATAAATGCATGCCCTGATACGAACCGGTCCGTTGCTCGCGCAGAGTTTTTGCTGGCATGCATCCAGTTTGCGCTTTTCGTTGTTATGGTCAAGGTTGTACGTCACAAAACGAAAATAAATTTTGCGGTCTGGCTGTGGAAAACTCACGCTCGAACCGGTTGGCCAGAGAGGAGCTCATGAAGCGTACGTTCACTATCTTGTGATGTTCATGTGTCATGAACATAGGTTTTTAATGAACAACGAGGGCACTAAGCTACTAGCGTTCATGTTTCATATACAGCCAGAAAACATGGACGAATCACGAATGAAGTAGAACCATGATGAAACGCAAACCCTCGTCCTCGAGACGCTGAAGGCGGTTGCGCAAACCGCGAACTCTCATCGCACCAGGATAGGTCCTCGAGACGCCGCGGAGCTTTCGCTCCGCCGGACAGCCGAGGCGGCTGTCCCTACGTGAGTTGTCTTAGGTCGTGAGCTCTTTCGGTTTAGATTTCTGCCGCCCTCTTTTCCTTCTTGGGCCCTGCGCCGAACAGGTACACATTCAGCAGCACGAACAGGGCGGCGGCCATGGAGAACTTTAGCGGGATTGGCAGGTTTGTTGGTGAGACGAAGGCTTCGATTAATCCCGCGATAATCAGGATTGGGATGGTGCCGAGGATCAGTTGGACGGCTTCGAGTCCGGCTTTGGTGAGCGAGTCGCGGCGCGGGAGGACTCCGGGGAAGAGCAGGCCTTGGGCGATGCGGAATCCGGCGCCTCCGGCGATGAAGATGGCGGGGAGTTCGAGCACGCCGTGAGGAGCGACGAAGCTCCACAGTTGCAGGCTCATTCCCGAAAGGAAGCAGGCCATCCCGATGACGCCGATGAGCAGACCGTTGAAGGCCATCATGTAGAGCGTGCCGAGGCCGGCGGTGATCCCAAGAGCGAAAGTGGTGAAGCCGACGCTCATGTTGTTGGTCATGATGGCGCTGGAGGCGAGCGGCTTGATGCCGACGATGGAGTGCGTCCACATCTCGTGGCGGTCGATAGTTTCGACCATCCGCGGGCCGAGCAGCTTCACCTTGAAATCGGGATTCTGATAGGTCAGCGCGGCGCCGACCAGTCCGGCGATGGCGAAGACGAGAACGGCGAGAAGGCAGTGTCTCCAGAGGCGGCGGAAGACGGTGGGATAGGTGTCCCAGAAGAAGGACAGGGCCGCAAGGGGACTCGCCCGGTGGCCGGAATAGATGGTATTGTGAGCGCGAACCAGCAACTGGTTGACGTAGCGGGCAAAATGGACGGAGCCGCGGTCTTCGCGAATGGCGGCGAGATCGGCGGCGGTCTGGCGGTAGAGAAGGCTGAGTTCCTGCAGGTCGGAGCGGGAGAGCGACTTCAATCCGTCGCGTGAGCTCTGGTTGAGCAGGGATTCGAGCTTACTCCAGTGCGGTTTGCGCTTCTCAAGCCAGCGAGTAGAAATCATGGTCGATATATACGATCAACTGAAGATTGACACGCCCGAGCAGATCGCGCTGGAACTGCCGCTGGCGGGCATCGGGAGCCGTTTCCTCGCGATTGCCATTGATACTTTAATCCAGGGCGCGCTGTATCTCATAGCCGGAATCGTGTTCTTCCTGATCCTTGGTTTGGGCGCGTCGATGATCTGGTTTGTGCCGAAGACAGTGGGCCCGGCGGTGGGAATATTCATCCTGTTCGCGATTTATTGGGGATACTTCGCCATCTTCGAGACGATCTGGAAAGGGCAGACTCCGGGGAAGCGCGTGGCCGGGATTCGCGTGATCAAAGAGAGCGGGCGTCCGATTACGGCGTTTGAAGCGGTTGGGCGGAATTTGATGAGGGCAGTCGATGTGCTGCCGGGGATTTATGGCGTTGGGCTGGTATGCATGATGCTGAATCGACAGAGCCGGCGGTTGGGAGACTTCGTCGCGGGGACCGTGGTCGTGCATGAGAAGCCGACCGAGGAGGTGCGTCCGTTGTGGAATACGGCTACGGAGGCCGCGTCTTCTTCCGGACTATCGGGACAGGTAACTGCTGACGAGTTGGTGCTGATTGAAACGTATTTGAGCCGGAGATTTGAACTGGATCCGGAGGTTCGTTTGCGGACGGCGATTCAGATTGCGGACCGCATCAAGGCGAAGACGGGCTTGCAGCCGCAGTCGCATCAGCATGTGGACGATTTTTTGGAAGAAGCCGCCCGACGCGTGCGGGATAGCGGACGGTTCCAGTGATTGAGCGATTGGGTGATTTAGCGATTTTGTAATTTGGTAATTTTGTAATCGGGTAATTTGAAAACCTTCGTGCCGGGCCGTTGTTAAATTACCAAATTACAAAATTACCCGATTACCAAATTCTCGCTGCGGCTGTCGCCGCGCGAACTCTCAACTTTACTGCTCTTGGATCCAGATGCTGATTTTCTCCAGAGCTACGGGGGACATGGTTTCTTCGATTTGCGCGTATTCTGACGGGGAGCCTGTCTTGGCCGTTTGGAACAAATGATTCAGGCCTGGGAGTTCGTCGATTTCGACGTGCTTGTTGCCGGCTTCCTGCAGGGCTTTGCGGATCGGCGGTAAATTTTGGTCGGGAAGGACCTGCTTGTCTAGCGACCCGTTGAGCACTAGCACCGGGCAAGTGACTTTGCGTAGCGCTATCGCGGGATCGTAGGTCAGGAAATAACGGGCCCATGGCGATGTCGCACGCTGGATCTCGGCTCCGATCTGCGCTTCGGGGACTGTGCCGGCTAGTTTCTCCCGCACCTTCTTCTCCATCACGGCGGGATCCTTTTCGGTCTCCACTAAGGCGATAATCTCGCGATCCTTCTCTGTGTCTTTCCTGGCTTCTTCCGGGGTCTTGCCGTTCGCGATCTCGATGGCTTCGCTCTGGGCTGCGATCACCTGATCACCGGGGACGCCGGTTCCGGCCATCATCACGATGAAGGCGACGTCCTTGTTGCGGGCGGCGATCATGGGCGCGATGATGCCTCCTTCGCTGTGTCCGATGAGGCCGATCTTGTGCGGATTGACTTCAGGGCGCGTCTTCAGAAAATTGATTCCGGCTTCGGTGTCGGTGGCGAAATCGGCGGTGGTTGCGGTGCCGAAGTTGCCGGTGGATTTGGCGGTGCCGCGGTCGTCGGCGCGGAGGACGACCATGCCGTGTCGCGTGAGATAGTCGGAGAGAATCAGAAATGGCTTGTGGCCCATGAGGCTCTCATCGCGATCCTGCGGGCCGGAGCCGGTGATGAGAACAACGCCGGGGAAGGGACCTTTTCCCTGCGGAATCGTCAGCGTCGCGGCGAGCGTTACGTCCTGAACGTTGTTGTGATACGAGACTTCTTCTTCGCGATAGGGATAGGGCTTTGTCGGGACCTGCGGGCGTTTGATTTCCAGTTCAGCCTGATCTTTCACGCGCTTCAGCAAGAGGCGATGGGAGGCGCCCATCTGCGTGAAGGTGCCGTCGATCGAAGAGAGGTCGGAGGCGATTTTGCCTTCGAAGACTCCGCCGATATTCTTGGCTTCGATCTTCAGATTCACGCCGTCGCGGGCGACCGAGGTCGTGGGAATCCCTTTGGCGTTCTGGTCGGGACTGTCCATGGTGGCGGTGAGTCCGTCTTCGGTGTTGACGATGTGGAAGACGAGGCGAAGTTTGGCCGCGCCGAGATCGAGAGTTCCCATCCACGCGCCGTCAATGTCGGAGGGTTTGGCGGCTTTGTGTTCGGTCTTGAGGGGATGAGCGGTGCGCTTGAAGTCCAGGGGCAGCGGAGTATTTTGCGTCCAGGTTCCGGAGATGGTCTGCGCGTCGGGAGAGACCGTGCCTTCATAGGTGCCGTGGACCGCGCCTACGTTGAGGTTGAGCTTGGAGTTTTTCAGGACGACGGCATCGACGGCGATGCCGTTTGCGTTCTGGTCGACGCTGTCCATGGTGGCTTTGAGAGCGCCGTCCGGAGCTTTGGTGATGTGCAGGACGAGACGCAGTTCGCCCATGCCGGTGTTGAGCGTGCCTTGCCAGTCTCCGGCGACGTCGGGGGACTGAGCCATACAGGTGGCGGCGAGAAAAACTATTGGGATGAGGGTGAGTTTCATTTGCCCTCCTTGGGCGCGACATCTTCCAGCGGAACTGAGTTGTTCAATTGCCCTCACTCACGTAGTCGATGGAAACGGAAGTTTCTTACATCCACGATATTTAGGCTGTAATTCTGGACACATTGAAGCTTCTTTTTCAGGCGTTCTGGCCATTGAGTTCTCCGGGCTGTTTGTTGTTGATTTACTTGAGGTTAGCAGAAATGCGGCGAGTTGAAGAGGGGCAGTCTCAACGGGCGGTTGGCGGCGTCCGATTCGCCGTCAAAGAATCGCTTGGGAACGAGGGCAGAGCGACGATAAAATAGTAGGGCTGCAGCCCCATCTCCCGGGCCGCGAACGGAATCCAACCTCCCTCTCTTTCCGCATGAAATCCGTTGTCACAGTCCTGATGGCCGTGGCGCTTTGTGCCGGTGCGTTGGCGCAGGTGCCTGCGAGTTCTTCGAAAACGCGTGCGACCGTCGCCGGGATTGTGGTGAAGGATCCTGACGGGCAGCCGGTCAAGAAGGCACTGATCGAACTGATCGCTGAGAATCAGACTGAGGGCGGAGACTATACGGCCGTCACTGCAGCGGACGGGCTGTTCCGGATCGAGAATGTGCTTCCGGGGCGGTACCGGTTGTTTGCTGAGAGGACTGGCTTTCTCGAAGGCGAGAAGCGCGGTGGGCGGAGCGAGGGACGCGTGCTGACGCTGACAGCCGGACAGGAAGTGAAAGATCTGCAGATTCGGTTGCAGGCGGCGGCGGTGATTCGAGGACGGGTGACGGATGAAGATGGCGATCCGCTGGCGAGCGCGGAGGTGACCGTGCTGCGGAGGACGTTCGCGTCGGGGCATCGGCATTGGGAGCAAGCCGGGGCGGAGAGGACGAATGATCTTGGGGAATTCCGCGTGGCGGGACTGGCGCCGGGAGATGTGTATGTTTCGGTCACTCCTCCGCCGGATTTTCGGGCGTTGATCGAAACTGGAGGCGCGGCCGCGGGGGAGACGCGCAAAGCGGATCAGACCGCGACGACGTATCAGACGACTTACTATCCGGGGACGACGGATCGCAGCCAGGCTACGCCGATTCAGTTGCATGCGGGCGATGATTTTCCGGCGGATTTTTCGCTGATCCCGGGGCCGAGTTTGATGATTCGCGGGGCGGTGGTGAATCTGCCGCCGCAAAGTTCGGCGACGATCATGCTGCAGTCGCGCGATTTCAGCCTGATCCAGAATGGCGCCGAGATGCACAAGGACGGCAGCTTCGTCATCAAGGATGTATCGCCGGGGAATTATACGATTGTGGCTTCGGTGGATGGAGCGCCGGTGCCGATGACGGCGCGGCAGTCGCTGCAAATTGGATCGACCAGCGTGGATGGATTGAGGTTGGCGCCGCAGCCGGGGGCGTCGGTGCGCGGACGGTTGAGGCTGGAGAGCCGGGGTGGCGTGCGGTTTGACCTTGGACAGATTTTTCTGACGTTGCAGAAGGTGGAAGGCGACGACGATGCGGCTGCATTCACGATTGGCGATCGATTCGAGAACCTGACGCATGTCGCGGCGGACGGAAGCTTTGGATGGAAAAATGTTCCGGCGGGAAATTATTACGTGCAGCTGATCGGCGAGAACGGCGCGAATCGGGATTGGTTTGTGAAGTCGGTCGTGGCGGGCGGGCGCGAGCTGAGCGATGCCGGGATCGACGTCAACGGCGGAGCGGTAGGCTTGGACGTTGTCGTGAGTGCGAATGGCGGGGTTGACGATGGAGTTGTCGTCGACAGCAAAGGGCAGCCTGTGGCAGATGCGGTTGTCGTCGCCGTTCCGGAGGTTCGATTGCGCGGCCGGATTGACCGGTATCGAAATACGGCGACGGATCAGAGCGGGCATTTCACGTTGCGCGGGATTCGTCCGGGGGAGTACACGCTGTTTGCGTGGGAGAGCGTCGATGGCGATGCTTACTACAGTCCGGAGTTTTTGAAGAGCTATGAGGGGCAGGGAATTGTGCTGCGGGTGAGTGAAGGCGAGCGGAAACAGATGCAGGTGAGTGTGATTCCGGACGCGCAGGAGCAGTAGGCATCACGAAATTCCCAACCTAAAATCGCAAAGAGCGCGATTTTAGAATGGGGCACCCACTTCTGTTGAACCATCAAAGTCAAAATCCCCATCCTGTCGCACAAAACGCGACAAGGATGGGGCAACCCTTCAAACGAAAATCCAGATTACCAGCGGTGAGTTTCTACTACCGGTGAATTCTCATCCGCGGCCTTGCTCTCGTCGGCGTGAATCTTGCCGTCTTTATCGGCGTAGAAGGAACGGTGCTGCGCGTCCATCACTTTGGGGGTCATCGTGAGCACGAAGTTATCTTTCTTTCCTCGATAGCCCACGGTGTAATCGCCGCGGTCAGGATTCACCATGCGTTGGGTGAACGTTCCGGAGTGAACGAGTTCGTGCAAGTTCAGAGCATAGTGGCCGTAGTGCTTGTTGAATCCAACCTCGGCCCGCATGACGACACGCATGTAGGCGAGAGCCTCGGCTTCGGAGTCGGAGCGCGCGGGGTCGCCTCTGAATTTGGGAGTGTAGGCGGGGGCGACAGTTTGTCCGGGGGGCGTGGCGATTGGCGGCGGAGTTGTGTCTTGGGCGAGGAGTGTGCAGGCTGTGAGCAACAGCGTGACGAGAATGAAAGCCCGTTGCTTGGATTGGATCATGCGAGCGGAATCTCCCGGGATTTGAAGGATCATTGCATCAATTTCACGGTCGAGCTTTCGCTCGACTCGACAGCCGAGGCGGCTGTCGCTACGCGCTCACGAAAGCCGCGTATTTCCATGTTACTCCCGTAATTTCCCTTCGGTCACCTTCTCTTTGCATTGTGACGAATTATTACTATGCTGAGTAGAAGAATTTAGACCCCAAGGGAAACCTATGAAAGCAGCCGTAGCCAGAAAACCAGTAATCCGAATCGCGGTGGTGGAAAGCGATCCATTGCGGTTCGTCGGCTTCCGCGCATTGTTCGACTCCGAGCCGGAGTTCGAACTGATTTCCGCCGCGTTGCCCGAGATCAGCACGCTGCAAGGGATCGACCTTATCCTGCTCGGCAACCGTTCCGGGCAAAACCTTTTCGACGTGATGGCCAGTCTGAAGGCGACGCGTCCGGATCTTCGGATCATCGTGACTGGCTCAGGGATCGATGAAGAAACCATTCTGAAGGCGATTGCTTCTGGAGCAAAGGGCTACGTGGACGAAGCGGCAACGCCGGCGGAGTTTGCGCAGGCGATTCGCGTGGTGAATCAGGGATCGGTCTGGGCTCCGCGGCGCGTGCTCTCGATGTTCATCGAGAGAGTGTCGTCGGCTCCGGGGCGGATCTTCCCGGCGGGCCGGGTAACCTTCACGGACCGCGAAAAAGAAGTCTTGGAGATGCTGGTGGCGGGCCGCTCGAACAAAGAGATTGGCTCGCAGTTGGGAATTGAAGAGCGCACCGTGAAAGCGCACGTCGCGAAATTGATGCGGAAGGTGGGCGTGCAGAACCGCATCGCGCTGTCGGTGCATGCGATTACGCATTCGTTGGTGGCAACGAAATAAAGAAGCTTCTAGCTGCTAGCTCCTGGCTTCTAGCTTGGCAATGAGCAATGAGTGGTGAGCGATGAGCTAATACCGAACCTGGTTTGCTCATGGCTCAACGCTCATTGCTTTCACTGCCTTAGCTTGGAATTCCGGGTTTCACGTCGTAACCGCAAGTACACTTACCTTCGTAATCTTGTCGGATTCTTAGAGCCAACGCATACTCGGCTCACCTACCACAGAACCTGGGAGACGGGGTTGAGAGTGGCGATTAGGGTCACTGCTTTCAGCCCCGCATTTTTTTGCCCTGATTGTTTCGTTTCATTTTCCTCAAATGCCTGCTACAGCGTGTCGGACCACTCGATCTCGACACAGCCAAGCGTGAATGCGAACGGGAACGGACCCGGTTCATCTTTGCGATAAATTCCGTCGAAAAAGACGAACATGCGATTGGAGTTCGTTTCGCTGTAGTGGACCGACGGCTTCCATGGGCCCGAGTACCATCCGCGATCTTCCGCACTCATGATCTGAACGGGGTTGCTCCATGCCGAAAGATCATTCGAAGGGTGATCGCAGCGGCACCACCAAAGTCCTGTTTCGGAGGGCGCGGGGGACGGTGCGACCCATACTCGCGAGAAAACCGCTTCGTATCCGCGTGCTGTTTGGACTGGACGGAAATCGAAAAGCTTGAGTTCCGGCGGCGCGAAGATCTTGTGCTTGGTCCAGTCAGTGCGGCCGTTTGGGCTCTCGGCAAAGCCATGGACGAGATAGTCTTCGTGATTCGAGCCGGCTACGTACCACATCTTCCATTTGCCGTCGGCGTAGATCAGATTTGGTTCGTAGACGCTGCCGTGCTCCCATTCTTCCTCGGCTCGAAACACTGGAGATGACTGCTCGATCCAATGCGCACCGTTCCACTCGAGGTAGCCGATCGTGTAAGGGCCCCAAACCTGTTCTGCGCCACCTGCGTAGTAGATACGCTCGGTCCATATGCCGCGATCCGGATCCCACCCTCTGACATAGGAAGGGCAATGACGTCCGCCTTTCAGATCCCAAGGAGCGCTCGCGTCATAAGTTGCGAGAAATGCGATTTGTGAGTTGTTGTGTGCATCGGGGATCAATCTCCAACCCGTGGCCGCGAGTGGAGCACCTGCGGGCAGTGAGGCGCTAAAGAGATGAATGCCAGGTTTGCCGGCAACCGCGCCTGCCAAATACATCCACCACTGGCCATCTCGCTTTGCGATGGTGCAATCCGTGACAGTCCCGACGTCGGTCAGGGGAGAGAATCCGTCGGCTGGATCGAAGATTTTGGTTTCGGCAATGATTTTGGGATGACGGGGCATTCGAGTGGGAATCCTCTTAGTAACGAGAGCATTGTCTCATTGAGAGACCTCAGGTAGTCGCTTCCATACAACGCGTCGAATTCGTTTACAATCCAACTACCAGATCCCAGTACATTTTTGTGGTGAGGACGATGAAAAAACTCTTGCTGTTGATGCTTGTGGTGTCTCTGTGCTCGTTTGCGTTCGCGGATGATCAGCCGAGGGAATCAAAAGCTACCGACCGTGTGCAATCGGCGGCCGATGTGCTGAATGAGATTCAGTCGGCGCCAGACTCGGGGATTCCGGAAGAGATTCTGAGCCGGGCCGAGTGTGTCGCGGTGGTGCCGTCGATGTTGAAGGGCGGATTCATTGTCGGCGCGAAATATGGACGCGGCTTGGCGAGTTGCCGCACGCCGAAGGGCTGGAGCGCGCCGGCGTTCTTCACCGTGACCGGAGGCAGCTTCGGATTTCAGATTGGCGGTCAGGCCGTCGATCTGGTGATGCTGATTATGAATGACGATGGCATGCAGCACCTGCTGTCGAGCAAGGTCGCGCTGGGAGCGGACGCGTCAGTTGCGGCAGGGCCGGTCGGACGCCATGCGGAAGGCAATACCGACTGGAAGATGCGGGCGCAGGTGTTGACGTACTCGCGGGCGCGTGGTGTGTTTGCCGGTGTGAGTCTCAACGGCGCCGTGATCAAGCAGGATAAAGACAGCACGCGGGAATTCTACGGGCACATGGTGACGTTCCGCGCGGCGCTGACCGGCGAGGTTCCGCCGCCGGCGGGGGCGAATCCGTTTCTGACCACGCTGGCGAAGTGGGCGCAGGAAGCGGCTAAGTAGGGCATTCAGCATTCGGCACTCAGCACTCAGCCCGCCCCGGCAGCCTTGGAGTCTTTGGCAAATGCATTTGTGCGCAGCGCACGAGAACTTGGGGCGCACGGTTCCGCGACGTTGGCTGAATGCTGACGGCTGAGTGCTGATGGCTGGTTCACCGGGAATCTTCCGCATGATAAAGTGACGCTTCCCCCATGCGGAGAAAGCTTGAATACGCGGCAGCATGGCCGTTCATCAAGGTGCTGGGCCTTCTGCCGCGTCGTCTCTCGCGGGCGATGGGTATAGCGATCGCCCAGCTTTTCTATCTGCTACATTTTCGATTGCGCCAGGTGGGGATGCGGAATCTCGCGATGGCGCTCCCCGAAAAGACCATCCCAGAGCGCAAGCGCATTTTGCGGGGAGTTTTTACCTCGCTCGGACGTCAGCTTGCCGAGCTCTGCCAGTTTCCCCGATACACTCCGAAAAATGTCGACGAAGTCGTTGTGTACGACGGCCTCGAGAACTACGAGCAGGCGTACGCGCGCGGCAAGGGAGTCCTGTTTCTGACAGCGCACTTTGGCGGCTGGGAACTCTCGGCCTTTGCGCACTCCCTGCATGGACACTGGCTGAATGTCGTGATGCGGCCGATGGACAATCCGTATCTGAATCGAATGATCGAGCACTATCGCACGATGCACGGCAACAAGATGGTGAACAAAGACGATTTCGTGCGCGGGTTGCTGGCGGCGATGAAGGCGGGAGAGACGGTCGGAATATTGATGGACACGAATATGACTCCGCCGCAGGGAGTGTTCGTCGATTTCTTCGGAATTCAGGCTTGCACAGCGAGCGGGCTGGCGCGGATTGCGCTGCGTACCGATGCGGCTGTGGTTCCGGGATTCACGATTTGGGACAATACCCTCGGGAAGTACCGTCTGCGATTCGATCCGGCGTTGCCGTTGATTCGGACGGGCAATCTTGACGCTGACATCATTGCGAATACGCAGATGTTCACGAAGGTGATTGAAGAATATGTAAGGAAATATCCCGAGCAATGGCTGTGGGTGCACCGGCGGTGGAAGACACGGCCTGAGGGGGAGAAGTCGTTGTACGGAAAATAGTTTCCTTTCTGCAAAACATTTTGAGAGCGAGAGTTCGCTCCTGCATCTTATCCCGATAAAGCGGAAAAGCTTCCAGCTGCAGATGTACGATTGTCGTCGCACCAACTCGGAAGTCTGCGGTACTTTCACTCCAGCAAACTCCGCAGAATTCGGAGCAGGATCGTTTCCCGTTTCAAGAGGGTCCCGAAACGGAATCAGTAACTCACGCCTAAATCGTTTCTAACTTGAAGTAGTTCAGCCTCCCAACACAGAATCGAAAGTCGTGGTCACGGATTTTGTGACCCCCAGACCCGAGAGCCACGAGGGTGTGCCGATGCGAGTGAAACTCAGAATCATTCTTACTCTGCCATTTTTGATTGTGCTTTGCCTGGCTTCGATCGCGGGACAGGCAACGCAACAACTTGTGGATACGACCTCCGCTTCCTCCGGCAATTCGCAATATGCCGGCGCCGATACTTGCAAAACGTGTCACGAAGAAATTTACGCCGCGTGGCAGAAGACGCCGCACCGGAAAACGATGCTAGACAAGGCAGCGTCGAAGCAGGGATGCGAGGGCTGCCATGGTCCGGGAGCGGAGCACGTGGCGGGAGGCGGCGATAAGACGAAGATCTTTGTCTTCGAGGGCAAATCGCGCGAGGAGACAAGCGAGCGTTGTTTGACCTGCCATGGTGATGCGCATGGGCAAGGGCACTATCCGCAATCGGCGCATGCCAGCAGCGACGTCGGCTGTCTGGACTGCCACTCTCCGCATCACCCGCAGGAAAAAGAATTCCTGCTGGTCCGGAAGCAGCCCGATCTTTGTTACGGGTGCCACACGACCGAGAAGGCGGATTTTGCCAAGCCCTTTCATCATCGGGTGAATGAAGGTCTGGTGCAGTGCAATGACTGCCACAATCCGCATGGAACGGGGACATTGCGGCAAGTGCGAGCGCTGCCCAGCGGCGATGCGGTCTGTTTCAAGTGCCATGCGGATAAGCAGGGGCCATTCATCTACGAGCACGTGCCGGTAAAGACCGAAGGCTGCATGAGTTGCCATACCCCGCACGGCTCGACCAATCCGCGCCTGCTGCGGGTCAGCCTGGTGAACATGCTGTGCCTGCAATGCCACACGTTCCCGACGCAGGGGGCGGCGGGTCCGGCGCACAACCAGTCGGCCAAGTATCAGGCGTGCACGATGTGTCACACCCAGATTCATGGGTCCAACTTCAGCAGCGTGTTTTTCAAGTGAGGGAATTGCGATGACATCAGGAAAAACGGATCTACAGAATTTCCGCGGCTCTCGATCGATATCGTCGGCCTTCACGCTGCTGGTTCTGGTCTCATCTCTGGTGGCGTGCCTTCCGGCATCTTTGAGCGCGCAAACATCGAGCGGGAGCCCGGCCCCGCCCACGACGGGCGAGTACGGGGGCTATCAGGTGCAGGGGGCAATTGAAGTAGGAGGCCGTGCCACCGGAATCGTTGGCAGTGGAAACATGTACGACACTCTGGTCAACCTGCAGAGCGGGCCGCGGTTTCTGAGCGAATCGTTGTCGATGCAGTCGATCGACCATCAGGGGCTGCTCTTTGACGATCTTTATCTCGACAGCTTCGGGTGGGGCGGCGATCCCAACAATGCTCTAACCCTGCGGGCCAGCAAGGATAAGTGGTACAACCTGCAGGGGCATTTCCGGCGTGATCAGAACCACTCGGATTTTGATCTGCTGGCGAACCCGCTGAATCCTCCGACTTCGAAACCGTCGATCCCGGCGCTGAACTCGCCGCATCTGTTTGACACGGTGCGCCGCATGAGCGATGTCGATCTGACGCTTCTGCCGGAGGCGTGGGTGAGTTTCCGCCTGGGATATTCCCACAACAACATGACGGGCCCGAGCTACAGCAGCGTGCACGAAGGGACGGATGCGCTGCTGCTGCAACCGTGGAACACGACGTTGAATTCCTATCGCGTGGGCGTAGATGCCAGAGTCGCGCCGCGCACGGTGCTCAGCTTCGATGAGTTCCTGGATTACTATCGCGGGGACACGGACGCGCAACTCGCACCGTTTGCTCCTGCGTTGCTGTCCAGCGGAACGCCGGTTGAGTTGGGACTCTCGATCGATACCGCCAACCGGGCGCCCTGTGCGGTGGTGCCCCCGGCGACCAGCCTGATCAGTAACGGAACGCTGACCAATGTGTCGTGCAGTGCCTACTTCAGTTATCTGCGGAACCAGCGCGTGCGCACGTCAGCTCCGACGGAGCGAATCAGTTTTCGCAGCAGCTATTTTCAGCGGTTGAATCTGGTTGGTTCCTACGCCTACAGCTCGGCGACGATGAGCACTCCGCTGTACGAATCGTTTGACGGGTTGATGACGCGTACGAGTACTCGCGCATTCACGGTCACGGGCCTGGCGGACGCGAACCGAATCTCCGACACCGCGGATTTCGGGGCGACCCTGCACCTGACCCCGCATCTGCGCCTCATCAACCAGTTTTACTTCTGGGCGTACCGCATTCCGGAGAACGGCAATTTTTCCGAAGTGGACAGCGTCTGCACCGGTACTTGCAATCTGCTGACACCGTTAAGCGCGACTTCGGCCACGACCACACCTACGGTGCAACAGGCATCGTTTAACCAGACCCTGAAGAGAAACCAGACGCAGCTGGCATGGGATTTCCCGAAAAAGGCCGGAGCCAGTATTGGCTTCCGCTACGGTAATCGGGTCTTCAATCATTTCAATGACTTCCTGCCGGGAGATCTCGACCACTTCGAGATCAATGAATTCACGGCGCTGGCGGGAGTGTGGTTCCGGCCGACGCGCGAGTTGCGCATGAACTTCGATATGGAGCACAGCAACTTCGACAACCTGATTGTGCGCATCGCTCCGCGCAAGGAAACACGCTACCGGCTGCAGTCCAACTACACGCCACGCCCCTGGGCCACGGTGGGAGGCTCGATCAATCTGGTGCAGGATTCGAACGCCGATTCGTTAACCAATTACGTAGCACACAACCAGAACTACGGCCTCACGGCTTCGCTTACGCCGAAAGAGCGGTTCGGCGTGGATGTGGCCTACAACTACAACAGCGTAATTCAGAATGCGCTGATCTGCTTCAACGACACTCCGCCCACAGGAGTGACATTGCCGTTCGTAGCCGGCGCGACTTCGTGTGCGGGGAATGATCCGGGGAATCCGCTGCTGAATAATTCGTATTACACGAATCACACGCAATTCGGCATGGCCAGCGTTCGGTTCGTGCCCCACCCGCGCTTGACCGCGAATGTCGGGCTGAATGTCACCGGAGTGGATGGCCGCATTCCGCAGTTCAACATCCTGCAGCCACTTGGCTCTCTGGATTACATCTTCATTCAACCGGCAGTCAACTTGAGCGTGAATCTCGGCCACAAACTCGCATGGAATACGGCCTGGAACTATTACCAGTACAACGAGGGTTCATTTGCCGGACCGACCGCGCCGAGATATTTTCACGCGAACCTGCTGACGGAGTCGCTGCGGTACGCATTTTGAGCTGAACGATTGAGCTTTGGCGATCAAAGGGAGCCGAAGGATTTTCGGCCCCTCTCTTGCTTGCCTCTGATCGCCGAACCGATTTGTTGGATGTGGCCCCGTTTCGACCGCGCCTTCCGGTAAAATCGAATTTTCCGATGGAGGCGATCATGAGCTCTACCGCTACTTCTCCCGAGGTCAGTTCTCCGCACACCCTCGATGGCATTGCCGATCTCGAGCGCAAATATTTGCTGCATACCTACAACCGCTATCCCGTGGTGCTGACGCGCGGCAAGGGCGTGTTTCTGTTTGATATCGAAGGCAAGCGCTATCTGGATTTCGTTTCCGGACTCGGCGTAAACGCCCTGGGACATGCGCATCCGAGAATCGTGAAGACAATTCGCGACCAGGCGGCCAAGCTGATCCACGTTTCGAATTTGTACTACCACGAGTATCAGGGACCGCTCGCCGAAAGGCTATGCTCGCTTTCGGGATTGAACCGCGCATTTTTCTCGAACAGCGGGACAGAGGCGATCGAGGGATCGATCAAGCTGGCGCGTCTCGCAGGACATCGTGCAGGAGGCGAGGCGAAGTGCAGGCTCGTTGCGCTCGAAGGTTCTTATCACGGGCGCACGTTTGGCGCGCTCTCGCTGACGGGACAAGATAAACATCGGAAGGGATTCGAGCCGATGCTGGAAGGCGTGACGTTCGTGAAGCAGAACGATCTCGAAGGATTGCGCGCCGCGGTCAACGACAATACCTGCGCCATTGTGCTGGAGCCGATTTTCGGCGAGGGCGGAATCTACGAATGCTCCGTCGAATTTTTGCGTGAGTGCCGGGCGTTGGCAGATCGTCACAAAGCGGCATTGATCTTCGACGAGATTCAGTGCGGTCTGGGACGCACGGGCACAATCTTTGCGTTCCAGGCGTTTGGCGTGACTCCCGACATTGTAGCGATCGCAAAGCCGATTGCGGCCGGGCTTCCGCTGGGAGCGTTCATCGCGAAAGAAGAATTCGCGACTGCAATTTCGCCGGGACAACACGGCACGACTTTCGGAGGAGGACCGCTGGCCTGCCGCGTCGCGCTGGAGTTCCTCTCGATCGTCGAGGATGAGAAACTGCTCGAGAACGTGAACAAAGTTGGCGCTTACCTGCAGCAGCAATTGAAAGATCTGGTCGAGAGCCGCGCGGCGGCGATTGGAGTGCGCGGGCGCGGATTCATACAGGGCATTCAGCTGGAAATTCCGGCGCGTCCGATTGTGGACGCCGGCCTGGCGGAGGGCGTGCTGTTCAATAGCACGCAGGACACCGTGGTGCGATTTCTGCCGCCGTTCCTGCTGGAAGAGAAGCACGTGGATAAGGGAATTCGCGTGTTGAAGAAGCTGCTTGGCAAAAAGCGCAAGGCCGCGGCTTAGAAGCCGGCGTCCGGCTCCCCGTTTCCTGGAACCAACCCTGAGGTCCGGAACGCGGAGGCCAAAAAAGGGGGGAGCCGAAGCTCCCCAAAGTGAAGCGACAGAGGCGTTGTTTCACTTAGATAGAATCCGGGGCCTCGGAAAGAGTTGTCCTCCGGACCGGAAAGATTTTCGGGTCTTGATGCTCGGATGAGCGAGGTTCAGGAAGCTGCAAGGCGATGGGCGCCGCCGCTGGGCGAGGGCGTCGAAGAGTGCTGGATGGATTTCGATGGTTCGGGCATGCGCTACCTGCGCGCCGGATCGGGCCCCCCGTTGATTCTGCTGCACGGGCTACTGGCGTATTCGTTTTCCTGGCGGTTCGCGATGCCCGCTCTGGCGCCGCACGCAGCGGTGTATGCGCCGGATCTGCTGGGTGCGGGTTTCTCCGATCGTCCGCGGAGCATCGACCACTCCATGCGCGGGACGGCGCTGCGGGTTCTAAGGTTTATTGAAAATCTGGGAATCTCTTCTTTTGATTTGCTGGGAACATCGAGGGGCGGGGCCGTCGCGATGTGCGTCGCGGCGGAATCCGTCGGCGAAAACTCCCGACTTCCGCGAATTCGGCGTCTCGTCCTTGCGTGTCCCGTAAATCCTTACTCCGCTCACGGGAAGCGCCTCGCCCCATTCTTCGCTACCGGTTTTGGCGCCGCAGGATTTCGCCTCGCCGTCGGAAATCTTCCGTTTCTCTTTCCGTATTTTCACGGACGGTTGTATGCGAATCGTGGCACGATTCCTCCCGGAAGTCTGGAGGGTTACAAAGCGCCGCTGGCAATTCCCGGATTCTTCGAGCACGGACTCAGCATTGTGCGGACATGGACGGCCGACCTGCAGGAGCTGCAGGAGCTCCTCCCGAAGCTGCGGAAAATTCCGACATTGCTGATCTGGGGCGGCGAGGATCGCGTGGTGTTTGCTTCGTCGATGGAACCGCTGGCGCAGCACTTCGATCACGTGGAGCAAGTTGTTTTCCCTGGCATCGGGCATCTGCCATATGAAGAATGTCCAGAAGAATTTAATCAGGCGCTGATCCGGTTTCTGTCGAAACGATGTGAGCCGGATCGCCGGTGACCATCGCAGCCCCGGTTATCATCAACTGAATGTCCCAGTGGATTCTTGAGTTTCTTAAAAGCGCGCTGGCGCAGTATGGCTACTGGACGGTAGCGGCGACGCTGCTTCTGGAGAACGCCGGCATTCCCGTGCCGGGAGAAACGGTGCTTCTGCTGGCCAGTTTTCTTTGCTACTCCGAACACACGCTTCAACTTCCATGGCTGATACTCGTGGCGACGCTTGCAGCTACGATCGGCGATAACATCGGATTCGCAGTGGGCTATTACGGCGGGCGTCCGATGCTCAGCCGCTACCAATCCATCTTTCGCATTCAGAAGGCGACGCTGCTGAAGGGAGAACGGCTCTTTGCGCGGTACGGCGCGACGACGGTTTTCTTCGCGCGATTCGTCTTCGGGATGCGCATCATCGCAGGACCGCTCGCCGGGGTATTGCGCATGCCGTGGCGGCGATTCATGATCTTCAACTTCCTCGGAGCCGGGCTCTGGGTCACAGTGATTTCCTGCGCAGGATATTTGTTCGGAAGGCATTGGCAGAGGCTGCAGGAAAACGTGAAACGCTTCGATACGTTCTTTGCGATTTTTGTGTTGGTTGCGGTGATCGCCATCTGGTTGCGCAGCCGGTTTCAGAACAAGGCAGCACCTCCTCAGTAACCTTCCAGACGGCTGCGGAATTCGGTGCTGCGGATATACTGTGCCCAGTCACGGTCGGGTCTCTCTTCACAATTGGGGTGCTGCACATCCGGGACATCTTTCACATCGGTTGCGTCCGAGCCGGAATTCGGACGAGGAGGAACACATGAAAAAGATCGCGCTATTGAGCTTGCTCATCATGGCAACAGTTCTCTTTACGCTAGCCTTCCCGGCAGCGGCAGCCGGCCCCATGGCTCCCGCGCCTCCGGTGCCCGCGGCCCCCGCGGTGGCAGCAGTTCCTGCCGCAGCCGCAGTGCCGACTCCGGAACCGCATCCACATATTCACGAAGCTCTCGAAGCCATGCGGAATGCCAAGCGTCATCTGGAGACCGCCGCTCATGATTTCGACGGCCACCGCGTGAAGGCGATCGAGCACCTCGATCAGGCCATTCACGAAGCCGAAGTCTGCGAGTCGATGAGATAGGCAAAACCGAAAACTAAAAAGGGCAGCGTCGTCAGGCGCTGCCTTTTTCATTTTGAAGATGGGGATACTGACTCAGGTTTACCGCGCAGTAACGGATGGGAAAAACAATCTTTTGATCTATCTCCGTGTCTCGGTGGTGGAGTTTACGGTTCTTTCTTTTTACGCGGGGGATGCTCGCCGAAGGTATATCCGACCGAAGCGCCCACGCGGAAAACGTTACCGGAGTGGAACTGATAGTTGTTCACAACGTAGTACCAGTGCGCTTCTGGGCGCACAAAGAAATTGCGCCACAACGAATAGCGGATGCCGACGCCTAGATGCGTCGCAAAATGCGTGCTATTGGTGAACATGCGGCATCCGCCGACAGGGATTCCGCAGTTAGCGAACTGTTGTGGAAACAGAATCGTCTCGGCGCCGACTCCAGCCATGAAGTCGCCCCGCGTCTTGCGTGCGAGGCGCGAAGTATAAACGCCGTTGATGTCGTAGAAGATCGGGCGGTAGGGCTGAAAACTGTTGTAGATCGCCTCGTGGTAGCGGAATGCTCCTTCGGCCAGCAGGCCGAAATGATTGTCGTTGATGTATTCGGCACTAAAGCTGGGATAGACTCCGCCCTTTTGCGGAGGAGGGAGGAATCCTTCAGAAGCTGTCTTGTTTTCTGGCGACCAGAGCGTGGTGCCGCCGACGGCGACGTCCAGTTGTTGAGCGTGTGCGGCTATGGCTGCGCAGAAAAGCGCGCATACGAATGTGAGCGAAAGAACCCTTCTCAATCCTGCCCCCCTGGGCCTCAATAGTATCTTTCCTGATGCAGCCCGGACAGACGTTCACGGGAACACGGATAGACCTTTCCCGTGTCAGGGATCAATCGTCAGTCCAGCCTTGAGTTTAGTCTGGTCCGATAGTGTACCCGATGGAAGCGCCCACGCGGATGATATTCCCCGAACTGAAGACGTCGGTGTTGTTGAGGACATGGTAGTAGTGCGCTTCGGGACGAACGAACACGTGGCCCCAGACGTAGTAGCGGATGCCGGCTCCCAGATCCACAAGAAAGTGGTTCGAACTCGTATAGCACGCGCCAAATGCGTAGCAGTTATACGTCGGCTGGTAGCTATAGAAACGCGTCGTCTGCCAACCGATTCCGGCGAAGAGATCGGCGCCAACCTTCTTGTTCAATTTTGGTTGGTACACGCCATTGAAGTCGAATTGGATGGGGCGGTACGCCTGTCCGAGTCCGGCGAAATCTCCAATGCTGCGCCAGGAGGCATCGAAGCCGATACCCATCCGCTTGTGGAAGATAACGTCAGCACTGATGTTGGTGTAGAGGCCGCCTCGCTCCGGGCAAGTCAGATTCGAGGTATTTCCCTGACCGCAAGCGGCGGCGCCAGGAGAAAGCATGGTTCCAAAGCCCAGCATGGCGTCGGCTTGTTGTGCGTGAGAGAAATTCGTGAAGGCAAAAAACGTGAAGACGGCCGCAAAGAAGGCAAACTTTCTCAAAGGAACCTCCTTGACTGTGAACCCTGGTTCGCTAGGATGCGAACGCAAACCATTTGGATGCAATCGCATGCCAGTCACCCATCATAAATTCAGGTGACCGTGGAATTCAATTCGGAGGCCCAAGGAGCCTGTTAGCAGATACACTTTCCCGCTGGATCCGAACATAAATGAAACCCCGAATCGCGGTGCAAGTTGCGATCCGGCCGATTCTGTCCGAATTCAGTTTCGTCTTGAGGCTCCGGTTCCTCCGCCGCGGAGGACGTGATCGACAGAGATGGCTCCCGCGCCAAAGAAGATCAGGGCAAAGGCGAGAGTGGCGGCGGCGAGCGGGAACTCGAATCCCGGACGATCCGGAGCGCCCATGAGCCCGTTGTGCCAGTGAACTTTCCAGATGGCGACGGCAAGGTCAATGCAGATGGCCAGTGCCGCCGGGCGCGTGAATAAGCCCACTAAGACCAGCAGACCTCCGATAAACTCGGCACAAAAAGATAGATATCCCATCCATGCAGGCATGCCGAGGCTGCCCACGAATTGGGTGAAATGATGCAGGCCGCCAGAGACTTTGTGATATCCATGCGCGACCATGATGACGCCCAGAGTCAGTCGCATAACGAGAAGAGCAAGCGGTTGCAGACGATCGAGATAGCGCAAGCGTTCCTCCACACACAGCGATGCAATAGATTACCAGCAGCAGTTGAGCCATAGAAGGGACGATTCCAGAAAACAATTGCGCCCTGCGACGGGTTTTGATAACGTTTGTCCGCCGCGGGACGGGTTCTGACATGTGCGGTGTCCCTGGGGTTTCATGATCGCGTCCTGACGGTCTTCTCGTTTTCGGGCCCCGAACAAACGCAGCATTTTTCTCGCCGCCTAAAGCGGCGAGTTGCGCCCTGTGTGGCGTTCAATTGACCTTTGCGTCGAGGAGTCTCCAATGAAGTTGGTAAACGTTGCAATCCGTGGAAGTGTTCTTCGCGGCAGTGTTCTATTGGCGGTTGTGTTGAGCGCGGCTGTTCTGTTCGCGCAACACAATAAAACGTCCAGCGCACCCAAGTCTGCGCCCGCGCCTGCGCCTCATGCCAGCGCCTCTGCCCACAATCCACCTCAAAACCATTCGACTGGGAACACCCAGCACACGAACACGCAACACCCCAACGGCAACATGAACCGGGGCGGCAATAACAGCAATATGGGGCATTCCAACGGCAACACCATGGGGCGCACCGGAAATATGAATAACGGCCGCGGGAATACGGGCGGCATGAACAACAACAACCGCGGTGCTATGAACAACAACAATCGCGGCGGCATGAACAACAACATGGGCCGGAACAACACCATGGGGCATAACGGCGGAATGAATGCGGGGCGCCCCGGTGCTCATGTTGCGCCCGGGCGGCAAGTTGAGCTGCGCGGCGGCGGACATGCGAGCATTCGTCCGAATGGTCAGATTCGGTCGGTGAATCGAAATGGCATGCATATTGAGCGCGGCGTTCGGGGAGAGCGTCACGTTGTGAGCATGCATAACGGCGCGCGTGTGGTGACGGTCGGACATCGAGGTGGCTACGTGCAGCGCACGTATGTGGTGCGCGGCGGACACTCGTACTACTCGCGTACTTACTACTATCACGGCGTCTATCGCACGGGCGTTTATCGCGGCTATTACTACGGCGGACGTCCGTACTACGGCTACTATCCCGTTTACTACTATCAGCCGGTGTATTACGGGTGGGCCTACAATCCGTGGCCCGCTCCGGTTTATTACGGTTGGGGATGGGGTGGAGCGCCATGGTATGGCTACTACGGTCCGTACTATGCGCCATACCCGGTATATCCGTCGGCGGCTTTTTGGCTGACCGATTTTATGATCGCAGCCAGCTTGCAAGCGGCGTATGAAGCGCAGGCTGCAAGCGCCTGGCTCGGTCCAAATGCGGCTGACGGCACGCTAGTGGCCAGCCTGGTTGGGATGCCGGCCGACGCCGCGCCCGCGAAGATGAGTCCCGAAGTCAAGAACGCGCTTTCGGAAGAGGTGAAAGCGACAATCGCTCAAGAGCAGGCGGACGCGGCGAAAGGAAATACCGGCGCGAACGCCTCTGGCGGTCAACCCGCGAACTCGAATGAAGCGCCGCCCGCGCTTAATCCGAAGTTCCGCACGTTCCTCATTTCGTCGGACGTGAGTCTGGTCGGCGCTGACAACAATGAATGCTCACTGTCGCAGGGCGATGTCATCGAGCGCACAACCGATACTCCGGACGACGACGGCAACGTCAATGTGAAAGTCGTCGCCAGTTCCAAGAACGATTGCGCCCTCGGGACAGAAGGCCCGGTTTCGACCGACGATCTGCAAGAGATGTACAACAGCTTCCGCGAGCAAATGAAAGACGGAATGGCAGATCTGGCGAAGAAGCAGGGAAGCGGCGGTCTTCCCAAGGCGCCCGATACCAGCACGACAAGCGGCGAC
>DATEJO010000026.1:0-3708 GCA_035277905.1 Candidatus Sulfotelmatobacter sp.
TATACGTCACTGCTTAATCCGAATCTTGTCGCCGTCTTTCAAATCCGACGGAGCATTGATAATGACGTCTTCCCCGCCGGTGAGTCCTTCCACCAGATCACCATCGCTGCGCTGCGCAATCAGTTTCACCTCACGCTGCACGGCGCGGCCGTTGAAAGCAATCAGGACGACCCGCTTGCCGCCGGCATCGCGAAGCGCGCTGCCCGGCACCACGGCTCCCGAAACTATTTGCTTCGCTCCGGGCTTCTGGTCGGAAAGAAAGCGCACGTTGGCGTTTTCCTCGGGACGCAGATAGTCATCCGGATTGAGGACCTTCACCTTTACTTGAACCGTCGCCTTCTGCCGGTTCGCCATCGGCGCGATCTCGTTGATCACGCCTTTGTACTCGCGATCGGGATAGGCATCGGTCGAAAGCACCGCTTTCTGGGTTGGACCGAGCTTGGCGAAGTCGTTCTGGCTGATGTCGAGTTCGACCTGCAGATCGGTAAGGTCTGCCAGCGTGACGACCGAGCCGCGAGGCCCGCCGGTATCTGCTCCAGACGCGAATTGCGCGGTCACGAGCTCGCCCTTTTCCGCGGTGCGTTCGAGGATCGTTCCCGTTACGGGAGCACGAATCTCGGTGGCTTCGAGTTGTGATTGGGCGTAAGCGAGTTGTCCTTTCGCCTGCTCCAGAGCCCCGCGGGCGTTCTCGATTTCTTCCTGACGCGGGCCGATCTTCGACAACTTGTACACCTTTTCCAGCGATTGCTCGTGCTGCAGCGCCGCGTCATACTTTGCCTGTGCATCGTCGAGCTGCTGGTGGGAGAAGACGCCTTGCGCGACCAGCGGGCGTGTGCGATCGAGTGTTGATTTCGCATCGGCCAGGCTTGCGCGCGCCTCGTCCAGATTGGCACTCGCCTGTTCGATCTCCTCCGGACGCGAGCCGTGCTCCAGCTGATCGAGCCTGGCTTTCGCCATATCCACGGCGCCTCGGGCTTGCTCGACTTGTGCACGGAATTCCTGGTCTTCGAGTTTGACGAGAACCTGTCCAGCTTTGACTTTGTCTCCCTTTTCGACGCCGATCCAGGCAATGCGTCCGGTGACTTTCGAATTCACGCTGATAGTGTGGTGCGCGACAATGTATCCCGCAGCCTGCAGAACCGTTTCCCCGCTCGAGGCAGAGCTGATGGTTGCCGCCCGCACCGTCTGCACTTCCGGAATGGAAGCAGAGAACAGGCGCACCGCCAAAACGATGATCCCAAGCAGCACGATGGCCGCAATGCCGCCTATGATGAACCGCTTAGACCATTTCGGGTCTTCAGGTTCTTTTTGCGAGCGATCAATCCGCAAGCTATGCAGATCGCCGTACTTAGCTTCCAGTGCCATAGAATTCAGAACCGATCAAAACCATATTGAACACGGAGGACACGGAGGTCAGAGAGGAAAGATGTAATGTCGTCGCAAAACCCATGCCGATGGCAACTTCGGTCCACCACCTTCGTTTTCTCCGTGACCTCCGTGTTCAAAAGCCTTTTAATCTCTCAACGCCGCGAGTATCTCTCGTCGCGACGCGTGCCACGCGGGCGCGATTCCGCCGAACAGCCCCATGCTCACCGCGAAAGCGATTGCAACCAGCATTACTCCGAGCGTGATACGAACGCTGAATACAGTTTCGCTGAACGTCATCGCGTTTCCGGTTCCAGTGGTTAGCCCGTTGAACGGCATCATGAGAATCAGTCCTACGACGGCGCCAAGCAAAGCCAGCAACACTGACTCGATGACGAACGAAGTAATGATGCTTGGGCGGGAGAAGCCAAGGATGCGCAGCGTCGCGATTTCGCGGCTGCGGTAGGCGACTGCCGCGTACATCGTGTTCATTGCAGCAAAGCAGGAGCCGACCGCCATGACGATCGCCACAATGATTCCTACAAATTTTATCGGCGCTCCCGATTTGGTCTGCTCGGCGTAATAGTCGGTTTCTTTGTACGCATCGAGCGCGAGACGTTGATCGTCGTTCATGCGGTTCTTGAGCGCCTGCGCGCTTACCGGATCGGTCGCGTGTACCAGCACTGACGAGAACGCTGCGCTGCGGTCGAAATCTGATCCCATCTGGTTCACGTCGGCCCAGATTTCTGAGCTGGCCGCAGTTTCACCGGCGTCAAATACGCCGACCACCTTCCATTTGCCTTTTCCAAAGAAGAGTTCGTCGCCCATTCCGGTATTGCGGAAGCGGTCATGGATGGACTTGCTGACTACGATCTCGCGCTGTCCCGTATTGAACCAACGACCCTCGACGAGCTTGATGTTCGGACGCAGTTCAAATCCGACCGGCGACATGCCTCGCACGGTCACGTTGGTCTCGCCGGTTCCATCTTTGCGCGGGATCACGATCACCACGACATCTTCGCCGGACGCCAGCGACTCGCCTGAGCTGTCCTTCGCGATGCCGGGCAGATATTTGATGGTCTGGTAAGCGTCGCGATCGATGCCGCTCTGCAGCTCCGTCTGCGATGCCTTACGAATCACCAGCACGTTCAGCGGATCGCCGCTGCTGACGAATGCCTTATTCAGTCCAGCAAGCAACGCCATGATGAACACTGCGACAGCAACCGTGAGCGCAATGCCGAGCGCCGTCATCATAGTTGCGCCGAGGCGGAGGCGAAGATTGCGAATGTTGTACGTAATGGGAATGGCCATGCTCGTCTCCTATCCGATATGCCGCAGGCCATCGACGATGTTGCGCCGCGAGGCTTGATATGAAGGAAATACCGCGCTCAGAAATCCGACCAGAGCCGCAACTGCCAAAGCCGCAAGATACGTTGGCGTATTCACCTTGAATCCGGTGAAGAAGGTGCCATTCGGCATCTTCGAGGCGGCAATCATCAACAAAGTGGCCGCGCTGGCTCCCAGAAAGCCTCCGAAGAGTGAGATCGTGATCGCCTCTCCTACATAAAGCGACAGGATTGTTCCACGCGTGAATCCGAGCGTCTTCAGCACCGCGACTTCTCGCGTGCGTTCGCGAATTGTCATCGCCATGGTGTTGCCTGAGACGAGCAGAATGGCGAACACCACCGCACCGCAAATACTCAAGATGAACAGCTTCACGTTCCCAAGCTGGGCCACGAAACTGAGGGTGAATCCCTTTTCTGTTTCCGTCTTGGTCGGTTGCGGCGAATTCTCGAACATCGCGTCTATAGCTTTGGAGACGGTAGTTACGTGCGCCGGGGAATCGACCAGCGTGTAGAAAGTGCCGGTTCGTCCTTGCACCCTGGGCAACGCCTGATTGATGTACTCCATATTGAACATCAGGCTGTCAAACGGGTTATCCGTCTCGTAGATAGCGCGAATGTTGAGTTCCAGATTGACCGGATAAATCGTCCCTTGGATGATGACCTTATCTCCCAGCTTCCAACCGTGCTTGTCTGCAAGCTGGCGATTCACTGCCGCTCCGGCACGATCGTGCTCAAAGGCGGCAAGCTGATCGGGCTGGACTTGGTCTTCCTTGATGATGTCGAAGATCTCATTAGGATCGACGCCGAACTGCGCAAACTGGTTCTCCGGCTTTTGATCTTTGTAGATTCCGCCAAACCAATTCCACGGGCTTACGTGGACAACGCCCGGAATCGTGCGAATCTTCTCGCGGTAGTACGAAGGCAGCCAAAACACGAGCGAGACTTTGTGCCGGGTGATCAGCCGCAGTGCCGACTCGGGCGGGCCCTGGTCGAGATA
>DATEJO010000027.1:0-4917 GCA_035277905.1 Candidatus Sulfotelmatobacter sp.
CGTACACCAGCAAAGATGACTCGGTGCTTGCGGTGGGACGTCTTTACGACGCGGGCAAGCAGGTGAACCTGCTGACCCAGCACGTGCATCCCATGCCGGTCTGTATCGTGGGGGCCGATGCCCCAGTCGCAAACCCGAAAATCCCGATTCGCGCCGACGTGAAACTTGCAACCGAGCAGGTCTGTGTGGCGCTCAAAGGTCCGCAGACGGAAGCCCAGCTTCGCGCTCTGTACAGCCGCGCAGCCATTTATGCCGCCACCTCGCGCTACGAACCTTTTGGTATGGCCGCTTTGGAAGCCGCCCTGTCGCGCTGCGCCATCATCGCCAATGACATTCCCACCTACCGGGAAATCTGGGGAGATGCTGCTCTTTACTTTGCTGCCAACGACGCCGACAGCCTGGCGCTGCTGATCCGCCGCATGAGTGAGGAGCGCGACCTCTGCCGCGCTTACGCCAATCGCGCCTACCAGCGCGCCCGCGAGCATTTCACCGCCAAGCGGATGATCGACGACTATCTCGACCTCTACGCCGACCTTCTAGCCTCATCCAGAGCCGCCGCCTAGAACCGACTCCTGCGCCGTGGCTGGAAGCTTCTCCCCGAAAACTGTTATCTTTAACTCCATGGCAACAGTAAAAATTACGGTTCGACCCAACGGTCCCTATCGCGTCGAGGCCCCGGAGGGCTCCATTGAACTGGTGGACGCCCAAGGCAATAAATACGATCTCACCGGCAAACCTGCCTTCTCTCTTTGCCGTTGCGGCGGTTCGGTGAACAAGCCTTTTTGCGATGGAACTCACAGCAAGATCGGTTTCCAGGGAGCCGAGCTCGCCGTGAAAAAAGCCGACGAACCCGGAAACGCTTAACCGTCAATTCAGGGCAAGACCAACCGGCCCCATCGCAGCCGAAGGGAGCATTGCGTGCGAAATCCGCGTGACAAAGAACTTGGCATGAACCGTGACATCAGCCGCCGTGACTTCCTCAACGGAGTCGCGCTCACGGTCGGCGCCGCTATTGTTCCTTCGCCACTTCTTGCCGCGTTCGAATCGCAAGACGATTACCCTCCGGCAAAGACCGGCCTCCGCGGCAGCCACGCTGGCTCGTTCGAGGCTATGCACAGCGTGCGCGACGGCACGTTTTGGGACTCGGCCGGCAAACCTGTCGACACCGGGGAGACCTACGACCTGGTCATTGTCGGAGGCGGCATCAGCGGCCTCTCCGCCGCACACTTCTTTCGCAAAGCCGCCGGACCGGCCGCCAAGATTCTCATCCTCGAAAACCACGACGACTTCGGAGGACATGCCAAACGCAACGAATTCCGCATCAACAGCCACTTTCTGCTGGGATATGGCGGAACCTACTCTATCGAAAGTCCCGCCCCCTACAGTCCGGTCGCGAAATCGGTAATCAACGAACTGGGTATCGACGTCTCGTCTTATCCGAAGTACGTTTCCAAGGATCTTTATCGCTCGCAGGGACTGGTTCCCAACATTTTTTTCGATAAGGAAACCTTTGGCTCCGACACGCTGATCGCCAGTCCGGTTCCGCACGGCGGAGGCGAGACCACCGATTCAGCGGGCGGCGACTCGAAAGAATGGAAGCAGTTTCTTGCGGGAATCCCGCTCTCCGAGCGAGGCAAGAAGGACTACGAGCGCCTCTATCACGAGAGCAAAGACTACCTCCCCGGCCTGAGTTCCGACGAAAAGAAAGCCAGACTCGCTCGCATGAGCTACGCCAGGTTCCTGAGCGAGTTGGTCGGGGTGAATGACGAAGTCATCAAGGTCCAGCAAGTTGCCCCGCAGCCGCTCTTTGGCGTCGGCATCGACGCCATTTCTGCGCAGGATGCGTGGGGTTTGAGCTATCCCGGCTTCCGCGGAATGAATCTCGATCCCCAGCCCGGCCCGGGCATGAATCGTGACGCGATTCCGAATGAAGAGGCGGAGAAGTATTTCTTCCACTTTCCTGACGGCAACGCCTCCATCGCCCGGCTGCTGGTTCGCAAGCTGATTCCCAATGCCATCCCGGGAAACACTGCGGTTGATGTGGTTACGTCTCATGCCGATTATTCAAAACTCGATCGCCCCAATTCGTCGGTACGGATTCGCCTTAGCAGTACCGCCGTGCGGGTGAGGCACGAAGGAGATCCTGCCAGCGCCGAGCACGTCGAGATTGCCTACGCAAAAGCGGGCAAGGTCTACACCGTTCGCGGCTCCCGCTGCATTCTCGCCTGCTGGCATATGGTTATTCCTTACATCTGCACGGAACTTCCCGACGAGCAGAAAGCCGCGCTTGCGTCTGCCGCCAAAGTTCCTTTGCTTTACACCAATGTCGCGCTGCGCAACTGGAAGGCTTTTCAGAAGCTGGGTGTCAGCTCCGTGTATGCTCCTGGCGGATACCACTCGCGCTTTAATCTCGATCTGCCTGTCAGCATCGGTGACTACGAATGTCCGAAGAAGCCCAGCGACCCCATCGTGATTCACATGATGAAGACGCCGTGCAGTCCAGGAAGCCCGGCGCGAGAGCAACACCGCATCGGACGCATCGAGTTGTTTGGCACAACCTTCGAAACCATGGAGCGCAATATCCGTGAACAACTCACTCGCACACTGGGACCGGGAGGCTTCGATCCCGCCAGAGACATCACCGCGATCACGGTGAATCGCTGGCCGCACGGCTACGCTTACGAATACAACTCTTTGTGGGATGACTTCTGGCTAAAAGGGGAGAAAACTCCCTGCGAAATCGCCCGCATGCCCTACGGACGCATCGCCATCGCCAACGCAGACGCTGGCGCCTATGCCTACACCGACTGCGCCATCGATCAGGCATACCGGGCAGTTCAGGAAATCGCGAGTTAAAGCAGATGATAGAGGATCGGTTCTCCCGGTCCCCGAAATCCGCGATCGAAAATTCTTAGAGTACAATTCGCACAGCCAAGCCTAACGGCCGAGGTCTGAGGTCCGCGGTTTGCTGCTAATGAATCGTCTTGGTTTTCCGCGACATGTAATCCATCAGCAGATATTGTCCCAAGGTATAGGGCGTCGTGAAATAAGCCTTCCCGCGGCACATCTCAGTGACTTTCTGCACAAACTGCACCAACCCATAATCCGACGCCAGCATAAACGTATTGATCATTACCCCGGCCCGCTTGCACTTCGATACTTCTTCGAGCGTCTGGCTTACCACCAGCGGATCCAGTCCGAACGCATTCTTGTAAATTCGTCCATCTTCGAGCGTCAAGGCTGAAGGTTTTCCGTCGGTAATCATGACGATTTGCTTCATATCTTTGCGCTGCCGCTGCAAGATGCGCTGCGCCAGCCGCAATCCCTCGCGCGTGTTGGTGTAGTACGGACCGACCTTCACCCGCGCCAGCTGCGACAAGGGCACCTCTTCTGCCGAATCATGAAACAAGATCAATGACAGCGAATCCCCCGGGTACTGCGTCCGAATCAGGTGCGACAATGCCATCGCGACTTTCTTCGCGGGTGTGAACCGATCCTCGCCGTAAAGAATCATGGAGTGCGAGCAATCGAGCATCAGCACCGTCGCGCATGAGGACTGATACTCGCACTGATGCACCTGTAGATCGGGATACTCAATATTCAGAGGGAACTGCAAGCCCTCGCGTTGAATCGCGCTCGACAGAGTCGCCGTGATATCAAGATTCAAGCTGTCCCCGAACTCATACTGCCGTGATGCCCCGCTAGTCTCAATCCCGGTCGCCATATCGCGGGTGTCGTGGCGCCCAAAACTTGATTTGCCCAACGAACCCAGCAAATCGCGCAGCGTTTTGAATCCCAGAAAATCCAGGCTCTTATCGGTGATCTCGAACTTTGTCTGATTCTGCGCCTCGCCGACTTGCCCTCCCACACTCGACCGCTTGGAAGGATCATGCGGCTCATCAATGCTGATGTAGTCTTCCTGCTGCATGCGTTCGATGAGCTGCTCGATTAACTCCTCAAGCGTCCCATCCATTTGCATCTGCTGCAGTTGTTCCCGCAATTCCTCGTTGAGCAGATCGCTTTCCATAAGCGCCTGCTCAAGCGCGCGCCGCAGATCATCGAGGGTTTGCTCGCCATTCTGAAAATCGTCGTTCCAGTAATTTTGAAAACCGCTCTGCAGCAGGAAATCCGACAACGCGCTGAGCAGATCCTCCATGCTCATCTCGCCGGCTGGATCAGGCACGTATTTGGAGTATCGAATGCGTTTCATAGGATAGCTTGCGGCTCGCAGCCGGCAGCTTGCCGCACCTCACAGCAGACAAGCGCAGTCGTTGCCGCTGGCTGCGAGCTGCGACCTGCCAGCTGCGAGCTAGTTGTACGGTCTTCTTCCCCGGAACGGCTCCTCTCGCTCCATTGGCTTCTCGGTGTGCTTCGGGGGCTTCTCGCCTGCGCGGAAGACGCGTTCTTCGTTCCGCCCGATGCGCTTGTGGGCATGCAGGCCCTCAAGCACGAACTCGGCCGCCGAAACCTGCATCTCGTCCGGATCCTCGGAGGAGACCGACACTTTATCGAGCTTGTCGGTCAGCCCCTGAATTCCGTGCAACGACTGCAAAGCCTCGCGCGCGCCCGCCGAATCGGCCAGCTGAATCTCGCCGCCCAAGTCAAACCATTGCACGACCTGTTGCATGTTCACACCGTTGAAGTAATCGTCGTAGGTCTTCGCGATGGCGGTGCGAATCAGTTCGCGTCCCACATGGTCCGCGCCCTTCATCTCGCCTTCGTACTCCAACTCCAACTTCCCGGTGATCGCCGGCAAGGCCGCATAGATGTCGCTGATTCGTGGCACCACGACCTTTTCATTGTTCTGAATCGCCCGCCGTTCGGCATTGGAGATGACGTTCTCAGTGCAGGAAATCGGCAACCGCTGGCTCACGCCCGACCGCTTGTCGATCTTCTTGTCTTCGCGCGCCGCAAAGG
>DATEJO010000028.1:0-3594 GCA_035277905.1 Candidatus Sulfotelmatobacter sp.
TGCGATTCGATGTGAAATTTGTAGAGTGCGCCGTGAGTTGCTCCGGGGATGAAGCCTTCCCAGATTCCGGAAGATCCCCGTGAGTTCAGGTAATGAGTCTTTGGATCCCACCCGTTAAAGGCGCCCACAACCGAGACTGAACGTGCGTTGGGCGCCCATACGCTGAAGATGGCGCCCGACTGGCCGTCATGCGTCGCGAGATGCGCGCCCATCTTGTCGTAAATGCGATAGTGGCTGCCCTCATTGAAGAGATAGAGATCGTTCTCGGTAAGAAGCTGTGGGGTCGAAAGAGTGTTTTCTGGACTCATCGTCGGCGACTGCCTTGCGTGGATTTCAGTGTACCGGAACCGAGGCAACAGGCGCATCACGCAGCGGCAAAAGGCCGCGTGCTATGCTGACTGCTTGAGCCATGCCCGTCCTGCGCGTAATCCTTCTTTGGCATCAACACCAGCCGTTTTATAAAGATCTGGTTACTGGCGAATACCGTTTGCCGTGGGTGCGACTGCACGGACTGAAAGATTATTACGGCATGGTGAAGTTGCTGGACGAATTCCCAAAGGTTCACCAGAACTTCAATCTGGTTCCGTCACTGATGGTGCAGATTCAGGATTATGTTGACGGTACAGCGCAAGACCCATTCCTCAACGTCGCGGCGAAGCCGGCCAGAGAGCTGACCGAAAACGAACGGCGTTTTGCGTTGCAGTATCTTTTTCAGGCGAATCCACAGAACGTGATTGGGCGGTATCCGCGCTATCGCGAGTTGTGGGAGAGATTTCGCGAGCACGGGGATCATCCGGACCGTGCCGAGCGATATTTCCAGACGCAGGATTTCACCGATTTGCAGGTGCTCTCGCAGATTGCATGGTTCGACGAATTTTTCCTCGAGGAGAAGGACATTGCGGCTTTGGTCGCCAAGGGGCATCACTATTCTCTCGACGATCAGAAATTCGTCATAGCGCGTGAAAGAGAGTTGCTGGCCCGCGTGTTGCCAGCCCATGCCGAAGCTGCGAAAAAAGGGTCAATCGAAATTTCGGCAACGCCTTTTTACCATCCGATTCTGCCGCTGGTCTGCGATACGAGCATTGGGGCAGTTTCGTCTCCGGGATTGCCGATACCCCAGAACCGGTTTCGACACGCCGAGGATGCGCGCGAGCAACTGGTCAAGGGACTCGACCTGCACGAAAAGGTGTTTGGGATTCGTCCTGAGGGCGTATGGCCGTCCGAAGGGAGCGTGTCGGAGGAAGTCCTCGCCATTGCCAGCAGCCTCGGTGTGAAGTGGATGGCCACGGACGAGGGCGTTCTGGGCCGAAGTACCGGCTTGTTCTTTGCTCGGGACGGAAGCGGGCATTTGCCGGCGAATCAGGCGGAGAAGCTCTACAACATTCACCGCTATGAAAAAGGCTCGACGGCGATGCATATGGTGTTTCGCGATCACACGATTTCCGATCTGATCGGATTCGTGTATTCCGGAATGCCTCCAGCAGACGCGGCGAGGCATTTGATAAACAGCATCAAAGAAGCGGCGAAGCCTGTCTTGGCGAAGGGGCGCGATGCGGTTGTCTCGATCATTCTTGATGGGGAGAATGCGTGGGAGTACTACCCGAAATCCGGACGGGAATTCCTGCGCAGGTTCTATGACGGGCTGGAGCACGAATCAGGGATGGAGGCCGTCACAATATCCGAGGCGATTTCACGGCATAAAGACTTCAACCGGATGAGTTCGCTCGTGCCGGGATCGTGGATTAACGCGAATTTCAACGTCTGGATCGGCGCTCCCGAAGATAATCGCGCATGGGACTATCTCCATCACGCTCGCGAGTTCTATGCCCAGAATGCGGCACGGGCGACCGAAGCGCAGCGCAAGCTGGCGTTCGATGAGATTCTTATTGCTGAGGGCAGCGATTGGAATTGGTGGTATGGCCCGGAACATCATTCTGCCAACGATCGCGACTTCGATGAGCTTTATCGCAAACATCTCTCGAATGTCTACCAGGCCTTGGGAGCTTCGCCGCCGGATTATCTGGCGCAGCCGATTACTGGCGCGGAAGTGCGTCCTGCGTTCATTCCACAGAGCGCGTATATACATCCACGCGTGGCTGGCGACAAGGTACGCTATTTCGAGTGGATGGGAGCGGCGGTGTACACGGCCGATCATCGGGCTGGCGCCATGCACGGCAAACAGTTCCTGCTCGACGCCGTTTATGCCGGTATCGACGCGACAAGCTTGTATGGGCGTCTGGATTTTTCCGGCAAAGTTCCTGAAGAAGATTTCGAAATAGTTGTAAACATCGAATCCTGGGCGCCGGGAGAGCCCCGTCCGCGGCGAACGCTGCGTGTCGATTCGTCAGTCAGGGCGCGGAAACTTTCCGACTGGAAGATTGAGAACGGCTCGGCGGAGCGGATTCTGGCGTCGTCCTCGCATCCGGACGAGCACGTCAAGCTGGCGCTCGTGCGGAACTTTGAATTCAAGGTGCCGCTGGCTTGGCTGTTGGCTACGCCCAGCAATACGCCGCCGGAAAGAACGGAAGAGCGCAAGCCAGTTTCGGCGACTGCTGTTGCGACCAGCAGAATCCGGCTGCGTATGAGTTTGTGGCAAAACCGTCTGCCCGTCGACTCTTTGCCGCTGGAAGGCTGGATCGAATTGCAGGTGGTGAGCGAAGGGGAACTATTGTTCGGCGCATAAGGATCGGGACAATCGTCGTAAAGAATTTGCGTCAAACCGGCCTTAGGCCCCATCCTTGTATCGTGAGAAATTCCGGACCTGCCACTTTGCCGCGGCACGTGGGATGCCGCACTTCATCTGTTTCGCGTCGGTATCCTTTTCTAGCCAGTCTCTGCGTGTTCCTGTTGGTTGGAGTTCTCGCGGCTCCATCGCAAAACTCTGCAGCGGAGAAATTAAATGGGCGGTCGTCGCAGGCTGAAGTTGCCGAAGATCACGTTCTGTCCGAGCCGCCGGGACTTCGATATCAGGGGGTTCCCGGCCCAATCCCGCAAGATGAAGGTGTCGATGGATTGCGCCTCGAACTGCTGCGGCTTGGTACAACGGCGCGATTGATGCAGGTTGTGGCGCATCCCGACGACGAAGATGGCGGATTGCTGACGCTCGAAGCGCGCGGCCATGGCGTGGACACACTGTTGATGACCTTAAACCGCGGCGAGGGCGGGCAGAACAAACTCGGCAGCAATCTGTCGGATGTCTTGGGCGTGGTGCGTACCGAGGAGTTGCTGGCGGCGGATCAGTATTACGGCGTGCAGGAGCGTTTTTCGCGGGTCGCCGATTTCGGTTTCTCGAAGACTGCGGAAGAGACGTTCGCCAAATGGGGAGGGCACGATGTTGCGCTGGGGGATATGGTGCGGGTGATTCGCACCTTCCGCCCGGATGTGTTGGTGGCGCGATTTTCAGGCACGACGCGCGATGGACACGGGAATCATCAGGCATCGAGCATTCTGGCGCGCGAGGCGTTTCGAGCTGCGGCCGATCCCAAGCGCTTTCCCGAGCAGATTGCCGAAGGGCTCGAGCCCTGGCAGGCGAAAAAGTTTTACATCGGAAACGTCTGTCCCTGGGGATCAATGACTTGCCCCGACGCCGACTGG
>DATEJO010000029.1:0-5377 GCA_035277905.1 Candidatus Sulfotelmatobacter sp.
CCATTCGTCGGGCAATTGCGAGCCGCGGATGCGGCCTTCGACGACGTAGTAGGGCTGCGTGCCATTGTTCATCTCGATTTTGAGATGAACTTTCGCGCGCTCGCCGCCGAGGTGATATTCGAAGCCGAGTCCGCCTTGCCAGTCGGCGGGGGCTTTGGGGCCGCCCATGTTTTGGAGCAGCGGCCGCGCGTCATGCCAGGAGAGCGGGAGCGCCATGATCTTGGGCGCGGAGATCGCCTGGGAGATCGGGATGCGCTTCGCTCCTGGAACGGAAGCCCATCCGGGAGTGAGCGGATCGCCGGGGACCATGAAGTCGTAAGTTATCGATCCGCGCTGAATGTGATCTTCCGGGCCCCAAGGGCCATCGGGGTCGACCTTGCCTTTGCGGAATCCATCCTCGGCGGGATCGCTGTAAATAAGGATGGCAGCGGCACCTTCCCGTTGCGCCGTCAGCGCCTTGAATCCACGATAGCTGTAGGGATTTGAGTAGCGCACCAGCACGATCTTGCCTTTGACGTCGATGCCGTTTTTGCGAAGCAGATCGTAGTCTTCGGGATTGCCGCTATGCGCGTAGACGACGGGCGCGGTGACTTCTCCGGAGATGGACATCCCGAGCCATGCTCCACTGATGGCGTGATTCTTTGTGTCGAGATCGCCTTCGATCGGGAGTTCGCGGAGCAGAGCGGTGTAGTGCGTGGGCGCGATCATCTCGAGAGAAGCGCTCTGGGGATTCGTGCCGTAGACGTCGTAGCGGCGGATGACCACGTCTTCGAGTCCCTGCAGCTTCCATTGGTTGCGAATGTATTCCGCGAGTTCGTTGTTGCGCTTCGATCCGGCGACGTGCGGCTGGGCGGTGAAGATGCGGTGCTGGCGGCGTTCCTGGATCGGAGTGGGGATGGCTTTGAATCTGGATTCGACTAGGGATTCGTGCTTTGCGGATGCGGGGGTGAAGCCTAGGATGTCGGTTTGCGTTTGTGGTGCGACGGGCGGTCGTGTGTGTCGAGCTTTGCTCGACTGGACAGCCGAGGGCGGCTGTCCCCACAGAATCTCTTTGTTGATCGGAATCAGGAACAGCAGGGCGATTGGGGAGAAGCGAGCTAGGCGCATGGGCGATGCGATTGTACCGCAGCTACGTATTCGCTACGGCGTTTTGATACCGCAGAAACATAAGGTCCCTCCACTTCGCAAGCCATTCCTTTCGGAATGGCTTGCTGCGGTCGGGATGACAGTGCTTGGAAACTATTTTGCTTTCATGATTTCCGTTAGGAGATCGGGCTTTGATTCGTCGCGGACCAGGTGCGGATACATTTCTCCGCCGTGGTAGTCGAGTTTGTAGGTTTTGAAGTAGTCGTCGTTTTCGATGAGCAGATCGACGGTTGCGGTCGTGCCCTTGGCGGCTTTGATAGCGTCGCTCAGAACTTCCGGCGTGAATCGGCGTCCGTTGACGGCGACGACTTTCATTCCGGGACCGATGCCGGCTCTGGCGGCGATTTCGTTTTCGATTGTGTCGGAGATGGTGCCATCACCGCGGAGGTCGAGCCCGAGCGCCGCGGCGGCCGGGACAATGTGGAACATGCCGGCAATGCCGCTCACCAACTCCGAGGGCTTGTCGTTGTAAACGACCTTCCAGCCGCTGCCCTCGATGCCTCCGAGAGGAGCGTGGGCGTTGTGCGTGGTGAGGCGTTCGGTCCAGAATCCGCGCCAATCGTAGGGAACGACCTGGTTGAGAGCGTTCACGACATCGTCGAAGGTGTACGTTTTGAGGGCCGGGCCGGTGCTGGGCGGACCATGAAACACGTGGCAGAAGTCGTCGATTGATTTCTTGCCTTTACTCTGCTGACGGATGATGACATCGACCCAGAGCCAGTCGAGCGTGCCCTCTGGGTAGAAGTCGGTGCCGCGACGCCAGGATTCCCAGGCGCGGGGAGCGAAATAAAGTTGAGGTGCGGCATCGGCTGTGTCCTGCAGGTTGCGCCAGACGCGGCCGGGAGTGTGATCCATTTGGGACGCCGTGAGGGCGAGGTCGTCGCGGTCCTGATCATCGGTGAGCAGGCCGCTGCGCGCGGTGAGCACGAATCCGAGATAGTTCGTCAGACCTTCGTAGACCCAAAGGAGATCGTCTTGCATGGGCTGCTCGTAGTCGGGCGTCGCGAGGTCGTAGGGGCGGCGGTATTTTCCGTTCCACGAGTGAACGTATTCGTGCGGCAAGAGTCCCGCGGTGACCTTGCGGGCCGTGTCGTCGACAAGGCTGTTTTCATCGACGCGGCTGTCGTCGGATTCGTGGTGCTCGAGTCCGAAGTGCGCCACGTGATCGCTGAGCGTGTAGAGGAAGTGATAGTCGCGGTAGTGATGCGCGCCAAAAAGCCTCTGCGCCTGCTCGACGAGATTTTTGTAGTGATCCCATACTTCCTGGGGTGGATCGAGCGCAGCAGCGCTATCGGCGGCGACGTCCATCTCGGTGGGCGGATCGGAGGCGAGCGGCACGACTTTTAGAAATTGTCCTGCGATCACGGGGGAGTCAACCAGCGTGGTGAGCGGCGCAGTGGCGAAGTGGATTTCATTGCCGCTCTGGTTCGCAATCGGGAGGGCAGTACCGAACTTCCATCCCTCGGGAAGTTTCAGGCTGGCGGTGTAGTTGATTTCGTCGGCTTTCCATCCTTTGGGATAGAGCAGGACCTGATTCCAACTGATGACCGCGAGTTTGTCGGTGGCGGAAGACCCGGCGGAAAATCCAGGCTCGTATGTGGCGGGGGAAAGGAAGTCGAGGTCGGCATCGACCTCATTGACGCCTGCCGGAACCTCGACGTGAATGGTGAATCCGTCGAGAGTGTCGCGACGCCACTTCAGCGTTTGGCCATTGGCGTGGAAGAAAAGTCCGGCGAGATTGACGACCGGGCCGTCGGGCGCGTGTTCGCCGGGAATCCATTTCGGATAGTAAAGAGTGAGTTCGCCGGGTGTGGCTGGGATTTTAAGAGTGGCGTGGAAAATCTTGCGGGGAGCTGAAGTGGCGTCGACGGAAATGGTGACGGTGGGTGCTGTGGCGCACCAACTTGAGATCGACCAGATCGCAAACGAGACAACTCCCAAAAGTCTTGCAAATTTCATGGATGGGCTCCCATGCGCTCGTGAGAAGAGCGCGCTCATTTATTTATGCGGCAGATATTTATGACTATAGCAGCGGGCCGGAGCGAACGTATAGGAGGGTAGGCGCGCGAAGGCATTGCTGGAGATGCGCAGAAACACGCGACCGTCCAGCTTCGAGAACATTCTGGCGAGTGCTAGTGTTAGCAGCCTAACTGGCTTTGCGCTTTTCGGGCTTACGCAGTTGCGCCGTCAATTCGCGCTGATGTTGTTTCAGTTCGTTGGCGGACTGTTCTGCAATTTCGCGAATGAGAGTAAGACGGTGAGCGTATTCCGTCTGTTTTTCCGTCATCTCCAGGAGCAGATCAACGTGGCCGACAATCGCTGAGAGTTTATTGATGATATCGTGCGCTAAAAAAGACGCCGGCAGATGCTTCTGCCGCTTCGGATCCATGATGCAAGGCCCTTTCCCGCCACCCGCATCCACTTTGCCAGAACTTCATGAGCAGAGTGTTTACTGCTCCGAGGTTGTTACGAAATACGAACAGAGCAAGATCGGGCGCTAGTGTTTGAGGGAATTGCGGAGCCTTGCGAATTTGATGTCCAGTCCAGCCTCAAGCTCCAGCCGGCGCTGGAGGCAGCGAAGTACGTAGCCGCTCAAGGTGCGGCCATCTTTCTTGGCGGCAGCTCGAATGAGGTTGGCTTCTTCCGCCGAGCAGCGAATTAACAGTGCAGTTCTTTTTGATTCCGACATGGTGATATCATTTGATATCATTCAGTCAAGTTCGTCAATTTAGATGTATAGTAGCGTCATTGCCTTAGCAAAGGGTCATTTATGACGGCCTCGCACCTCATCTGCTGGATATGCAAGAAGCCGGTCCCCATCGAAAACTGCAAGACCGATGAACGTCACCTGCCGGTTCACGAAGAATGCTACGTTGCCTGGCTGACCGTGAAGAGCAAGCAGGGTCCTGCAAGCGAAGCCGAGAAATCGTGAACTGAACTGTGCGAAGCCGCCGGCGGTGCCAGCACCTTTGCTGCCCTAGTTTCACAAGCGGATTCCGTCCGCACAATCCCGCACTTGGCGATAACAAAGGTAGCGAATGATATCCAGCCCCCGCGTGTTATAAACGCACCACCAGGACGGACCGAACAGTGCGGGAAAACCGGGACGTATACGCCATCTGTGTCTATTGCCATCAGCCCATCTTTCGCGGAGAGCTGCCCTGCAAGGGCCTCGACGGGGACCGCAAAGCCCACCTCACCTGCTGGCTCGATCACGAGGAGAAACCGCCCGCTCCAGGGGACGACACTCCCAACCCCTGAGTGAATTCAGCACGCCATTAGCGAGCGATTGGCAAAATAGGATCGAACTCAGTGGCTCGGAAACTGGTGTGTTAACATGGCTTTACCGCGAATCAGTGGGCGCTTAACTCAGCGGTAGAGTGCCATCTTCACACGGTGGAAGTCATAGGTTCGAATCCTATAGCGCCCACCATCTTTTCAATAGGATACGAGCCGCACCTGCCGTTCTACCTGCCGTTTAGGGCAAGGGTTGCAACTTTGCCGCTTGCTTCGCGCATGTCGGGGGTCACAGCATCACCATAGATATTCATCGTCGTTCGGATGTCCGAATGGCGCATGAGCTTTTGCTGTACACCTATCGGCGTCCCCACCGAGTCGAGCCAGGTTCGGTAGGTATGCCGGAACGCGTGACTGCGAAGATGTCCAATGCGCGCGGCATCGGCTGCTCGTTGCAATTCTTCCTTGACGCCCGTGTATGACCACGGAAGTCTGCCGATCTGGGCAGGCGAAGCAAACATCCAATCCTCAGGCGCAGAGAACTGAGTTGTTTGTTTCCAGCCCTTCAACACATCTAGCAGATCACCGGCGATTGTGAGAGTCCGGCGTGAATCATCGGTTTTCACATCGTCCACAATCTGCTGCACGATGCCGCGCTCAACGCGTAGTGTTCCATTCAGCCAATCCACGTCAGACCACTTCAATGCGAGTGCTTCACTGATGCGAAGCCCAAAGCACACACACATCAGAGCCAAAGTGTTAAACGGGTCCCGAAGATACGACACGAGCAAACGGAACTGCTCAACCGTGAGTACTCGCGGTTTCCGTATTCGCTTGGATGCGCCTTTGATTGTGACCAAGCTGATGGGATTTACTTGCATCGGAACGTCCTGCTTCCACATCGCGTAATTCCAAAGTGCGCTGAGAATGCCGCGAATGTGGACCTTGCTTTTCGGTGCGAGCTGTAGAGGTTCAAGCCACATCTCTACAGGAC
>DATEJO010000030.1:0-37340 GCA_035277905.1 Candidatus Sulfotelmatobacter sp.
CGGGCGAGGTGTACTCCTTTCCTCGACCAGTCATTAGGACAGGAAGAATTCTCTTGTGATCGTCGCCCATTCTTCGTCGGGCATATGGGCGGTCAGATCGTCGACCGCCACGCCGCCATCCTGCGCGAGGGCTCCTGCGAAGGCCGGCATCTTGTTGCGGAGCTGCATTGCTGCGGATTCAGTCCACAGCCGCGCCAGAGTTCCGCTCAGCAGATTGCGGAAGTTGATCTTGGAATCGGGCGCTTGCACCTTCACCATCCAGCCTTCGCCGTAGGGGTCGCGGCGAGCCAGCTCGGGGTTCCGGGAGACAGCGTCGTTGACATCGGTGATCGTGCCTTCGATCGGGGAAACCATGTCGACCGACTTGCCGTCGCGGGAAATCGTCCAAATCTTCTGGCCCTGGCGGACCCAGCGTCCGCGCTGCGGCAGGGCGATGCTCTCGATCTTGCCGACGAGCTTCGACGCGAAGTCGTCCATGCCAACGCGAACCATGTCGTGACTCTCGCTCAGAGCCCAGGTGTGTCCGGCATGATAACGGACATTTTCCGGAACCTGAAAGCCCGCGACCAACGCGGGGACGACGCGCGGCGCTGTTTCACGACGGACAGCCTGCACTGCCGGCTGTTTTGCGAATTTCTGAGTGCGAACGTAATCGATAAGTAAGAAGATTGCGAATGTCAGCAATACCATGAGGACTGTCATAACCCACCTCGCCTGGAGTGCCTGTTCACTTCTCGGCAACTCTCGCTATTGCTCAAGGCAATCGCTTCGCCAAAGTCAGAAATTGAATCCAAGGGCACGGTCTAGCGATTCCATCTTGCGTGTTGTGAATGAGTTATGAGGGGCGCATGATTCTTGCCGGAGCGTGCTGCGCAAAAATGCAGCAGCGCATTTCGATGAAGATCACAACATCGCTCAGCTGTCAGTCACAATTCAGTGCAGGAAAATGTGGGGTTAAGCACCTGTAGACACATCGGGTTAGGCCCTTCGATAAGCCGCGATGCAATCCGCATCACCACTCTGATGAGAAATACAACTGCCTTTGAATTTTGCAACAGCGCCCTTTGAGAAGGCCTATTGACGGCCATCACGCGAAACGGTGATGGGGGTCACGGATGAATTTCTCCTAATTGTTGAAACTCTTATCTGTCGGAAGCTGCTGAATTTCGCGACAGTCTCTGCTCGGATGAGGTGAAAGGCAGCTTGTCTGCGGTTCGATTCCCGGCTGCGGTTACGCCGGTAATCGTTCCTACCTCCTCATTGAGCTCAGGCGTCGGTCGAAAGGATTTCCGGCCGGCCGGTTCGGCTCGAACCGCCCTGTCCGGAGAATACATTCATGAGCAAAGCACTCTTATATGACTCGACGATGTGCATCGGCTGCAGGCAATGCGAACAAGCCTGCGCGACGCAGAATCGCCTTCCGTACGACGACACAATCGCCACAGAGGAATATCAGTCTGCGCACAAGCTGACCTGCGTCATGACGCGGGGAGACAAGTTCATGCGCCGCCTTTGCATGAACTGCAAGGAGCCTTCCTGCGCCTCGGTTTGCCCGGTCGGCGCGATCAAGAAAACGGCGCTCGGACCAGTCACTTACGATCCCGCGAAGTGCATGGGCTGCCGCTATTGCATGGTGGCGTGCCCGTTCAGCGTGCCCAAGTATGAATGGGGGAAGTTGTTCCCAAAGGTTCAGAAGTGCGTGATGTGTCCAGACCGCGTCGCAGCGGGAAAACAGACTGCCTGCGCCGAAATTTGCCCGACGGGCGCTACGAAATTTGGGGAGCGCGACGAATTGATCGCCGAAGCCCAGAAACGCATCCGCGAGAACCCCGGCAATTATGTGAACCACATCTACGGTCTGGAGGAGGTTGGCGGGACATCAGTTCTGTTGCTCTCTTCCGTTCCGTTCGAGACGTTCGGATACCGCGAAGACATATCCAAGGATCCGCTGCCGATGCTCACGTACCGCATCCTGTCGCACATTCCAGATTTTGTGCCGCTCGGAGGAATGGTTCTGGGAGGCGTCTGGTGGATCACGCATCGGCGCGAAGAGGTTGCGCTCGCGGAAGCGCGCGAGGCGGCTGAAAAGAAGAACGGAGGCAAGCGCTAATGGCCCGCAATACGGCATTCCGGCTGACTTTCTGGAAGCTCGTTTTTTTCTTCATCCTGGCCGCAGGCGTCTATGCGACTTTCATCCGCTTCACGCAGGGGCTTGGCGCTTCCACCCACTTGACCGATCAGTTTCCGTGGGGAATCTGGATCAGTTTCGACGTTCTCTGCGGAGTGATGCTCGCGGCTGGCGGATTCACGCTGACGGCGGCCGTACACATCCTGAACATCAAGCGGCTGCATTCGATTATCCGGCCGACGATTCTGACGGCGTTTCTCGGATACATCCTGGTTTGCGCCGCGCTGATGTACGACCTTGGCAAGCCGTACAACATATGGCATCCGCTCATCATGCGCAATCCGCACTCGGTGATGTTCGAGGTGGCGTATTGCGTGATGCTCTACACGACCGTGCTGGCGCTTGAGTTCTCTCCGATTGTTCTGGAGCGATTCAAGATGGAGAAGCCGTTGAAGCTGGTGCGGGCGATTCTGATTCCCCTCGTTATTTTGGGAGTCCTGCTCTCTACGCTGCACCAGTCTTCGCTTGGAACGCTGTATCTGATCGTGCCCGAGAAGCTCCATCCCTTCTGGTACACGCCGCTGCTGCCAGCGTTCTTCTTCCTGTCGGCGATTGCTGTGGGACTGGCGATGACGATCTTCGAATCGTCCATGAGCTCCAAACATTTCGGGTTGCAGCTTGAACTGCCGGTGCTGCAGGAACTCGGCCGCGTGCTCATCGTTGTATTGGGCGTGTATGGAATCCTGCGCATTGAAGACCTCGCGAACCGAGGCGCGCTGAAGCTGGCGTTCCATCCGGGATATGAAACCTATCTCTTCTGGCTGGAGATCTCGCTTGCGCTGATTCTGCCGCTGATCTTGCTGGTCCAGCCAAAGGTGCGGAACAGCCCGACTGGCCTGTACTTTTCGGCGGTGCTCGTCGTTCTGGGATTCATTACAAACCGGATGAACGTGAGCATCACGGGAATGGAAGGATCGACCGGAGTCCGCTACTTCCCCAAGTGGACGGAGCTGGCGGTGACGGGAATGATCATCGCGATCGGATTCGCGGCGTTCGGACTCGCGGTGAAATATTTGCCGATTTTCCCAGCAGAAGCACTGCAGCCGGAGGCGACACAAGAACCGGTGCTTGAAGTCGCGGCCGCGCCGGCGGTACTGGAACATGCAGGGGACTGAATCAAACCGGGGGCGCTGGATACGACTGACTCACAGTCTCAGCGCCAAACTGAATATGTTGCTGCTGGGGACGATGATCATCATCTTCGCCCTCCTCGGCTACGTGAACGTGCGGCTGCACCGACAACATCTGGAGCAGTACACACTGCTCAGTGCCGAGCGCATCAGCGACGTCGTCAAGCATGGCACGACAGATTACATGCTGCGCAACGACCGCGAAGGACTCTACCGGTCGATCAAGACCATGGCGAACGAGCCGGGGATGGAGAAGATCCGCATCTTCGATCAGGACGGACGTATCAGATACACCACCGACTCATCAGAACAGAACCATGTCGTCGACAAGACGGCCGAGGCCTGCTACGCGTGCCACGCGCAGTCGCAGCCGCTCGCGAAGGTCAATCGCCCGGATCGATTTCGCATATACCGCAAAGCGGCTGGAGGACGCGTGCTGGGCATCATCACGCCGATCGAGAATCAGCCGGCGTGCTCCAATGCCGCGTGCCACGCGCATCCCGCGGAGCAGCAGATTCTTGGGGTGCTCGATACCAATCTGTCGCTTGCCAAAGCGGACCAGCAATTGGCGGAAGGCACGCGGCAGATGATCATCTACACGGCGTGCGCTCTGTTGCTGATCGTGCTGATGAGCTGGCTTGTGGTCTGGCGGGTTGTGGGCAAGCCGGTGAAAGCTCTGCAGAAAGGGACAGAGCAGTTGGCATCGGGCGATCTCGGGTATCAGATCGACGGTCATTCTCACGACGAATTGGGCGAACTGGCGAGTTCCTTCAATGGAATGAGTCGCGAACTAGAGTCGGAGCACAACGAAAATCTCGCCTGGACCCGAACACTTGAGCAGCGTGTCGAACAAAAGACTGCCGAATTGAAGCGCGCCCACGAACATGCACTGCACACGGAAAAGATGGCGTCCATCGGGAAGATGGCGGCTGTTCTGGCGCACGAGATCAACAATCCGCTTTCGGGGATTCTTACTTACGCCAAGTTGCTGCGGAAGTGGGTCGACCAAGCGGATGGCGCGCAGAACAAACGGCGCGAGATTTGTGATTCGCTGGATCTGATCGCCTCCGAAAGTCGGCGCTGCGGTGATCTGGTGAAGAATCTGCTCACCTTCTCGCGCACGACGCCGATGAACTTGCAGAAGGCGAATCTGAACCAGGTGATCGATCGATCTCTGCGGCTGGTGCAGCACCAGTTCGATCTGGCCGGAATTCAGGTACAGCAGCAGCTCGATCCTGATCTGCCTCTGGTGCAGTGCGATGCCGCGCAGATCGAGCAGGTTCTTCTGGCGCTGATTATGAATGCCATGGACGCCATGCCGCAGGGCGGAAATCTGTGGCTGACAAGCTTCTATAGCGGCGAGGAAAACGCCGTCCGTATTGTTGTGCGCGATGACGGTGCGGGCATTCCGGCAGACATCCTGCCGCGCATTTTTGAGCCCTTCCTCACAACCAAAGAAACGGGACGCGGCGTTGGATTGGGTCTCGCCATCAGCCAGAGCATTCTTGAGCGCCATCACGGAAGAATTGAGGTGCAGTCGGAGGTAGGGCGCGGCACGACCTTCACTGTAAGCCTGCCCTCCGATGAAAGCGCCAAAGAAGTGGGCTCGCAAGCGGACAACGAAATTGCCGCTGCTGTCAGCGGGAGGTGATCGACGTGGAAACGCAAGGCAAGCTGTTGATCGTCGACGATGAATTGAGCGTCCGCGATTCTCTGGGAAAGTGGTTCCGCGAAGAAGGATACGAAATTGGCACGGCCGAGAGCGCGAGCGATGCGCTCACCCGCATGGCCGAGAACAAATGGGAGGTCGCGCTGCTCGATATCAAGATGCGCGGCACCGACGGCATTGAACTGCAGCGCAGGTTGCATGAACTCGATCCCGATCTCATCGTCATCATGATGACGGGGTACGCCTCGGTAGAGACGGCGGTCACGGCGTTAAAGAATGGCGCCTACGACTATGTCAGCAAGCCGCTTGACCCGGATGGGATTGCACACTTGGTGAAAAAAGCGCTCGCACATAAGCGGGCAGAGAAAGAAAATGTCCGCCTGCGCGAGACCGTCGCAGAAGCGACGCGGCCGGGCGAACTGGTGGGGCAGAGCGCCGCAATGCGGAAAATCGCGGACGCGATCGAGACGGTTGGGCCGACCGACGCGAACGTGTTGATTACAGGAGAGAGTGGAACGGGAAAGGAACTGGTGGTTCGTGCAATTCATGCCGCGAGCATGAGGCGCTTCCATCCACTTGTCGCGATTCATTGCGGAGCGCTAACCGAGACTTTGCTCGAGAGCGAACTCTTCGGGCACGAGAAAGGCGCATTCACCGGGGCGCAATACCGCAAGAAGGGAAAGTTCGAGATCGCCGAGGGCGGCACCGTGTTTCTCGACGAGATTGGCGACATCAGTCTCAAGACTCAGACTGATCTGCTTCGCGTTTTGCAGGAGAGGGAGATCACGCGAGTCGGAGGAAATCAGGTTGTCAAAGTCGATTTCCGGTGCGTGGCAGCGACAAATAAAAATCTTGAGGAAATGATCGAAGATGGAACGTTCCGGCCCGATCTTTACTATCGCTTGAACGTTTTTCACATTGAGCTGCCTCCGTTGCGTGAGCGGCGTGAGGACATCCCGCTGCTGGTGGAGCATTTCGTGCAGAAATTCGCGCTGGCGATGAACAAGCACATTATCCGCATCTCGCCTGGCGCGCTTGCGCAATTACAGGAGCAGCCGTGGATGGGGAATGTCCGCGAACTGGAGAACGCAGTCGAGCGCGCCATGGTGGTAGCCCAGGAGCCGGAACTGCGCGAGCAGGACTTCATCTTTAAGCAACAGCCTACGCCTGCCCTGGCGGGGCGCAGCCTGGATGAAATCGAGCGGGCGCATATCCTGCGAGTGCTCGAGGAATGCGGTGGAAATCAGAGCCGCGCTGCCGACGTGCTCGATATCGACCGCGTGACGCTCCACCACAAGCTGAAGCGCTATGGATGGAGTCGCACGCCCGCCGGAAGCAGGAACTAGAATCGGAGCGGGCACTCAGAATGAATCTCGTTCACCTGCTTCGCGTTGGCACGACCGAGTTGCCGATTCTCGAGGACTTGCGTGACGCCCTGCCCCGCTGCCTACCCGTCACATGCGAAATTCTGCCCTTCGATCTTGATCCTGCGCCGTCGTATCATCCCGAGCGCCAGCAGTTTCATTCTTCCGAATTATTGGAACGTGTGGTGAAGCTGGTCCGGCCGAGGGATTGGCGATTTCTGGCTGTGGCCGATGTCGATCTCTATATTCCGATTCTGAAGTACGTGTTCGGCGAGGCGCAGATTGGCGGGCCGTGTGCGCTGGTTTCGACGTATCGGCTGCGACAGCAATTCTACGGTCTCGACAAGGATGATGTCCTTCTCCGGGAGCGTCTTTTGAAAGAAGCAGTTCACGAGCTGGGACATACTCTCGATCTGCGGCACTGCCAGGACTACCGCTGCGCTATGGCTTCTTCGCACGCCGTTGAGTGGATCGATCTGCGCGGCAGCACGTGCTGCAGTTTCTGCCAGGCTCAGGTGGAGTCAAGACTGGCACTATCCGAAAAAACCGGCTAAAACCATTCGGGTCCCCCTTCCGCACCTTTCCGTCACGATTTCGTTATCATTCTCTGCTTCATTAATTTGAGCAATCACAGAGGTGTGCATGGCCGGCCAGACAGCACTAGTGACGGGAGGCAGCCGCGGTATCGGAAAAGAGATTGCGCTTGAGTTGGCGCGAGACGGCTATCGCGTCGCGATCAATTACTACAACGATCCTGCTCCGATGGTCGAGGCGACGCTCGCGGAAATTCGCGCGGTGCAAACGCCCGGTCTTGGGAACGTGCTCTGCATTGAAGCCGACATTCGATCAAGCGGCCAAGTAAATGCAATGTTCGACCGCGTCATTGGTGCATTCGGGCATCTCGACTTGCTTGTGAACAATGCCGGAGTTCAGACCTGGAAGCCGCTGCTCGAAGTGACCGAAGAAGAATGGGACCTCGTGATCGATACCAACCTGAAGGGCTGCTTTCTGTGCACCCAGCAGGCGGCGCGGCATATGAAAGATCACGGCGGCGGATGCATCGTGAATCTTGGATCCGGGTGCAACAAGTTGGCGTTTCCGTCGCTGGTTGCGTACACGGCGAGCAAGGGAGGGATTGAAATGTTCACCAAAGAAGCGGCGGTCGAGTTGGGGCAATACGGAATCCGGGTGAACTGCATCGCGCCAGGTTCGATCGAGTCGGAACGGACGCGAACCGAAGATCCGGACTACGCGGGAACGTGGTCGAAACTAACTCCGCTCGGCCGCGTGGGAACGGCGGCCGATATTGCGCCGACGGTCGTCTTCCTTGCCAGCAAGGGAGGGGCATTCATCAGCGGGCAAACGATCTGGATCGATGGCGCGCTGTTCACCAAAGCGCAATGGCCCTACAAGAAATAGGCCTGATTCCAGCAGGAAATTTCCGATAGTAGTACACTTTCGGCCATGATGCAGAGACTCGTGTCGCTTAGCATAATCGTTCTCCTACTGGGTGGAATGCTGGTCGCGCAATCCACTTCTTCCAAACCTGGAGTTCAGGAACAGCCTTTCGGCACGCAGGATGGGAGGCAAGTCAACTTGTACACTCTTACGAATTCGCACGGCGTAGAAATCAAAGCCATGAATTATGGCGGCATTATTATTTCGATCAAGGTACCCGACCGGAAGGGGCAAATTGCCGATATTGTCCTCGGCCACGACAAGCTGGAAGGATATATTCCGAATCCGCCGTACTTTGGCGCGATCGTCGGCCGCTACGCTAACCGCATCGCGAATGGCGAATTTACTCTCGATGGCAAGACTTACCATCTGCCGAAGAACGACGGTCCCAACACTCTGCACGGCGGCACGGACAAGACCTTCAACAAAGTCGTCTGGGATGCTGAGCCGCTGAAAGGCAAGACTGGCGTGGCTTTCAGCTATCTCAGCCACGACGGCGATGACGGGTTCCCCGGCAATCTTCACATGAAGGTCACGTACACCCTGACTGACTCGAACGAACTGGTGATCGACTACGAAGCGACAACGGACAAGGCGACGCCGATCAACGTGAGCCAGCACAGCTATTTCAATCTGAAGGGTCAGGGCGACGGCGACATTCTGGATCACGAAATCATGATCAATGCCGACCGGTTCACTCCCGTGGATAAGAACCTGATTCCGACCGGAGAGCTTCGGCCCGTGAAGGGAACGCCGTTCGATTTCACGAAGTCAACCCGGATTGGTTCGCGGATCGACAACAACTATGAGCAGCTCGTGCTCGGGCACGGTTACGACCACAACTTCGTGCTCAACCGCAAAGGCTCGGGCATGGTGCTGGCAGCGCGGGTTTACGAACCGACCACGGGACGGGTGCTCGAAGTTTCAACCACACAGCCGGGAGTGCAGTTCTATACCGGAAACTTCCTCGACGGGACGATTACAGGCAAGGACAACAAGGTGTACAAGCGACGATACGGCTTCTGCCTGGAGACGCAGCATTTTCCGGATTCGCCGAATCATCCGTCTTTCCCGAATACGATCCTGAAGCCGGGTGAGAAATTTCACCAGACTACGGTATTTAAGTTTTCGGCAAAGTAAACGCGAGTCGGGCTACTCCGCCCGCAGTTCATCGAGAAGCGCTTTCTCGACCTTGCGGCAGTGGTCTGCCGTAAGCTTCTTTCCGCCTGAGGTCAGATAGAACGTATCAATCGCCATCTGGCCTTCCGTATCGATCAGGGCGATTTCGATGTTGCACTGCTGATGTGACACGCTGTTCGCGATTCGATGCAGCAGGCGCGGGCGATCCTGAGCGATCACTTGTACCAGCGTGCTGGTTGCGGACGAGGCATCGTCAAAATCGATCTTGGTTTCGACCTTTACCTTTGCGATCGCGCCTTTTTCCGAACGGTGCCGGTCGCGGAGCATCTTGTCGAGATCGGCTTCGTCCAAAAGCACGCTGGCCACACTGCGGCGGAAGCGGTCCCATTCGGAAAGATTCAACTCCAACGTACGGAAGCGGTCGGTGAAGTAGAGCGTGTCGACGACCGTTCCCACCTGATTCGAGAAAGCATTGGCCTTGACGATATTCATGCCCCATGCCGCCAGCACTCCGGCGAGTTTCGCGAAGAGGAACGGGCGGTCTCCGGTCACGAGTGTCAATTCGTACCAGTGGCGCCCGCGCTTCAGTTCGACTTGAACAGGGTCGCGAGTCAGTTCATCGGCCATCTGCATGTGGCGCATGACTTCTTCGGCTGCGTGCACCCGTAAATAACGCTGCGGAAACCCTTCGAGAAATCCTTTGAACTTGCTGCCGGTGACCGGAGCAAGCGAGCGAAGGCGCGCCAGCTTTTCATCGTTCACGTCGGCGTGAACGCGCTGGTCGGCGCTGCGGTTCAGATGATTTTCGGCGGCAATGTAAAGCTGCCAGACGTTTTCAGCCTTCCATGGCGTGAGCGCTTCTGGATTGACGGCCTTGATGTCCGCGTAGGTGAGCAGACAAAGCATCTTAAGGCGCTCGGGCGTGCCGATCTTTTCAGCGAAGGCCGCCACCGTCGCTGGATCGAAGATGTCACGCCGCAGCGTCGCTGAGAGCTCAAGGTGATTCGCGATCAGGAAGAGTACGTCCTCGCGCTCTTTGGGATCGACGTCCAGGCGATCCATGGCCCGATTGGCGATCTCAAGGCTTGATACCACGTGATTTCCGCTCGGGATGCCCTTACCTGTATCGTGCAGCAGAAGGGCCAGGTACAGCAACTCCGGATCCTCGAGCTCGCCAAGCAGCTCTGCATACCTTTTATCCCACTCGGACTGGGACTGCTTCAGGCGATGCAGGCTTTCGATGGCGAGGAAGGAATGCTCATCGACGGTAAACCGGTGGTAAAAATCGCGGACGACGAGCGAATCGATCAGCTTCAACTCCGGCAAGAGCAACGTCAGCAGCCGCAAGGACTGCATCGCACGGAGCGCGTCGGCGGCATAAGGCTGTAAGAGAGTTTCCTGCAAATAGAGCCATAGCTCGGCGCCACGCGGCGGAGTCGCGGCCAGCGCGGGCAAGGCTTGCTCAATGCGGTATTCCGTGGTGGCGCTGAGCTTCAGTCCATGGTGCGCCATGAAATGGAAGAGGCGCAGCAGGACCTCAGGATCCTGCAACGCCGAAGGCTGCTGCAGGAAAATCAGCCCATCGACAACGGAAAAATCGGCAGTTGTGAGCCTTGAGCGCCAGCTTTGAACCTGGCGATAGAGCGAGGACCAGGCTTCCGGAATCTCCTCCAGCAACTGAGTAACAGTCCGCTGAACCGCGCGGGCGTGACCGAAGTAAATGCGCATCCAATCAGCGGCGGAGAGTTCTTCGACATCGCGTGCCCCGATCTTGCGTGCCGCGGCTTGATCCTGAGCCTCCCAGCTCAAGGTGTTGTCGTCGCGGCCATTGCGGAAATGCAGGAAGCAGCGGGCGGACATCAGGAAATCCAGCGCGGCATCAAGTTGTTTGCGAACCGGAGCGCGAAGCGAGCTTGCATCGGGCCAGTCGTGCAGCTTGTCCATAGCGGAGATCAGGGCGAGCCAGTTTGCTACGTTCCAGTCGCGCAGACCTCCGGGAGCTTCTTTTAGATTCGGCTCGAGATGGTAGAGGGTCATTCCATGCTTGGTATGACGCTCGCGGGTCACCTCGGCCAATCCCTGCAGCAGAGCCTTGGATTCGCGCATCACCAGCTTGGGGATGATTTTGTCATGCAGGCGGCGAAAGAGATCGCGATCACCGGCAAGATATCGGCAATCGAGAAGTGAAATGGTGAACTCAGTGTTGTTCGCGTCGTAGCGGTCGCATTCCGCGAGCAGGCGCGTGGCCGGGCTCAGCTTCAGGCGAAGATCCCACAGTTCCTGCGAGAAGCGGCGGACTGGATCCTTGTAAGACTGCTCGGCTTCGCGGTCGGCAAAAAGGAAGAGGATATCGATATCGGAATAAGGAAAGAGCCAGCCGCGACCAAAGCCTCCGGTGGCTACAAGCGAGAAGTTCGCAGGCTGGGCAAGGTCGGGGGAAACTATCTCGTTCCAGAGACGACCGAGTATGTCTTCGATAAGCGCGGTTCGCTGTCCAACCGCGGCTCGGCCGTCGCCGGAAGAATCAAATGCCCGCTGGATGCGGGCCGACTCATCGTTGATGGAACCCCGTAGTTCGCCGATCAATGAGGACGCTGCCATGATGAAAGTATTTCGCTCCCCAGTGTGCCCTTGGGGGAGGCAGCAACTGTTCCTGCGTGCCAGATGCTTTCCGGTCGCGTCCCGGTAAAATCGTCACACCCAAAGATTACATTCCTGCAAGTGCTGCGATGCTATAGAGCCCCTTCGCCGCGCTCGTCGTTGCGGATACGGATCGCTTCGTCGATGCGGGAAAGAAAAATCTTTCCGTCGCCGATCTTGCCGGTGCGGGCTGCGCCAAGAATCGCTTGCACGGCTTTTTCGACGAGGCCGTCGGCCAGAACCATTTCAAGCTTCGTCTTGGGGATCAAATCGACGCTGTATTCGCGGCCGCGGTAGACCTCGGTATGCCCCTTCTGCCGGCCGTGGCCGCGCACTTCGAGGACGGTCATGCCTTCGACGCCGATTTCCTGCAATGCGGTCTTCACCGCTTCCAGCTTGGAGTTTTGAATGACTGCTTCGATCTTCGTCATGGTATTTGCAAGTCCTGTTCGCGTCTGTCGCGCGGTTGCCTGAAACCGAAAATCCAGTCAGACTACGCCGGCGCTTCCCAATAGTAACCCTCTTCTCCGTGTTGCGAGAGATCGAGGCCTTGCACTTCTTCCTCCTCCGAAACTCGCAGGCCAATGGTGACGTCGATTAATTTCAGAATCAGCAGAGTGCCCACAATCGCCAGGCCCCAGGAAATCAGTACGCCGATAAACTGGTTCAGCAGTTGGTGCGCATTTCCTTCGAGCAAGCCAGAAGGCAGAGGATTGCCTTGAGCGTCTTTGAAGATGGGATTGACCGCGCTGGCTGCGAAAACTCCGGTCAGCAGAGCGCCGAGCGTTCCGCCTGCGCCGTGGACCCCAAAGGCGTCGAGAGAGTCGTCGTAGCCGAACTTGGCTTTGACCTTTGCGACCATCCAGTAGCAGAAGACTCCGGCAATCAGGCCGATAATCAGGGCCTGCATCGGCTTCACGAATCCCGACGCCGGAGTGATGGCTACAAGTCCAGCTACGGCTCCGGAGATTCCACCCAAGACGCTGGGCTTGCCGTTGCGGAACCATTCGGCGCCGGCCCATCCGATCGCCGCTGCGGCTGCCGCGAAATGGGTAGCAACGAAGGCGCTGGTGGCAAGGCTGCCAGCAGCCAGCGCGCTGCCGGCGTTGAATCCAAACCAGCCAACCCACAGCATGCAGGCCCCGATGAAACTGAGAACCACGCTGTGCGGAGGCATCGCCTCCTTGGGATAGCCGACGCGCTTGCCGAGATACAGCGCACAGACCAGAGCCGAAACTCCTGACGTAATGTGGACGACAGTTCCCCCGGCAAAATCGAGTGTCGGAAAGGCTCCTCCAAGCGAGGCGTTCAGCAGGCCGCCCTTCCCCCACACCATGTGCGCCATCGGGTCGTAAACGATGAACGACCACAGAATCATGAATACCAGCATGGCGCTGAACTTCATCCGCTCGGCGAAGGCGCCCGCGATCAAGCCCGGCGTGATGATGGCGAACATGAGCTGATAGACCATGAAGGTCTGGGCGGGAATTGTGGCGGCGTAGTCGGCATCCGGGGCAGCCCCGACTCCTCTCAGGAAAACGTTGTGGAATCCTCCGATGAAACTGGTGCCCGAGCCGAACGACAGGCTGTAGCTGACAATCCCCCATAAGACCGTGATGACGGCCATCAAGGCGAAACTCTGCATCATCGTCCCGAGGACGTTCTTCTTCCGAACCAGGCCGCCGTAGAAGAGCGCCAGACCCGGGCCAGTCATCATGAGCACCAGAGCCGCGGAAGTGAGCATCCAGGCATTGTCGGCAGAACTTTTGGCGTCCGCCGCCTGTGCCTCGAGTTTTGTGAGACGGGCGGCTACATCCGTCGTCGGACTGGGCGCCGCAGGGCTCGTCTGGGCACAGAGCACTTGTGCCAGCAAGAGTAGGAACAGCGCCGTCACCGACCACGTGATCAGCTTTTTTCGGATGGACACTTGAAGAGTCGCTCCCCGTAGCAGATTGTCCCGCTCAATTTTTTAAGGACGCCTCAATGTACCGTCCGGAATAAGTTCCCGGAAATCGAAACTATTTATCGTGGCTATCAGGTTTTGTTATTGAAAATTGCGTAGTTCGAAGCTTCCTTAGCGGGGTGGATGAGGGGCCGGTCAGTGTTCCGGCATCTACGGGGTTTCACCGATACCATGTACATGGAAAACTGCAGATACTGGCTTATTGCGTCGCGTACCGTCGCCGCAGAACCGCGCAAAAACAGCAAGGGGCATCAGTGGAGGAATCCTGTAGTGTCGAATAAAAAAGCTAAGGCAAGCACCACGCTTCCAGGGAAAGTGGAGAAAGTCATCCAGCCGCATCCTGGGTCGGGAGAACCGGAAAAAGCTCAAATTGGAGTAGAAGGGGCAGACCACCTGTATCGTGAAATTCGGGTACCGAACCGGCTTACGGATGAAGAGGGACAGAAGGTTAAGTTGAAAGAGGGTGCGGAGGTCGAAGTCAAGATTGAGTCCGACGCGGTGGTCACGAACGGCGCACATGGTGCCGGGGAACACCGCCCATCGCATCGCCCGTAGTCCCACTCCAACGTTTAAACGTCAGGACTGCCAAACCTATTTGGCAGTGCCTTTCTGCTGCTCCGCAGGCGCAGCCGGTTTGACGAATTTCGAGTCGTCGACCGGCACGTTCTGTTTCAGTTCGCTCACCTGAATCGTGAATACGCCACTGGGCCGAGCTAGAGTCCAGCGGTAGGGTAGCTTCACGCCATTCGCTTCGCGGTAATCCGCGTAGTCGATCTGCGTAGGCAGCAAGCCCAAGGCGGTGTCGGCGTAGCGCTCCATCCGGATCAGCAATCCTGATTGCTTGTCGAAATAGAGATTGATCGGCGTTTTGCCTTCTCGCTGGCCAATCACCTCGTAAGCTTCCTGACCGGCAATTTTCTCCGGCCCTTGCGCCTTCATCGAACTGAACATTTGCTTCAAATGCGTCGGAAGGTGGAGATCCGCATCAATGGCGGCCGCATCGAGATCGCTGCCATGCATTTCGCGCGGGGGACGACCTGGAAAACCAAGCCAGCCCTCGTGTCCGTTGAACGCGGTCACGCTGTCGCCACTTTGCATGTGGGTGTATGAAATGCGCTCGTCGGGCGCCTTGGAGTAAATATCGATCGGCATTGACCTGCCGCCGAAATCGATGGTGCCGTTCATAACCCGAGTCGTGATCTTGTCAATTGCAGCCGCTCCGCCTGAGGCTTGGACGAATTTTTCGAGCAGTTCGTCTGCACTGGGGCCAGCGTAGGGCTTTGGTTCGGTTGCCATCGCTTCGGATGGAACATGCGGCTCGGCGACAGCCGTCGCGCTCTCTGCCGTCATGACGACCGGGATCGCAACCGGCCTTGTGCTGCCGCGATGGCACGTGTAACAGGTCACCTGGCGCTGCCGGTCGAAATTGTCGGCGTTGATGGCGAACATCATTTCCATCATCTTGCGGGCAATCTGCTTGGGCTTTTTGTCGTCCTTCTCAAAGGCTCCCTGCACGTGACAAAAATCGCACTCCACACCTAAAGAGGCGGTGATGAATTGCATGGTGGGGAACAGTTCGTCCGCCGGCACTCCCTTGAGCACCTGAATATTTTTGAACTGCTGCTCTACCGTTTTCGGCGCTTGGCTGCCTGCTGCCTGAGGTTCAGGAACATGCGCTGAGAGGTTCGGCTGCGCTTTCAACACACCAATAAAGAATCCGCTTGCGGCGATTAGACACGCGCTGGACAGGGCTAAACCTGATTTTCTACGCAGCATCATTCGATTCCCCCAGACGAAGTGGAAAGTGTAGCAGAAGGAGCCGGTTCTGAGACCCATTGCGGCGAGTTGGCAGTTCACAACGTAATCCAAAGCGACTATTCTGTGCCGTTCATTGAATAAGTCGAGTATGAAACGTTCTGTAGGAAAGAGACCGTGCGACGTGGCCACCCAGATTCGTCGCATCCTCAAAGATGGTGGCTCGCGAAAGCACGCGGCGGGCGTGCAATGGTTTTTCAAGGATGAGATCCAATCGCACGGATGGCGGGCGGCTGACCTGCGACGGAGGGCTCGAGAACTCCGGAAGGAAATCCTGAAACATCAGACTTTCGACTTTCTGGTGGAAGTCGCGGACGAGCTTTTCTCCGGGAATGTTCTGGAGGAGAAAATTGCCGCCGTCCTTCTGCTGGAAAACCTCGATTCACAATTTACGAATCGCGAGTTTCGGCTGTTCGAAGCGTGGCTTGACCGCATCAGCAGCTGGGCCGATCACGATGCCCTGGTGCATTGTCTGATCGCTCCCATGATGGTCGCGAAACCGGCACGCACACGGAATGTATTCCGCTGGGCGAAGTCGCGGGACCGATGGCATCGCCGAGCCGCGTGCGTCGCGCTGATCCGAGGAGCGCGGGGCCGGATGTTTTTCCCGGAAATCGTTCGACTCTCGGAGGCCCTTCTCCATGACGAGGACGATATGGTCCAGAAGGGATTGGGCTGGCTTCTGCGCGAGACCGCGAAATTCGATGCGAAGCGCACGGTTCCGCACCTGATGAAGATTCGGGCGCGGGCTCCGCGGCTGGTGCTGCGGACGGCTTGCGAAACGCTTCCGCAAGAAGTGAAGAAGCGGGTACTGGCCAAGAACGCATAACTCTCTATCTCGGCGATTCGCCCAAAGTCCCCGGCCTTGTTTACAATAGACGCTTGCCTATGGACCTCGCTGCCATCCAGTCTGCACTGCGCGAACGCAATATTGATGCGTGGCTGTTCTACGACCACCATCATCGCGACCCGATTGCTTATCGAGTTCTGGGGGTGCCCCAGAGTCTGATGGTCACGCGGCGCTGGTTCTATCTGATCCCTGCCGAGGGAGATCCCGAGAAGCTGGTTCACAAGATTGAGGCCGGGCACCTCGATTCGCTGCCGGGCAAAAAGCGGCAGTATTCCGGCTGGAAGGAACTGTTCGATCAGCTGAAATCGATGCTGGCGAAACATCGCGATCTGGCGATGCAGTATTCGCCCAACAACAGCGTGTTCACGATTTCGCTGGTCGACGGGGGCACCATCGATCTGCTTAGGGGACTGGGAAAGAACATCGTGAGCTCCGCCGATCTGGTGGCCCAGTTCGAATCGACCTGGACTGATGAACAAATTCAATCCCATTTCGCCGCCCGCGACAGCATAGACTCGATCGTTGCGGCCTCGTTCAAAGAAATTGGTCGGCGCGTCCGCAATGGCGGAACGACAGAGCACGAGATCCAGAAATGGTACGTGGACGCGTTCGCGCGGGAAAATTTACTGACCGACGATCCGCCAATCATCGCGGTCAATGCGAATGCCGGGAATCCGCACTACGAGCCGCATGCCAGCCGCCCTGTCCCGATCCGCGAAGGGGATCTCGTCCTGATGGACGTGTGGGGCAAGAAGAACACGCCGGGCGCGGTCTATTACGACATCACCTGGATGGGATTCGTCGGTGGTGCGCCTTCGCAGCGCATCCACGAAGTCTTCAACATTGTTCGCGACGCACGGGATGCCGGCGTGAAGGCTGTTCTCGACGCCATCAACGCTGGGCGTCGCATTGCAGGATGGGAGGTCGACCGGGCTACCCGCGGGCACATTCAAAAGTCCGGATACGGCGAATATTTCATCCACCGCACGGGACATTCCATCGGCACCGACGTCCATTCCAACGGCGCAAACATGGACGATCTGGAGATTCACGACGAGCGGCAGATCCTTCCCCATTCCTGCTTCTCGATCGAGCCCGGCATCTATCTGCCGGAGTTTGGCGTGCGTAGCGAGGTCAACGTGCTGGTGCGCGCGAAGTCGGCGGAAGTGACGGGGAAAATTCAACGCGAGATTGTGACCATCTGAATGGCGAATTCCACAGTAAGCAAGACGAAAGCTGCATCGAGCGACACCATCAACGTCATGTCGGTGATCGCTCCTGCCGTTGGATGGCTGATTCCGGGCGCGGGGCACATGATCCAGAAGCGCTGGATCCGCGGCCTGCTCCTGTTCGTCTCCATTGTCACGATGTTTCTGCTGGGACTCGCTATGCAGGGCCACATCTACAAGGCGAACAGCGGCGACATTCTCGACATGCTGGGCTTTGTCGGCGATGTGGGTTCCGGCGCCCTTTATGTTTTGACCTTGGCCAACGACTGGGGACAGGGCGCGATCGCTCTCGCGACGGCTGATTATGGAACGAAGTTCATGATTGTGGCGGGACTGTTGAACTTTATCGCCATTGCCGACGCGTATCACATTGCCATCGGGAAGAAGAAGTAGGCATACTTTGAAGTGCCGTATTCATTGGGGACTATCCGCTTGACCATAACGCTCACACATTTCAGTGCGGCTCTTGTCTTTGCCATCTTTGCATCGATCGTGTTCGGCATCACGCACCGCGACACAGTCCGAGAGATGGTCCGCTACGGCGCGTATTGCTTTGTGATGTTTCTTGGCGGGGTATTCGTAGCGGGTTGGATCATGTGGCTGCTACGGAGATAAGCTGTCAGCTATCAGTTGTCAGCTGTCGCCTGTGATCCGCATCATGCGTTCTAAGACAACCCTTTTGAAACCTGGAGCGAAGGTCCTCCTTCTGGAAATCCCACCCGGCTTTTGACACGACTTGCCTAGTTGTTAAAGACCAGCAAGCCCTTGAGATTGTTGGAAACAGCCGCTGGAATTCATTGGTATGATGACGGGCGGAGTCTGAGATGAAGTTTACAGATTCAACCGGAGTTGTTCACTTCGTTTATGTCGACCCGGTCTATATACACCCATTCCGGATCCGCTGAAGGCTGACGGCTGAGAGCTGACAGCTTTTCATCCTTCCCAGACGAACGCGTCGAACACCCTTTTCGAGTCAAAATTCAGGCGCTTATAGAGTATTACTGCCTTGCTGTTGGCTTCTGTAACGGTCAGTGACAGGGAAGAGAAATTCCGTTTCCGAAGGTTCCTTTCTGTCGCGCCGAGCAACATTTCTCCGATTCCCCGCGAACGATACTCCGGCAGGACGCAGACCTGAGTGACGTGCCCGACGTCGTGGCGGACACGCGAACACAGGATCAGGCCGATCAGCCCCTTCGACTTTCGATCGGTGGCGACGAACGATGACTCGGCGTCGAACACCCCGCATCCGGGAAATCGAACGATGTTGTTCAGAAACCGCAGAGATCCGCTCAACGTGTGGTATTGATCGTTGATCTGGGCGTCGACATGGCCTCGGTAGGCGGCGGTGATCACAGCGGCAGACGGCTGATAGTCAGTCTCGGTCCAGGGCCGGATTTCGACGTCCGGGTGAACGGCCGGTGGCTGCGGCGCGGACTTCCCGAGCGCCAGCACCATGAAAAGCCGGGGATGCCTCTGGAATCCGGTTTCGAGGAATGGCCGGGAGACGACGTTGGCTTCATGCGCCAACAACTGTGCCTCGACACGGTGAATCCCCGGGGACTGCTGCAGAGTCTCGATCACATGGGTCAGCAGCTTGATCTCGACTTCGCGAGCGTTGGGCAAACGGCTGCCATTCGTTACATACAGGTCTCCGATCACGCCCTTGCTGCCTTCGTAGACGAAGAATGAATATCCGAATACGCGGCCACGATCAACGGCGGCATACCCTGGCAGGATCTTGGCGTCGATGTAGCGGAGGATCATTTCGGCCGAGCCGGAGTAATCCCACGAGAGGAGGCGCGACCAAAGCTGGGTTTCGTCCTCAAGCAATGAGCGCAGGTCGACGGAAGAAAAGTGCCTGAGATCGAGAATCTCCAAAAAGGGCTCCTGCTGCGGCGGCCGAAGGCGGCCAAAACCCGCGGCAAAAATCCGAGTGTAGATGGTTCGTTCTATAGAGGCAAACCTGGCGTACACAGGGCGGCAACAGAGGATTCGAATCAATTGGCGGTTTCGAAGATGTTGGTGATCTTGATCACTCTTGATCGCTGAACGAGCCTGTAACCGGAAACACTGCCAACTGCAGAAGTAAGCCTTAAGTCTCTGCGGTACAGAAGGTTACGTGCTTTTCTCGGCTAAGACAACAGGTGCTTCCCCTCACCACGAACTGTGACCGCCATCACACCGACACCCGACTTCGCGACGCATAATCACATCCTGCGTGGTTGAACACCCGGAGTGATCCGTTACTCGGTTGGGGGCTCGCGTGGCAAAAGGACGTGTTTCGATCGTCGTTGAGCGCTGCAAGGCTTGCGGCTTCTGCGTGGAGTTTTGTCCCACGCATGTGCTGGCGCTCTCTTCCGCATTCAATTCCAAGGGATACCACCCGCCGCACGTGGTGCATCCCGAAAAGTGCAGTGGCTGCGATCTCTGCGGGATGTACTGCCCTGATTTCGCCATCTACGGCACGAAGGTCGCAGAAGCGAAAGCGCAAAAGGCCAGCGGAGGTGAGAAATGAAAGCCGATCCGCGTGGCGTTTTGACGGGGACTCACTTTATTGATGGCGATCATGCCTGCTGCGAAGGCGCGTTGGCCGCCGGAGCGCGCTTTGCCGCTGGGTATCCTATCACTCCGTCGACAGAAGTCGTGGAGCGCTTCGCTTCCCGCGTTCCGATGGTCGGCGGCAGCTTCATCCAGATGGAGGACGAACTCGCCGCGTCGATCGCTCTGCAAGGCGGAGTGTGGGGAGGAGCCAAGGCGTTCACCGTAACCTCCGGCCCTGGGTTCTCGCTGATGATGGAGCACATTGGCTACGCGGCGATGACGGAAACGCCCTGCGTGTTCGTGGACGTGCAGCGCGGTGGGCCGTCAACCGGCCTGCCGACCCTTCCCGCCCAGGCCGACATGATGCAGGCGCGCTGGGGATCGCATGGAGATTACGAGATCATCGCGCTGTGCCCGAACTCTCCCCAAGAGTGTTTTGACCTGACCATCAAGGCTTTCAACCTGGCTGAAGAATTCCGGGTTCCGGTGATGTTCATGATGGACGAAGTCGTCGGGCACATGACCGAGAAGGTTGTGATTCCGCCCGCGGATCAGATCGAGGTCGTACCTCGCAAACACACACGCAAGTCGGTTGAAGATTATCTGCCCTACGGCACCAATGGCGACATGGTTCCGGAGATGGCTCACGCCGGCGAAGGCTATAAGTTCCATGTCACCGGCCTGACGCACGACGAGCGGGGCTACCCGAACATGACGCCGCAGGTTCAAGACAAGCTGGTGAAACGGCTGCAGAACAAAGTCCGAACAGCTGCTGACCGGATCTGCATATTTGAGGAAGACCGACTCGAGGATGCCGACATCGTAGTGGTCTCTTACGGGATCACGTCACGGGTTGCGCAGCGCGCCATCGACATGGCTCGAGAGCGCGGATTGCGTGTTGGCAAGCTGCGGCTCATCACAGCCTGGCCCTTCCCTGAAAAGAAAATTGCCGAACTGGCGGGGCACGTGAAGGCGTTCGTCATGCCCGAGCTCAATCTCGGACAGATGGTCCGCGAGCTGGAGCGCGCGGCTAAAGGTCTGGCTAAGACCTTCGCCGTCCCTCATGCGGGCGGCGGAGTGCACAATCCCGACGAAATTCTGAAGGCGATCGTGGAGGCGAGCCGATGCTGAACGTTCTCACCGACGAAACTGTGAATCCCGTAGAACCGTTTCTACGCACCGAGCGCATGCCGCACATATGGTGCCCGGGATGCGGCATCGGCACGACAGTCAATTCTTTCGCCCGCGCCTTGATCGAATCGAAGATCGACCTGGAGTCCCTGGCTCTGGTTTCCGGCATTGGCTGCACCGGGCGCGTCGCGGGCTATGTGAAGCTCGATTCGTTTCACACAACGCATGGCCGGGCCATCCCGTTCGCTACAGGGCTGAAGCTGGCGAATCCGAAGCTGAATGTCGTGGTGTATTCCGGCGATGGCGATCTTTCCGCTATTGGCGGCAACCACCTTATTCACGCGGCACGTCGCAACATCGATCTGAAGGTCATCTGCGTGAACAATCTGATCTATGCGATGACCGGAGGCCAGACCGCGCCGACAACTCCGGGTCACGCGACGACCTCGACGAATCCGTACGGCACGTTCGAGCCGGCGTTCAATCTTCCGCACCTGGTGGAAGCCGCGGGAGCTGTCTATGTTGCGCGTTGGACGACGTTCCATGTGCGGCAGCTGTCGAGATCGATCAGCGAGGCGTTCCAGAAGAAGGGCTTCTCCTTCATCGAAGTGATCTCACCCTGCCCAACGCTCTACCAGCGCCGCAACAAGATGGGGGATGGACTCGACACGATGAAGTATTACAAGGAAAAGTCGAAGGTGAAGAACGGAGCGCCGACCAGCGAGGTCGGACTCACCCTGAACGGCGAGATTACGGTAGGAAAGTTCGTGGATCGCGACCGGCCCGATTACCAATCGATGATGCGCGCTCAGTATGTCGAGGCTCTGGGCGAGAGGTACATAGAAGAGCCCGCAGCGGAATGCTGTTGCGAGGAGTGTTGATTGGAGGGTGTTGCAGGGCAGTTTTAATTCAACACTCAACAATCACGAATTCATAATTTCTGAGGTGCGTATGCGGCTGACCGAAATTCGAATCGCGGGCTTTGGAGGACAGGGAGTTATTCTCTCGGCGATTGTGCTGGGCAAAGCAGCCTCCATTTATGAAAACGGCTTTGCCACGATGACACAAAACTTCGGGCCGGAAGCGCGCGGCGGCGCATGTAGCGCGCAGCTTGTTGTGTCAGATTCGCCGGTTTTGTATCCGTACGTCACGCAGCCCGATATTCTCGTGATCATGTCGCAGGAAGCCTACAACCGTTTCGCTCACGACTTGAAGCCCGGCGGCTTGCTCATCGTGGAAGAAGACCTGGTTCGTGTTTCGAATCTCAATCGCGACAAGAAGGTCTATAGCATTCCTGCAACTCGCTTCGCCGAAGAACTGGGCAAGCGCATGGTCCTGAACTCGGTGATGGTCGGGTTCTTCACGGCAGTCACTGAGCTTCTGAGCGCCGACGCCGTGCGAAAAGCGGTCGCCGATTCCGTGCCGGCATCGTTCCGCGACCTGAACTTAAAGGCATTCGAAAAAGGCTTCGACTATGGAGTGGCCGTGCTAGCGGGGAGCCCTTCGCGACCGGAGTTGGAAGAGCTGACGCTCTCAGAAGATTAGAGTTTTCCCCCGGTCACTGCTCAGTGAGTCTGTGCAGCCGGGTGGCCGCTTCGATCGAAGAATTGCCATTTATCCATGGCGGCGGGCACGGCCACGTCGAAGAATCCCACCATCATTTCGTCGGAAGTCTGATCGCCCCAGTAGACAGTCTTCGTTGGATTGGGATTGTGTGGGTTGTTCTTTGAATTGTCGTACCACGCGATGGCGCGTAGCTTCGTTCCCGCCTTGAGCAATCTCGGTTGCGCCAGGCGGTAGCTCAGCTGCCAATGGAAGTGGTAGTTGACCCGCAACAGGACTTCCACGCTGCCGTCATCGTGCACAATGTCGTACTCAAAACGCTTTCCCCGCAGATGCATGTGCGGAAACAGGCTCATCAGCGTTGCGTCGTGAGGAAGAGTTCCTTGCACCTCAACGCGAAAATTGTCGGCGCCGGGCGGAATCATGAACGCATGATCGTTCAGTTGCAGTGTGATGATGCGCAGCTTCGGCGGATTCTTCGCAAAAACGATGCCGATGCTGGTCTGATCCTGATCCGCCGTACCGTTGGTCGTGTAGTGCATTTGAAAAACCAGATCCGATCCCGCGGGCACAAACTTCGCCATGCCAGCCGGCCACTGATCAGGCGAACTTCCCGGCGCGTATACAAGCAGCAGGTCGCTCGTAGTTTCGTGGGCTTGCCGCCGTTCCACAGGATCGGTGAGAGTCGATGCGGTGAAAGGCTCTCCCACCGGCGCGTGCCGCAACCATGGCGAATCCGGCGGGCGGATGTACACCACCGCGTGATGCACGTGAGCGGGGCTTCCCGGACGAAATTCGGACATCTGCACCCATCGGTCCTCGGCGAAATGCGTGGGCACAATTTCGTAGGTGTATTCGACGATGCCCTTCGCCGGAATCGGCACTGGCTTGGGCATGGTCACGACGAGATCGGGTTGGGGAATATTCCAGCCCTGAGCCCATGTTTTTGGAGGCGGCGCGTCGTGCGGATCACCGGCCGGCGCTCCTGCACGGGCCCAGGCTGATATTTCCGCGATCTGCTGATCTGTTAACGAGGGGTCGTTTGAAAAATGTCCATAGCGTGGATCGGCGAACCACGGCGGCATCATCTTCATCTTGGTCTCATGGGCGATGGCATCAGCCCATGGACGCGTCTGTTGGTAGGTCACGAGCGGCATCGGAGCGACTTCGCCGGGCCGGTGGCAACTCTGGCAGTGGTCCTGCAGGATGGGAAGAATGTCTTTGTAGAACGTTGGCGCGCTGGATTTGTTCGATTCGAGGCTTGGGCTCGTCTGCAAGGCGGCCGTAACGAAGATCAGACAGATAATCCCGAGGAAAACGCCAGCTGTCTTCACGACCGCAGAAACTCCAAAGTCAGAGCCCAGGATTGACGGGCCGCATTCGGTTCATAGGCGGATCGTTCATCGCAGAAGAATGCGTGGTCCGCATTCGAGAATTCAACATTGACGTAGGTCTTGTGCTGCGCAGCGAGCGCGTCCACCACGGCCTTCCGATGTTCTGGCGTGATGTGCTTGTCGAGTCCTCCCCAGATCAAGAGAGCAGGCCCATGTAGCTTTGCGGCTCGGTCGAGCAGTCCTTGCGCGATTCCGCCGCCATAAAAAGAAACCGCGGCCTTCATCGGGACCACAGCGTTTGCGAGGAATGCAACACGGCCTCCCATGCAGAACCCAACACAGGAAATCTCGTCTGGCCTGACCTTAGGGTTGGAATGCAGCCAGTCGTAGGCGGCTCGAATGTCGGCTTCTGCGGCGTCATTCGTCACGGCCTGATAGTGCGGCATCACCGAGGGAAAGTTCTTGTAATCGCCTTCGTAACCCATAGGCGCTGTGCGATGAAACAGTTCGGGCGCAATGGCCACATATCCCTCGGCGGCGAACCCGTCGGTAACTTTGCGAATATGTCCATTGACCCCGAACGCCTCCTGAAAGACCATCAGGCCGGGATAACGCCCAGCGCCGGCAGGACGAGCGACATAGGCTCCCATCGGGGGACTATCTGCCACTTTCAATTCGATCTTCTCTGTTTCAATCTGCATTGATTTAGTCTCGCACAAAGCCGGGGCTGGCATCACTGCACGATGGCGCCAAAAATGCTAAATTCATGGATTCATGTCTGCGCCCAATTCCAACTTTGTTCGCGCCTGCAAGGCCCAACCAACCGAGCGCACGCCCGTGTGGTTCATGCGTCAGGCTGGACGCTACATGGCCGAGTATCGGGCAGTCCGCAAACAACATTCGCTGCTGGAAATCTGCAAGAAACCGGAACTCGCCGCCGAAGTCACGATCACGGCCGCGGAAATTCTGGGCATCGACGCCGCGATCATTTTCGCCGATCTCCTACTGCCACTTGAAGTCATGGGGCTGCCGTTTCACTTCTCAGCCGGCGAAGGTCCAGTCATCGAAAAGCCGGTTCGCAGCAAGGAAGACATCGCCCGGCTTCGGACCGACCGCGCCAGCGAGCTCGGGTATGTTTCCGAAGCGGTCGCACTCGTCGCGAAACATTTCGCCGATCGTGTTCCAGTCATCGGATTCTGCGGAGCTCCATTCACGCTCGCCAGCTACATGATCGAAGGCGGCGGCTCGCGCAACTACGTTCATGCCAAAAAGATGATGTACAACGCTCCCAACGACTGGGACGCTCTGATGCGCAAACTGGTTGCCGTGACCACGGCTTATTCCGCCGATCAGGTGCGTGCCGGAGCAGACGCCATTCAGATTTTCGATAGCTGGGTGGGATGCCTCAGTGTGGAAGACTATCGCCGTTACGTGTTACCGCACGTCACCGGAATGGTGAAGCAGTTACAGAAGACTGGTGTTCCCATCATCTACTTCGGAACAGACAGCGCGACTCTTCTGCCCGCAATGAAAGAAACAGGGGCTGATGTCATTGGCCTCGACTGGCGCATCCCGCTGGATGAGGGTTGGAAACGTATCGATCACAAGGCGGCCGTACAAGGTAATCTGGATCCAGTTCTGCTCTTCGCAGACTGGAAGGAACTGAAATCGCGCGCCGAAGAAATCCTGCGCCGCGCTGGGGGACGTCCCGGACACATTTTCAATCTAGGCCACGGCATTCTGCCGGAAACGCCGGTTGAAAATGTGAAGAATCTCGCGCGCTTCGTCCAGGAATATTCGTCCACTTCCGGCTCACGGTCTGAGGGTTCCGAGAGCCGACAGCCGAGCGCCGGAAGCCGTCGTTCATGACGCGCATCGCCATTGTCGGAGGAGGCGTTTCGGGCCTCGCCGCTGCGTATGAAATCGAGCAGCGCCGACAAGCTGGCGCCGTTGTCGAATACGTTCTTTTCGAGTCTTCTTCTCGCCTCGGCGGTGTCCTTCGCACAGAAAAAATTGACGGCTGCATTGTGGAAGCGGGCCCGGATTCGTTTGTCACAGAAAAGCCCTGGGCGGCGGATTTGTGCCGCTCGCTAGGGCTTGGCGACGAACTGATCGGCTCGAATGACGCTCAACGCAAGACTTATATCCTGACTCACGGCCGCCTTGTCGAGATGCCCGACGGCCTGATGTTCCTGGTCCCAACCAAAATTCTGCCGACCGGCCTCTCGCCTTTGTTCTCGTGGAAGACGAAGCTTCGCATGACGCAGGAACTCTTTCACCCGCCGCGAGCCGCTGATCACGATGAATCGGTAGCGGCCTTCGTCGAGCGCCACTATGGCAGCGAGATGGTCGATCGATTGGCCGATCCGCTGCTCTCGGGCGTGTACGGAGGAGAGGCGGCCAACCTCAGTGTTCGAGCTGTTCTGCCGCGATTTGCCGAGATGGAGCGCACTCACGGCAGCCTGGGACGCGCCATGCTCGCTGCTCGCAAGAAGATGCGGAGTGGTCCGGTCAGGCTTGCGCCTCCGTTGTTCACGTCGCTGAAAGATGGCATGCAGCATCTTGCAGAGAGCGTAGTTGGGCGCCTCACGCCCGCCTGCCTCATGACAAACGCTGCCGTTGACGCCATCCAGCCGGAAGCCGCGGGATGGGTGGTCTCAGCCGGCCTGAACTCCGATCATTTTGATGCGGTGATCATCGCTCTTCCCGGGCCAGCTGCCGCAAGCGTGCTTCGCATCGCGAGCCCAGAGCTTTCGTCAGAACTCGCCGCGATTCGATACACATCGTCGATTACGGTTGGCTTGGGGTACGCTCACGAAGTTCGGCGCTCACTTCCTCCCGGCTTCGGTTTCCTGGTTCCCCGGAGCGCAGGCAGGCAGTTGCTGGCAGCAACGTTCGTACACAACAAATTTCCTCACCGTGCGCCGGAAGATCGCGCCCTGCTGCGCTGCTTCTTTGCAGGAAATAACGCCGAAAGTGTCTGGGCTCTTGGCGACGACCAGATCGTCGGCGTGGTGCGCAACGAACTCCAGCAGATTCTTGGATTGCGGGCTGAACCGCTCTTCGCCCGCGTTTACAAGTGGAAGTCTGCGATGGCGCAATACGGCGTCGGACATCTCGACCGTCTCGAACGGATTGAGACTTTACGCCAGAAACTGCCCGGCCTCGCTCTTGCGGGCAATGCATATCGTGGAATCGGTGTACCCGACTGCATCCGCTCCGGCAGGGACGCCGCTACACAGCTCACAAAATCGGCCAGACTCTCCTAGAGCTTGGCCCTGTTCAAGCCGCAGCTACGGGAGTGGTTCCTATCGCATCTCGGACATCTGTATCGCCCACTGGGAGCTGAAGTTTGACCAGCGTTCCTTTATGGCCCGATTGGATGTCCAGCGTTCCACCCAGTTGGCGGATTCGCTCCCGCATGCCTCGGACACCGACTCCAGGAGTTCCTGTGGTCGCCATTTCTTCCTGTTTCTCTGCTGGAATGCCTCTGCCTTTATCTTCAATTTCCACCGCAACTTGATCGTCGTGACGGCGAACGCGGATTCGGGCAACCGGGCTGCCGGAATGCCGGTGAATGTTGGTTAGGCATTCCTGCACTACGCGGAAGATGGCTGTTTCCAATTCGGCCGGCAAGCGCTCGAGGTCCTCGGGAACGTCGATCTCGACTTTGATTCCGCTGCGTTTGGCGAAGCCATCCCCGTACCAGCGAATCGCCGACGATAAGCCTGCTTCATCGAGCAGGGGGGGATGCAGCAAATGAGAAATCGTCCGGACTTCGGTGCTCATGTCGCGGACCAGGCTCTCGCTATCGGTCAGGGCATTCGCGATCTTCGACAGCCGCTCTACGTCGCTTCGTACCAGCGCCAGATTCATCGCTAGAGCCGCCAGTGTTTGCCCGACGCTGTCATGCAGTTCACGAGCGATGCGCCGCCGCTCTTCATCCTGCAATTTCATCAAGCGCGTAGAAAGATCGCGGAGGCTGACATTGGCAGCGTCCAGGTCGGCCGTGCGCTCCCGTACCCGAAGTTCGAGTTCTCCCTGCGCACGATGCAGAGTGGCATTTTCGCGGAGACGTGCCTCGCCCAGCATCATGATTACGAACGAGCAGAGCACGAACACGAGCATGCTGACTGACGAGGATAAGTCGGGAGGCGCGAAAGAATGGGCTCTCGGCGCGAACCCGACGGTGGCGCCTGCCAATCCGAGAATGAGGGCGACGATCGAAGGACCGATGCCGCAATACCAGGCCGAAACGGCCACCGGGAGAAACACAAGTAGATAACACCCTGCAATCCCCAGGAACGGCTCAAGAAAAAAACACACCAGCAGGGCGATCAAAGCCGAGGAAGTTGCAAGGGTATAGCGTAAAGCCAGGCTTGCGGAGATTCTTGCTGAAAGAGTAGTAGCAGTCCCCATGATCCCTGCGCCCAATTGTGGTTAATCCTTATGAAAGACAGCGTGCAACGGGCAGCACTGTCGAGGTTCGAGATCGGCCAGTGTTGCGAATATGATAGCAGGACAACCCCGGATAGGCTCCAGAAATTCCAGGTGGAGGGGTATTGGTAGTGCATCTATCCTAGGCGGGGATTTCGGCTTTTCTTCGGCCCGCCTGCCGTCGCAAGTAGGCCAGCACCAGCCGGATCTCGTCATAAGTCACTTCCGGTGGAAGGACTTCCTTCAGTTCCCTGAGGCGATCGATCTTTTCGAGTCCGATCCGGGTGCAGGCCGCTTCAATGACCGCCTGCTTGTTGCGGTCGATCCAGTCGGTGCGGAATTCAGCGTCTCCGCTTTCCACGAGAGCGGTAACCGCGCTTACGACCGTTCCGATCTGCCGGCCGCGAATTTGTGCAATTTCGGCTAAGGTCTTTCCTTGTTGTAGCAACTGCAATGTTTCCAGAGCAGGCATTGTTTTCTTTGCGGTTGGAGCAGTTGCACGTGCGCCGCTGCGATACGAAGAGAGAGCTGCGAGAATCTTCCGGCCGTACAGGTCAGCCTTGCGCTCACCGATGCCCGTGATGGTGCATAACTGACCGAGCGATGAAGGCAGCACACGGCAGATTTCGTAGAGAGTACTGTCATGCAATACAACAAAGGCCGCAACACCCTGCTCCTTGGCAACTGTACGGCGCCACTCGCGCATATATTCCAGCAACTCGGGGTCCAACTGCGCTTCTGAAGTAACCACCGCTGCTTTCCTGCCCGGCACTCTTCCGGCAGCGGTCTGCCGCACGGCTGCCCGGCTCTCTGCCAGGGTGAACCACTCCGGCATCGTTCCACAAACGTCGCAGGCTCCACAGGAGTTCCATTTGGGAGTCTCGCCAAAATGGGTACAAATCTGCTTGTGCCTGCAGTCGCCCGATTCCGCAAAGGCGCGAATCTTGTGATATCGCTGCCATGCGCGATCGCGTTCTGCCGGGTCAAGAATCTGATTCGCAAAATAACCAAGCAATCCGGCATCTTGTTTGCGCCAGAGCAGAACGCAGTCGGCAGAATCTCCGTCGCGCCCAGCGCGCCCGGCTTCCTGGTAGTACTGCTCGATTGACTTCGGCAAGGCGAGATGAATGACCGCGCGGACCGTGGCCTTGTTGATGCCTAGCCCGAAGGCGATGGTGCCAACCAGTACGCGAACCTCATCCGACATCCATCGTTCCTGATTGCGGCGCCGGTCGTCCGTCTGCATTTTGGCGTGATAGGGGATTGCCGGGATGCCCTTGTTCTCGAGGAAGTCGACAGTCTCTTCCACCCTGCTGATGGTTGGCGAATAGACGATCACACTCCCCTCGCCATAACTCTCGAGCGCGGTAACGAGGAGCGAAATCTGCTCGGAGCTGTCGCATTCGCGAACCAGATAGCGCAGGTTCCGTCGGTGGAAGCTGGCAATGTACTTGTCGGGGTCCTTCAACTGAAGCTGCGCCAGAATGTCGTGTCTCACGTGCCGAGTTGCGCTGGCGGTGAATGCTGCAATCGGACGGTCGGGAAATGTGCCGCGCAGCCGGTTTAGCTGCCGATATTCCGGACGGAACTCATGTCCCCACTCCGAGATGCAATGCGCCTCATCGATCGCAAAGAACGCGATCGGAACGTGCTGCAACCAGCTAATCGTGTCGGCGCGCTGCAGGCGCTCGGGTGAAAGATAGAGCAGGCGATACGCGCCTTCGCGAGCCTGCCGTATGACTCGAGTCTGCTCTTCGTTCGTGAGAGTGCTGTTGAGAACGGCGGCCGGAATGCCCATCTGTGCAAGTTGCGCCGCCTGGTCCTGCATAAGCGCGATCAGGGGAGAAATCACTACCGCAGTCTTGCCGGACATGACCGCAGGAAGCTGGTAGCAGAGCGATTTTCCGCCGCCGGTGGGCATAACTACGCAGGTATCGTGCCCGGCAAGCAGGCTTTTGACGATTCGCTCCTGCAGTGGTCGGAAAGTGTTGTAGCCCCAGTAGCGCCGGAGAGCGACGAGCAGGTCGGCTTCTGGAGTCATTTAGTCAGTATAGGGTGGACGGCAGATGCTCGGCAGACATTCGACGCTGGGCGCCCCCTGCAGTTGCCGAAACGGGACAGCCTTTCTTCCGCTACGAGAGTGCGAGCTAGCTTCCTGAGACGGCGACGGCCTTGGGATACACCTTGCCAAACATGATCCAGGTCATAGCGATCACGATCAGGCACAGAATGCTGCCCTCAGGACCCGCCGCTCCTCCACTCAGCCATTTCGGTCCGCCCAGCGAAGAATTGAGCAAGTGCCCGGGCGACACCAAACCGCTATCGGGCACCGAATAGAAGAACGTCTCGCCCCAATCCCAAGCGGCATGAAATCCGACTGCGAACCATAGCGTGCCAGTACGCCGTATCGTAAGGCAGAAGAACAGACCAATGAACCCGGCGGCGAGCAAGCCTTCCCACTGCTCGCCTCCATTGCGCAGATGAATCAAACCAAAAGTGCACGACAGAATGACGGCTCCGGGCCAGAAGCCTACGCCTCGGGCGAATGTGAACAACGTATATCCGCGAAAAAGAAACTCCTCGAAGAAGCCCACCAGCAGGAACGCCAATCCCCAAAAAGCGGCGAACTTAAAGACGCGAGCTCCGTGCAAAACAATGTGGCCGAAGGTGAAGCAGTCCAGGCCGTACAATGCCCAAATCAGGAAACTGACCGCCCCAAAGCCCCAGACGAGGCCGATCCAGAACGTTTTGCCGAAAGCAGACCTGCCGGGCAGACCGTAGGCTCCCCACTTGCGATGTTCCACCCGCGCCAAAACAATCGATGGGATAAAGGCGGCGGTCAGGCTTCCCACATTTTCGAGCAGAGAGTTCCATAAGCCGCTCGCTCCGAAGTCGTGAGCCCATGCCAGATCCACAGCCACTACCTGGAGTCCAAGGAAGGCAATCACGTAGAACGCGAATCCCCAGCCCGGGCGAAGGCCGTCCGGCCCAAGGAACAGCGTATGCGCATACGAAACCGAAGTAGCTGCGCCGAACTCAGGTCCCGAGGATGTCGGTGTGGGCTTAGGTGCCGACCGATCCTCCGGCTTCGTGCCAAGATCGTTCATTCGAGAACTTTCCCCTAACAGCCTCCGACATGGTAAAACACTCGGCTCGGCCTTATGCGTCCATATTTCACGCGCGAACGTTTCGGACGTCCGCAGTTTCTAGCGGGATTATTACTCCTTGCCTTTTTGGGACAGGCAATCTGGCTGATTCATGCCGAACTGAGCGATTTTCATGGACTGGAGGCGCAGGAGTCGATCCGTATTGGCGAAGGATGGAAGCAGTGTCAAGGACGCGGCATCGCCGGAGCGCCTTTCAGCGAGCCTGCGTTGGAGTCGATGCGGAATCCGTTCGAGGCGGATGTCAGCAGCTATGACACTCAGCATTCCCCGCTCATCTATCTCGCCTCGGCTGCACCGCTGCTCGCGTGGCCTCACGATCTCGAGGCAGACACTGCCGCATACTGGCGATGGCTTCCGCGGCTCCCGTTTCTTTTGTGTGGACTGTTGCTCGGGGCTTCTCTCTGGTACGTCGCGCGCCGTCTGTGCGGAAATACCGGCGGCTTCGTCGCACTCACGTTTTATTGCTTCTCGCCTTCTTTGATCCAGTCCAGCGCCGCATGGCACACCGAGCCAGACATCCTCGCGTCATGGGGAGCTTTCGGAACGATCTTCACCGCGATCGCTGTGGCTCACACACTGTATGCGCCGCGGGAGGTCGTGCTCTGGAACTGGCGCCGGATCGTCCTGCTGGGGATTTCGCTGGCCATTGCAGTTGGCTCGCAGTTTTCGTTGATCGTTGTCGTGCCAATGGCTTTCGCATTTCTTCTCTATGTCGCACCAGTTCGGCAGGGGGCCGGGGCAGTCATTTGGATCGCGGCCTGCGTCGTGGGATTTGCACTGCTCTTCGCGGCGTACTTCTTTCATGCCCATGTCTTTTGGCAGAGCCTGCAGAATGCAGAATTCTGGGGAGCGACATGGCGGGGATTCACTGTTTTCGGAGTGTATAAGCAGGTCGCGATTCAGATCGGGCGCGCCTGCCCCGCGCTGGCCATCGCACTACCAGTGGTGGCTGTGGCCTATGCGATCTGGCCGCGCACACGCTATTTCGGCAACACCGCGCCCCTGTTGGTCGGGATCGCATTCTTGCTGTTGGCGATGGCGCATCCGCATGTCGCGGGTGCAGGATTCTTCCTGGCCGCGATGCCTTTCGTTTTTATCTTTGTCGCGGGAGTCCTCGCGGACCTGATCGACACCAGCTACAGGCCGCTTGTGATGGCGTGTGTGCTGGCGTTGCTGATCACATATGTCGGAAGAACGTTGTACGCGCTCAGCCAAGTGCCGCGGGGTTAGCCGGTGCCTTCGTGAAACTTCGTGACCTTTGTGGTTTATTTGTATTTTGATTTAGGTCCGAACAACCGCCCGGTTTTCGGACAGCTGCTGCGACAGAAATTCCAAATATTTCTCCATGCCTTCGCCGGTTTTAGCCGAGAGCCGGAAGATCTTCATCCCGGGTCGAACCGACTCAATACTTTTGTGTGCGGCCTCCCAGTCGAATTCAACGGCATCTGCCAGCTCGTTTTTCGTGATCACTGCAACATCAGCGCTGTTGAAAATCGTCGGATATTTCAGTGGCTTGTCCTCGCCCTCGGTGACGGACATCAGCACCAGCCGAAGATTCTCACCAAGATCGTACGACGAAGGGCAGACAAGATTTCCGACATTCTCGATGAAGAGAAAATCGAGCTGATGCAGATCCCATCCCTGCAACGAATTCTGCACCATGGCAGCTTCGAGGTGGCACAGCGTACCGGTCGTAATCTGCTTCACCGGAGCCTTGCTGCGGGCGAGACGCACCGCATCATTTTCGGTGGCGAGATCTCCAACCAGAGCCGCCACTCGATAGCGCGGCTGCAGCTGCGTCAAAGTCTTTTCCAGGAAAGTCGTTTTGCCTGACCCCGGACTCGAGACCAGACTGACGACGAAGACGCCGGCTGCCCGAAACCGTTCGCGAAGAGCGCGCGCGATAACGTCGTTTTGCTTGAGAACATTCCGGCGAACTTCAACCAGGCGCGGCTCGCTCATTCTTCCACCTCCAAGGCGAACACTTCCAATTCCTTGCCCTGACGAATATCCATGGTCGGAGTTCCGCACGCAGGACAGGCAAACGATTGCAGAGATGCCAGCTGCCGCTGATCCTTGCACCTCGGGCAGAACACTACGACAGGCATGTCCTCGACGATCAGCTGCGAACCTTGCAGCGGAGTCTCCTGACATGCTACCTCGTACGAAAAAAGCAGCGCGTCTTTCACGACGCCGGAAAGCGCACCCAGCCGGAGATGAACTGCGCTCACCCGGACACCGCGCCGCTGCGCTTCGTCCGCGGCCGCCTCCACAATGCCCATCGCAATCGAAAGCTCGTGCATCCTTCCGCCACGCTCCGCCTGTTCAGAGCGGTCGACGAGAACGGGCCAGGCTTCTGAATCAGGGCTACTAAGCAGTGTAACGCTTCCGTCGAGCATCTTCCGATTCGAGGCGGTTTCAGCGCCCGAAATGCAGCGTAACGGATTGAGTGGCGTAGGAGTCTGCCGCTCCTTGCGGAATCTGGATCTCCAACTTACCTTGCTTGGTAAGACTTCCGCCTTCGACGGATAAGACTTCGCTGGGATTCCAAACAGATAATTGATACGAGTCCCCCACTCGTCCTGAAACTTTCAGCGTCAGAGCAGTCTTTGAAGCATTCCAGGATTGAGAAATAACCCGCAACCCGCGGCTCGAACTACCGAGCGGCGGGAGTTCGTTCGTCAGCGTCAAGCCAAAATCTCTCTTCATGCGCACAATCACGGTATGCGGCCCGCCATACACTGCGAAGCGAATTTCGACGTGTTGATCGTTTTGATTGGGATGAACCTTGAACGGGACCGGACGGCCGTTCACTTCCACTCCGACCACCTCAGTTCGCAAGCTGATCGCCGGAGAGAAATCAACCCAGCAATCGCCGCTTCCGGTTCGCTTCACTTCAAGTGTGAGACTGTCGACAGCTTTGTGATATTGAAAATCAACTCGGACCGCGCCGACGTGCACGTTACGAATCGCGAACGACGTCCAATCGGCAGGAACATGTGGGGCAAAGGTTATCTCGTGTTTTTCTGCATCGCTCTGCAATCCGAGCATGCCCCGCAGGATCGGGCTGATCACCATCGCGGCCGACCATATCTGATGTGGTGAACTCGTCGAGAACGAATCGTTGTAGTCGCCCGACAGCACTTCCGTAAAGTGACCGAGCGCTCCGTCAAAGCCGAGCAGCGCGTTGTCCCGAAGATTCGTGTACGCCGGGAAAGGCCGGTGGTAGCGGTATTCGGCAACTGAAGCCCAACCGGTGAACAGAGGCCAGACAGCCCCGAAGTGATATCCCGAACCGTTATAGGACTTTGACTTGTCCGAAATAATACGCATGCCCCAGTCGGTCTGATGATCTTCGCCTGCGAGACGCGTGATCGTCTGATCGGCGTGATCGATATCGGAGAGCCCGAACCACATCGGGACCGTTGTCAGCACGCTCGCTTCATCTGATCTTTCATTATTCTGCTTTAGGGCGAAGGAATAGCTCTTCAACTCCGGATCCCAAAAAGCCTGATCCAGAGCCGGTTTGCTGCGCTCGAATTCGGCGGCGAGTTGTTTGCTGACGTCCTCTTTCCCGAGAAGGTGCGCAAGATTCGAAAGCGCGTGCAACGCCTCTACTCCGAGTCCGGCCTGGTAATACTCATTCTTTACCGGCAAGAGCGGGCCGCCTTCGACCCACCCGTGGCCGACGCCAAAATTCTTCGCAAATCCCTGCGCGTCATAAGTCGATCGCAGAAACTGATAAGCACGCCACAGGTTATCCGACTTTTCGCGCACAAAAGATAGATCGCCGCTTTGCATTGCATAATCATTCATTGCAATGATGAAAAGCGGAGTCGCATCGGCCGAGACGTAAGGGTACGGATATTCCTTGAACCACGGCACAAGGCTCGCACTCTGCGAGATTTCGTGCGGAACTTTACCGTCCTCCCTCTGGTATTTGCTGATGAAATCGAGAGCAGTACGAGTGGTCGAGTAATCGCCTTCGGCATTCAGGGCGAAAGATGTCCAGAGCGAATCGCGTCCAAAGAACCAGGCGAAGCCCGGACGCTGACTCGTTCCCGACGTGCGATAGCCTGCGACGAGTCCGGTTCCCAAGTAGGGATTTGTTACCAAACCTTGAATTGTGCTGATGCGCGCCCAGTCGTAGGCCTGCTGTAGAGCCAAATCCGGTAAGTCGAGAGAGACCGTTCGTTCGAGATAATTCTGGTAGTACTGTGTCGACTCGCGGATTGTGTCCGAATAAGAATTCTCCAGATGCTCGTATTCCTTGATCGCGTCGGCTAGACCTGACACCGATCCTGCAACCAGCAACTCTTTCGTGTCCTTTCCTTTCGGGCTTACACCCAAGCGCATCGAGTTCTCGGCGGAAGATGAATAGTTTGTTTCGTAAGCAAGATGCGCATCTCCGGCAGTAGGCGAGCCGACGAGCGCGACATATTTCTTTGTTTCTTCGCCGAAGGCAAAGGCGTGTTCCTTCGCGTCCCAGTTCAGATAGGTTCCGCCCAGCGCGGCCGGCCACTCCAGTTGAAAATCGCCGATGAATGCCGCTTCAATCTCCAGCGGCTCCTCAGTTTCGACTTCGAACTGGATGACCGCACCCATCTCGTTGACCGGAACACAAAGCGTTTCCTTCACCCGGAACGAATCGCCCGCATAGAGAATTGAAGCCGACTCGGGCCGTACCGTCAGAGTGCGCGCCAGGCTCTCCGCGGGCAGCGCGCGGCCGCCCACGTGAAATGTCAGGTGGAACTCGCGAAAAATCTTCAGCGGATAAGCCCATGCTTCGAACCTTCCGGTTTCATTGCCAAAAAGCCCGGCGCGAGTCCCGACAACAGGAAGAAACTCCCAGGTGCGAATGGTCCGGGTCAGTTCTAACGAGTGGTCAGACGATTGAGCAGCCGAAAAGACGTTGCAGCTGAGACAAACGGCAAAAACACACATCCACTGCAGGAACTGCTGAGCGTTCGCTCGGGCGCGCTCTCTTCTTTGCGATGATGACCCAGAATTCATGGCGATTCGTCGTGAATGAGGCACGCCGCAGCTTGCAAAATCGCGGGTCCCTTGCATATAAGAGGTAAGGGGCGAATTCTAGCACGAGCCGAGTGGGCCAGGTAGCAACCTCATTGTTTCCTTCACGGCGCGGTTTTCTAAAATCACTGAGCCGGTCGGCGCTGGTGCTTTCTTTCGAGAGCGTCCTCGCAATGGCGCGGCCAAAATGGCTGCGCGCGTCCGCGCAGAATTCCGCTACGCCGCAGCAAGAGCCAACTGATCCTGGCATCACGTTTCTCAACGTTGCGCGTGAATCCGGACTCAACGCGAAAACGATTTACGGCGGCGAGCACAAAAACAAATATCTGCTCGAGACCACCGGCTGCGGCGTCGCCTTTTACGATTACGACAACGATGGATGGCTCGACATTTTCCTGGTGAACGGAACGCGGCTCGAAGGCTTCCCTGCGGGCAGCCAACCGACTTCGCATCTCTTTCGCAACAATCGCGACGGCACTTTCACCGATGTCACGGCAAAGGCTGGCGTTGCGCACTACGGCTGGGGCCAGGGGTGCTGCATCGGCGACTACGACAATGACGGCTGGGACGATCTTTTCGTCACCTATTTCGGCAAGAACGTGCTTTACCACAACAACGGTGATGGGACATTCACCGATGTCAGCACCAAGGCAGGGATAGAAGGAAACGGAAAGCGATGGAACACCGGCT
>DATEJO010000031.1:0-22859 GCA_035277905.1 Candidatus Sulfotelmatobacter sp.
AACGGTGGGCTCGACGATGAGCTTGTTGCGGCGGCCTCCACAGAGCAGGCGCGCGCCGTCGTGAACGGCTTCTTCGATCCAGGCGATGGTGCGGGCGGCATCGCTGCCGCGGATGAGCGGGCCGACGTCGGTGGATTCATCGAGAGGATCGCCCGTCTTTAGTTTCTTGACGCCTTCGACGAGGAGGTCGGTGAATTTTCCGTAGACGGAGTGCTCGACCAGGATTCGCTGCACGGAGATGCAGGTCTGGCCGGCGTATCCGAAGCCTCCGGTGACGCAGCGGTCGGCGGCGTAGGCGAGGTCGGCGTCGCGGTGGACGATGACAGCGGCGTTGCCTCCAAGTTCGAGAACGACTTTCTTTTTTCCGGCGCGGCGCTTGATGTCCCAGCCGACGGGCACGCTGCCGGTGAAGCTAATGAGCTTGATGCGGTCGTCGGTGACGAGAAGTCCAGCATCTTCGTTAGAGAGAGGAAGGACGTTGAGGCCGCCATCGGGCCATCCGGCCTGCTGAACGCATTCGGCGAGAAGCAGCGAGCAGAGCGGCGTTTGCGGCGCGGGCTTGAGAACCATGGGGCATCCGGCGGCGATGGCTGGCGCGACTTTGTGCGCGACGAGATTGATCGGAAAATTAAAAGGAGTGATGCCAGCGATCGGTCCAAGCGGAAAACGGCGCACGATACCCCAGCGCCCGGCGGTGAACTCCTGCCAGTCGAGCGGGAGGAATTCGCCATAGATGCGGGTACTCTCTTCGGCGGCTACATTAAAGGTGAAGATGGCACGCTCGACTTCGATGCGCGCGGACTTGATGGGCTTGCCGGCTTCCTGCGCGAGCGTGCGCGCGAATTCTTCCTTGCGCTCCACCATGAAGGCGGAGATCTGGCGCAAGACGCGCTGGCGTTCGAAGGCGGGAAGGCGGCGAGTGGTGCCGAAGGCTTTGACGGCGGCGGCGATGGCCGCTTCGGCGTGCTCTTTGCGGCCTTGCACTACACGGGCGATGAGGTTGTTGTCGTACGGAGAGCGAATCTCGACGAGATCGCCGTCTTCGTGCCATTTCCCATCGACAAAAAAACCGTGGGTCGCGACTGGCGCGATCGTTAGTTCTGCCATGGTGTTCCCGGAGCCCCCATGAAACCCACTTAACTCATTATAGGACTTTGGATGCGAATGGATATGGGAAGGTGTGCAGAAATTGCACCGAAGGTCACTGGGCGGCACAACACAGAGGTGCAGCTTTACAATACTTCGGCTGGGCATGACGGAATTTTTCACAATTGCGGAGTTGTCGGCGAAGTTCCGGCGGGGAGAGATTTCTCCGGTTGATGTGACGCGGGCGTGTCTCGACAGGATTGAGAAGCTCAATCCGTCGCTGAATGCGTTCATCACGGTCATGACGGAGTCGGCGCTCGCTGAAGCGCGGAGGGCTGAGGAGGAGATAAGTCAGGGGCAGTGGCACGGTCCGCTACATGGGATTCCGATTGCGCTGAAGGATTTGATCGATACGGCCGGAGTCAGGACTACCGCGGCTACAGCGCTACTGGAGAATCGCGTTCCGAAGGAAGATGCGGACGTTGTGCGTCGGTTGAGGCAAGCCGGCGCCGTGATTATCGGGAAAAATAATCTGCACGAGTGGGCTTACGGCGGCAGCTCGCTGGTGAGTCATTTCGGCGACGTGCACAATCCGTGGGATGCGAGCCGGATCGCGGGCGGGTCGTCGGGAGGTTCGGCGGCGGCAGTTGCGGCGGGGCTCGCGATTGCGGCAATCGGGACGGATACGGCGGGATCGATTCGCGAACCGGGCGCGCTCTGTGGATGCGTGGGATTGAAGCCGACGTACGGGCGAGTTTCGAGCCGAGGGATTATTCCGTTGTCTCCGTCGCTCGACCATATTGGTCCGATCGCGAGCACGGTGGCGGATGCGGCGGCGGTGCTGCAGGCGATTGCGGGGTATGACGGGGCGGACATTACTACTGCGGACGTTCCCGTCGGGGATTATGCGTCGGCAGTGCGGGGAGATGTAAAGAAGATGCGGGTGGGCGTGCCGCGGGCGTTTTTCTTTGACGATCTGGATGCGGAAGTTGCATCGGCGATGGAGAACACGCTGCGCGGAATCGAGAGCATGGTGGCAGAGGTTCGGGAAGTCTCGCTCGATGTGCCGACCGATCGCGCGCTGCAGATGGCGGAGTCTTACGCGTATCACGCGGAGAATGTTGCAAAGCATGCGGATAAGTATCTTCCGGAGACATTGCGTCGCGTTCTGGCGGGCAAAGATATTTCGGCGGCGGAATATATAGGAGGGCGGCGCGAGCTGGATCTGATTCGACGAAACATACGCGGCACGTTTGCCGATCTAGATGTGCTGATTACGCCGACGACGCCGATTTCGGCTCCGTCGATTGCGGCGCTCAAGGCGGATCCGGATGCGCTGCGTCCGGCGGAATTGAAGTTGCTGCGCAATACGCGTCCGTTCAATGTGTGGGGACTGCCGGCGATCTCTGTGCCTTGTGGATTTACAGAAAGCGGTTTGCCGATCGGGATGCAGATTGCGGGTGCCCCGTGGCGGGAGGATGTAGTGTTGAGCTTGGCTCATGCTTATGAACAGGCGACTGCGTGGCATAAGCGGCGCTGCCCTGCGTAAAGGTTCGCCAGCCAAGCCTCCGTGATCTGCATGCGCTGCACGGACAGCGTTACACTGATAGCTGGTAGCAAACCTTTCGAGAAGCCATACGAGAAAGCCACTTTCAACCTGCCTTTTTGGAGCCCTCCAATGACAAGAATTCCGAAATTATGGAAGTTTGGTGTGCCTTGCCTTGCCCTGTTTGCAGTAATTGCGATTGCCCAGAATTCTTCGACGGAAGAGCAGCATGGCATCGCCGTCGACAACATGAATCGTTCGGTGAAGCCGGGCAACAATTTTTATGAGTATGCGAATGGCGACTGGATCGCGCGCACGCAGATTCCACCGGACCGCGCCGGCGTCGACGTTTTCACAAAGCTGGGGGACCTCAGCAACAAGCGCACGGCAGACTTGATTACCGAGATTGCGAAATCGAATCCTCCGGCGGGTTCGGAAACGCGCAAGGTGGCGGACCTTTATAACTCGTACATGGACGAGGCACTGGTCGAAAAGAAGGGTCTTGAACCTCTGAAATCGCATCTCGACAAGATCGAGGCGATCCGCGATAAGAAAGAGTTGGCGCATTACCTCGGCGAGACGCTGCGGGCCGATGTGGACCCGCTGAACAACACGAACTTCCACACGCCGAATCTGTTTGGAATGTGGGTGGCGCCGGGATTCACCGATCCGGATCACTACACGGCGTATCTGCTGCAGGGCGGGCTGCAGTTGCCCGATCGCGAGTATTACGTATCCGACAGCGCCCATATGACCACGCTGCGGGCGCACTATCAAACGCAGATTGCGAACATGCTGACGCTGGCCGGGTTTTCGGACGCGGAGGGGCGCGCGAAGAAGATTCTCGAACTTGAGCATCTGATCGCGCAGACGCACCGTCCGCTGGCGGAAAACGAAGACATTTATAAAGCAAACAATCCGTGGGAGCGGGCGGACTTTGCGAAGAAGGCTCCGGGGCTGGATTGGGATGAATACTTCAGCGGAGCGGGTCTGAACGGAGTGAAGAGTTTCATCGTGTGGCAGCCGGAGGCGTTCACGGGAGAATCGAAGCTGGTGGCATCGGTTCCGCTGGATACCTGGAAAGACTGGCTGCGATTTCACCTGATCGAAGCCTATGGAGGCGTGCTGCCCAAGGCGCTGGCGGACGAGCGATTCGCCTTCTTCGGCAAGGAATTGTCGGGGGCGCAGCAGCAGCGTCCGCGATGGCAGCGCGGAGTATTCGTCGTTGACGGTCTCTTGGGAGACGCGGTGGGCAAAGTCTATGCGCAGAAATATTTCCCGCCTGAGGCCAAGGCTCAGGCGCAGGAAATGGTAACGAATCTGATTGCCGCGTTCCGCAAGAGGATTGAAGCGCTCTCATGGATGGATCCGTCGACAAAGAAAGAGGCTGAGGCGAAACTTTCGACGCTGTATGTGGGCATCGGCTATCCGGAAACCTGGCACGACTATTCCAATTACGAAGTGAAGCCGGACGATCTGTTCGGAAATATCTGGCGCGGAAGCTTGTCGGAGTATCAGCGGCAGGTCGACCGGCTGGGCAAGAAACCGGACAAAAAAGAATGGTCGATGACGCCGCAGACGGTGAACGCGGTGAATCTGCCGCTGCAGAACGCGTTGAACTTTCCGGCGGCAATTCTGCAGCCTCCGTTTTACGATCCGAAGGCTCCGGCCGCGGCGAACTACGGAGCCATTGGAACCGTGATCGGGCACGAGATCAGCCACACGTTCGATACGGAGGGCAGCACCTTCGACTCCGAGGGAAGGTTCCGCAACTGGTGGACTCCCTCAGACCGGAAGCATTTCGAGGATGCGACGGCGGCGCTGGCGGCGCAATACGACACGTACGCGCCATTCCCCGATCTGCACGTGAACGGCAAGCAGACGCTGGCGGAGAACATCGCGGACCTTGCTGGAATCCATGCGGCGTACGACGGCTTCAAGGCTTCGCTCGATGCCAAGACTGCGCCCATGCAGGATGGCTTTACCGGAGATCAGCAGTTCTTCATCGCGTTCGGACAGAACTGGGGAGAGAAGGTGCGCGACGCGGCGCTGCGGACGCAGGTCATGACAGACGAGCACGCTCCGGGGCAATATCGCGCGGATACGGTGCGTAACGTCGATCCGTGGTATCAGGCTTTCGATGTGAAAGCGGGGCAGGCGTTGTATTTGCCGCCGGACAAGCGCGTGAGCATCTGGTAAGGTAGGGCTTCCCTTTCCTCCTTACTTTCATGCGCCGGCGAATTGCGATTTCGTCCTTGATTGGAGTCGCGGCCGGCGCATTCTGTTTGTTCCTGATGCGCCGCTTGCATCAGGGCGCGGGTGATTTCAACTGGACGATTCATCTGGCGCAGCGATGGCTGGCGCGACAGAATCCTTACGACACTCCCTACGAGCAATATCCTTTTACGGCAGCACTGTTCGGGCTTCCGTTCGGGCGGGTTCCGCGGGAAATCGCGGCCGGAATTTTCTTTGGGATCAGTTCGGGATTGATGGCGTTTGGTCTGGCGCGCGATGGATATCACAAGCTGCTGGTGTTTCTGGCGTATCCGTATTGGATTGCGTTGCTGTATGTGCAATGGGCTCCGCTCATCCTGGCCAGTGCGTTTGTACCGTTGCTTCTGCCGGTCACGATGGCGAAGCCGCAGGTCGGACTACCGATTTTTCTTACGAGGCTCAGCAAGCGCGGATTCTGGGCCTGCATCGTAGTCGGGATCGCGAGCCTGGCTATGCTTCCGCGATGGCCTGTGCTTTGGCTGGGGCAACTGCACAATTATGAGCACTTCATCGCGTTGCTGGTCTTGCCGGGACCGCTCATTCTTCTGGCGTTGCTCCGATATCGAGATCGCGACGCGATTTTGCTGTTACTAACGGCCTGCATGCCGCAGCGATGGTTTTTTGACGCGCTGATCTTGTGGCTCATTCCGAAGACGCGTCGCGAAATTATCGTCACTGTGTTCTTTAGTTGGTGCGCGGGAATCTGGCGGTATTATCACCCTCCCCATTCCTTCACTGCAGTAGGGCGACTGGTCGTGATCTTTATTTACTTGCCAATGCTGGCGATCGTGCTGCTGCGTGGGCGTGGGATGTCTTGGGGAGCGCGAAAGACAGCGCTGGATAAAGCGCAAACAACTGCTAATTAGGTTGCGGGGTCAGAATCCGGGAAACATCTTGCAGAAGTTTTTCGGCAGCTTCGCCGGGATCGCCACTGGCGAAGTTCTCATCGAGCACTAGAATCTGGACATCCGGCGCGATTTCCAGAAGCGCTTGCCGCACCGGGCGTCCACGTAAAGATTGAATGCGATTGGACAGCACGACCAGTTTCGCCTTGGTTGCCTTTAACAGAATCTGCGCGTCGTCGATGACGGTTGTCGTCAGGGCGTTGAATCCCACGCTGCAGAGGACTTCCCGTAGGAATGTGCAGACATCGGTAGACGCGTACACGCAGAGCAATTTTGGCCGGACGTCTCCGGCTTTGCCGCGGGAATATTTTGATCCGAGATAAGCGGCGGTGATTGCCTCTTCCATCGAGTCGTAGCTTTCGAATTGAGGCAGAAGATGTGTGAGCTGAAGGATTTTGCGAATCCTGGGAGGGATGCCGCTGAGTTTGACGTCTCCGCCTTTGGAGCGCGCGGCCTGCACGAGCCGCATCATGGCTCCGAGGCCGCTGCTATCGACAAACTCGAGATGGTCGAGTTGCAGGACGACGTCGCCGTATTTATCGATGGCATCGCCGATCTGGGAGTGCAAGGTGAAGACTTCGTTTCCGGCAACAAGGCGGCCGTGACATTGAACGACGAAGACTTCGCCGATGGGACGGCTCTCCAGGCGCAACTGCATCACGGCTCCTTTGAAACAGCAGTGGCCGAATGACGCGGCAATTGGCGGGAATCTTACGTTAGGGAAATCGGCAAGTCAACGAACGCGACCATTGGTTCGAACTCTGGATTTCTGACTGCCTGGCAATCGTGCGACAATCGTACGCATTTCGCACTTCCCTGGAGGAGCATCCGTGCGTTCCATCATCATCTCCATTGCGTTTCTTCTTAGCGCCGGTTTCGCGGCGGCACAAAATGTCGTGCATTACACGACGACGAACGACAACGTGAAATATCTGTTCGCGACTGCGCAGCCTGTGGCGCATCTGAAGTCGGGCGACATTCTCGATACGAACACGCTGGATTGTTTTGGCAATGGCATCCAGAAGCCCGGCGATACGCCCGATATGGCGAAGGGCGACAATCCGCTGGCGGGGCCGTTCTATGTGGACGGAGCCGAGCCCGGCGACACACTCGCCGTGAAGATTCTCGATCTGCAGGTGGAGGGACAATATGGAGTCGGTGCGTTCTCCCCAGGATTCGGATCGATCAATGCGTCGCACTACACGCCGATGCTTGAGGCTAAGCCGTTGCCGGAGAAATTGTGGTTCTATCCGATCAATCATGCCGACAACACGGCGACTTTCAAGGCGCTCGATTCGGATTTCTCGGTGAAGATACCGATGCATCCGTTTTTCGGCTGCATTGGCGTGGCGCCGGCGAATGGAGAGGCACGGAGTTCGATTGTTCCGGCGGAGTTCGGTGGAAATATGGATTCTCCGGAGGCGTCGGTGGGGAACACGGTTTATTTTCCGGTGAACGTGAAGGGCGGTCTGCTTTATCTGGGCGACGGGCACGCGGCGATGGGAGACGGCGAGGCCGCGGGATCGGCAATCGAGGTGTCGTTGAAAGCGCGCGTGCAGCTGAGCGTGATCAAGGGACGCCACATCGAGTGGCCGCAATTCGAAAATGATGACGCAATCATGACGGTGGGCGCGTATCGTCCGGCCGAGGATGCGGCCCGCATTGCGCTGACGGAACTGGTGAAGTGGATTCACCGCGACTACGGACTATCGGATCTGGATGCGTATGAATTGCTGTCGAAGGTCGGGAAACTGCACTTCAATGAGATGGTTGATCCGAATTACGTGATCGTGGCTTCGATTGAGAAGAAGTATTTGCCGGCGAAGAAGAAGTAGGGATCTTCGAAATAGCGATCTGAATTCTTCTTTTTCTCACCGCAGCGCGTCGATGGGATTCACCCGGGCTGCGCGGTATGCCGGAAGATAGCTGGCAACGAAGGCAATCACCAAAAACAGTAAGGGCGCGAGGACGAACGTTGTCAGGTCGTACGTGCTGGTTCGATAGAGCAGGCTCGACATCAGCCGGGTCAGCAGCAGCGAGCCGATCAGACCGGCCGCGATGCCAATGATCACCAGCAGCAATCCTTGCCGCACAACCAGTCGCAGGACGTGTTCGCGCTTGGCTCCCAAAGCCAGGCGAATAGCGAACTCCTGCCTCCTCTGCGCGACGGAATAGGACAACACTCCGTAGAGACCGACGAGCGCGAGCGCCAAAGCAGTCGCCGAAAAGGCTCCTAGCAGCAGCATGGTGAAACGGGGCTGCGAACGCGAGGCATCCATCAGTTCGTCGACGGTCTGGATGTTGGTGATGGGCTGGTCGGGATCGACAGCAGCAACCGCCGCGCGCACGCTCGAAGTGATGCTCTTGGGCGCGACGGCGGTACGAATCAGCAGATTCATGTCGCCCCAGGGCAATTGCGGGAACGCGAGATAGAGTTGCGGCTGCGTCTGCTGGTCGAGGCCTTTGTTCTTCACGTCGGCGGCTTCTCCGATGACCTCAGCCGGATCGGGCCGGCGGCCGATGAAAACGCGTTTGCCGACCGGATTTTCGTTTGGCCAGAACTGCCGCGCGAAGGTCTGGTTGACGAGCACTACCTTCGGCGCTTGAGAGTTATCGGCGTCAGTGAATGCGCGTCCGGAGAGCAGGGGCACGCGCATGGTCTGGAACCATTGCGGGCTGATGGCCTCGATATCGACGAAGGGGCGCTTGGGGAGAGGGGCGTCCGGCTGTCCTTCGGGCAGGACCGGAGTGATACGTTTCCAACTTAACGGCAGCGCGGCAGAGGTCGCGGCGCTGCGCACTCCTGGAACTGCCGAGACACGCCGCAGAAGTTCATCGAAGAATGCGATCTGCTGGTCGGGCTTTGCGTACTTCACCGTGGGTAGCGAGATGTCCATGGTGAGGACGTTCGTTGCATCGAACCCGGGGTTGACCCGCAGCAACCGCGCAAAGCTGCGGAGAAGCAGGGCCGCGCCAATCAGCAGCAGCAGAGATAGCGCAACTTGTCCCACCACGAGTGCATTTTTTATCTGGGCGCGCGAATAGCTCGAGGAAATCCCGCGGCCTTCCTCGCGTAGTGACGTGTTCGGATCAGAGCGCGACAACTGCAGCGCGGGAAACAGACCGAAGGCAATGCCCGCCAGAAGCGAGATGATGAGCGTGAAAAGCAGGACTGGCAGGTCGAGCTTGATGGGAATGCCCTGCGGAAGCTGGCTTGCTCCCCAGGCAACGAGCGCGCGGGTCGCAATCCAACCGATGCCAATTCCGAAGAGTCCAGCTGCGACGGCGAGCATCATGCTCTCGGTGAGCAACTGTCCGATCAACGTGGCACGAGTCGCTCCGAGCGCCGTGCGCATGGCGATTTCGCGTTTGCGGGCGAGAGCGCGGAACAGAAGCAAGCTGGCAACATTGGCGCAAGCGATGAGCAGAATGAGCGCAACGGCCGCGGAAAGCACCCACACCTTTCCTCGTACGTTCGAGACGACGGAATTCCGTAACGATTCGGCGGTCATCGAAATGGACGCGCCGGCATCGGGTGCCGTTGGATTCTGCTCGCGATAGCGCTGGTTCAGGAGAGCAAGTTCGGCATTGGCGCGGGCAAGCGATGTGTCAGGATTCAGCCTGGCGATGATCGAAAGATATCCCACACCCATGCGCAGGCGCTGGGCTGGGATCAGCGAAAATTCGAAATAGCGCGGAGTGAAGATGTCGGCTGGGCCCATGAAGGGAAAGGAGACGTTCGCGGGCAATACGCCGACGATGGTGTAGGGTGTTTCGTCGAGCGTGATCGATTGGCCCGCGATGTTGGGATCAGCATGAAACCGGCTGCGCCAAATCGAGTCGGTCAGCATGGCGACCGGCTTGCCTTCCGGGCGGCCTTCGTCTTCGCTGAACGCGCGGCCGATTTCTGGCTGGACTCCCAGGGTCGTAAAGAATCGGGGCGAGACGCGCGCGATGGGAACCTGGACGGGATCGCCCCAACCAGTAAGATTCAGATTGTCGTTGGTCCAGACAGCGACAGACTGAAACGATCGGTTCGCGTCCCGCAGCAGTTCGTAGCGCAAGAGCGTTCCACCGAAATCTTTGGATTGATCTTTCGCGCTGATGCTGACCAGTTGTTCGCCATGCGGGTACGGAAACGGACGCAGCAGGAGCGCGTTGGTCACGGTGAAGATCGAGGCGTTCGCTCCGATTCCAACGGCGAGGATGAGGACTGCCGCGCAGGTGAAGCCGGGATTCTTCCACAAAAGTCGCGCGCCGAAGCGGAGGTTACGGAGAAGGGACTGCATGACCGGATGATTATAGATGCCGCGGTCCTATTACCTTTGCGTTCTGTTGTGCTCGTGGCGATACGCAACATCGCTACGAGCAACAAAAATCCCCACGTCTGGCAACTTCGGCCAGACGTAGGGCACCCACTTTTATTCTTCTAACTTCTACTATCCCTTTACGATCTTCTTGCCCGACGGATCCCAGACTGCGACCGTCTTGTTGAAGTACGAGAAGTTCGCGAGGTGACAGCCAATCGCAGTGTTGTTGCCGAAGACTTCGTTTTCGACGACGGGCTTGCGGGTGCGGACGGCGTTGTAGAAGTTGGTCTGATGATCGACCGTGTCGCTGTATCCCGCAGGTACGGTGTAGGACTCGGACATCTCGTCGACGTTCCAGTTTAGAGCCTTCGGTTCCGGATGATCTTCGTGCCACTTCTCCAGATACTGGTCGCGCAGCGCCTTCGGCCATCCGTAAATCGAATAGTCTTCGGGCTGAGGACGCGTATCTTCGGGCCTGTAGCTGAGGGTCGAGTCTTTGATGATCATCGTGCCCTTGGTTCCGTAGAAACCAATGAACTCTCCGCCGGCATTGTTGAGGTTGCAGCGTAGAGTGACGCGGAAGTTCGGATAGTCGTAGAGAGTCTCGATGAGATCGGGGAAATCGCGGCCATCCTTGAAGTGATAGAGCCCACCGCTCGATTGTGCGCGCTGTGCCGGCTGGTTCGTTCCGGTGATGAAGTGAATGCCTGAGAGCAGGTGGACGAAGAGATCTCCGCCGAGCCCCTCGCCGTAGTCGGTGAAGCAGCGCCACCGGAAGAAGCGGACCGGATCGAACGGACGTTTCGGCGCGCTGCCGATGAATGTGTTCCAGTCGATGGTCTTTTCGCTCGCGTCGGGCGGAATCGGGTACACCCAGGCTCCACTGGGTGTGTTGCGGTCCCAGTAGGCGTTGATGGAGAAAACCTCGCCGAGCTTACCCGAGTCGTAAATCTCTTTTGCCTTCGCATAGAGGATCGAACTGACGCGCTGGCTGCCGACGGCGACCATGCGTCCGTGCTTCTGCGCGGCTTCGATCATGGCGAATCCATCTTCGACGGTATGCGACATCGGCTTCTCGCAGTAGACGTCTTTTCCGGCGGAGACGGCATCTTCGAAGATGTGACGATGCTGATGGTCCATGGTCGCGATGAGTACGCTGTCGACGTCTTTGCGGTCGAGGATCGAGCGATAGTCGCGAGTCGCGGGCACGCTGGGATTCTTGACGGATTCTCGCGCTGCAGTGTGGCGGCTGTCGTAGAGATCGCAGACGGCGACGCATTGAACTCCGGGAACGTTCAGCGAGGCTTCGAGATGCTCGCATCCGCGGATGCCGGTGCCGATCGAGGCGAAGCGGATCGTGTCACTGGGCGCAACGCGACGGGGCGATGCCGAGAGCAGATGAGGTTGAAGGATATTTGTGGCGACAGTTGTGGCGGCGATCGCGCCGGTGCCGAGCTGAATAAACTTACGACGGGACAGGGGATTGTTAGCCATCGGATTTTTCGCCTTCCGGCGTGCCGGTTGTGATTAAGTGAAGCACGCGCGAGAGAAATAATTACGGATCGGAATTATCCCACAAACGGACGGGCGAAAGCTAAATCGTTTTTCTTAGGCATTGAATCGTTTCCGTGCTGAATTCCGATTTGGATAAGCGCGAGTAAGAGACGGGACAAACTAAAAGGGCCGTGACACTGGTTCTGCTCTAGCGACCAGCTCCTGCGAGAGAGCCCACCGCGTGGAAGCAGGTACCGTCATAGCCCCTTGATGTGATCACCGCTTTCGCAGCTCCGAACCCAACTAACTCCCGCTGGGTGCCAGATTCAGTTGGTGGCATGAGGTACTGCACCGCGTTACGGGATCACTTCGTAAACGGTGCCACTGCTGTACGTCCCGTATCCGGTTGCCGCGCCATAGAGATTGCCCACATTGTCGATGACGAGATCGCTATACGGGGTATTGTTCGGCTTACCGTGAAAGCGAACAAGAACCGTGTGGGTGAAGCCCCCCGTTGTTTTTGGCGTTAGCTTGTACACGGTGCCGCATCCTCCTGGCGATACTGCGTTAAAGCACTCGTTATCTCCGCCAACCGAGGTCGTGCCATAGAGATTGCCGGCAGCGTCGAAAATAACTCCGCCGAACGGACCGGCACCGTCGCCACCGCCGCGGAAGTGATGCACGACTCTCTCCGACCATGAGTCGTTGGAATGGTGAATCAACTCGAAAACGACGCCATATCCATACTTCCCACCCACGTACGTGGTGCTATAGAGATTGCCGGCGCTGTCGAACTTCAGATCATATTGGGGAACGCCGCCATCATCACCACCGGTAAAGCTGTGAATTGTCTTGAAAGACCAGGTGCCGTTTGCCTTGGGCGACATTTCGAACACCGTCCCGCAGCCTGTGGTCCATACAAAACAGGTTCCCTGCGCACCTTGACCGGCGGTTCCGTAGAGATTTCCAGCGGAATCGAACGCCAGACTACCGTGTCCGGGATAACCACCGTCGTTGCCGAAGGTGAAATTGTGCAGGGTGGTCTCAGTCCATGAGCCGTCAGCATTGGGACTGAGCTCGTAAACCACGCCCCAGTTCGATGTGCCGCCGAAGCTGGTCGTGCCATAGAGATTGCCCGCGCTGTCGAAGATTACGCCGCCGGTGGCCTGGTATCCGTCGGTGCAATCGAAATCGTGGAGGTTTTTTTCTGACCATGATCCGTCAGCATTGTGAGTGAGCTTGAATACGGTGCCGCAGTTGGAAGCGCCACCATAAAGCGACGTGCCGTACAGATTGCCGCTAGCGTCGAAAATAACTCCGGCCCGAATGTTCATCGGCTCGGGATTTCCCGTTGAAGTCCAGAGCACATTTTCAGTCCAGGTTCCGTCGCTGTTTGGGCTGAGCTTGAAGACCGTGATCAGCGACGGGTCATACTGGTCGCCGGTCGTGCCGTAGAGATTGCCGACCGAATCGAAAATGAGGTTGCCTTCCGACTCAGTGCCGTCAAACGATAGTAGGGTTTTGACTGTGTCCTGCGCGCCGGCGCAGGGAATGAACAGGATCCCGACAGCGACTGTAATGAGCAAAGTAGCGATGCGTTTCATGTTTGCCTCCGGGAGATTGATGTGTGGAAACTGTTGCGCGATAGGGCCCGGGGCCGCGCCTTGAAGGAAAGAGTTCTGAGGCGGAACTGGACTTTGGGGAGGGACTAAATTGCCGAGGATAAACTTACCGGGGTATTGTGCTTCCGGGGTGACGCGTTGTCAATCAGGGGGAAAATGACAGGAAAAATTGAAAGGGCCGTGACATTGGTTATGCTCTAGCCGCCAGCTCCTGCGAGGGAGCTAACGACGTGGAGGCATGTACCGTCACGACCCCTTGATGCGATCACTGCTTTCGCAGTTCCGAACCCCAACTGACCCTCGCAGATCCGTCGGTTTTTTCAGGTCCAGTCGCCTTGCAGGTTGCCCCGCCCGGCTGATCACTCAGTCTACTTCGGCTTGGCTCGTTTTATTGTGCCAACCTTTCGACCGTCGACGATGCCAAGGTAACAGAGCATTCATAAAAGTCAACGCAAACTATTGGTGCAATCGAAATTTTCCAAGCTGTGCATAATTGAAAATGCAAATGGTTGTAATAGCAAAAGTTATTTCCTGGCGATTTCGAGCGGGCCTTGTTTTGCACAGAAACTCTCACAACATGGAAAGCAACCGCAAGACGATGAAAGGGAACCAAATAATCGCCTTGACGATCAGGACGCTTCGAGGCACATTGCAGAGTACAGCGAGAACACTCGAAGTGGCAGATCTGGTGGCGTATGTGGACGGCGGGTGCCTGGGAAACCCGGGACCGTCGGGCATTGGAGTGGTAATTTGCGGTCTCGCGAGCGGGCCCGTTCGCATCGCGAAGTGGATAGGCCATCAGGATAACAATGTCGCCGAATACGCCGCGCTCATGGAAGCTTTGCAATACGCGGTCGCGCTGAAAGCAAAGAAACTCCACGTTTATTCCGATTCCCAAGTAGTTGTGCGGCAGATGACCGGGGAATATACCTGCCGAAGTCCGAGACTCTACTCCTTGCATTGGACGTGCCAGAAACTGGCCCGGTCGCTGAAGTTCTCCATCTCGCATGTAAAGAGGGAATTCAATGCAGAGGCGAATCGGCTGGCGCAGTCGGCTTTGAGGAAGGACGGGCGTTAGTCGTTCGTCGTTTGTCATCCGCCGTTCGTCATGCGCCGGCGGTCATCCGTTCTCCGTCGTTCGGTTCAAACTCCCCTTGAAAAACACCTGCGGTCGGTATTCGGCCTTCCTGTGGCTGATTGCTGACTGCTGAGTGCCGACGGCTTCTTTCCAGATGCTGACTGCGGACGGCTCCTCGCCCCTTACTTTCGTCACAACTCCACGGCTGGCTAAATTGTTGACACGGCGGATGCTGCGCGGGAAACTGCTAGCAGGTAACCCTGACAATCCAAAGTTGAGTGGAGAGCGGTTTCGTTCCCGGGGAGCAGAGTCTGCAACAAAACAGTTCAACACGGAATCCCGAAAATAGCATTCCTGCCATGATTGCGTCGAAGCGGGCGGACGCGGCTTCGGTACGCTTTCCCGGAGAGGACGGGGGACGCTCTCTGGCTGAGATGGCGCAACGCGATCTCGATGCCGCTTTGCAGTTGCTGGCGGATCGAGCGCAATACATTACCGGAGCGACGGGCGCGGCGATCGCGCTGCGGCGGCATGGAATGTCTGACATGTTGTGCCGCGCCAGCTGTGGCTCGAATGCTCCCGAGCTGGGCGCGTTGCTTTCCACCGAGTTTGGACTTTCGGGTGAGAGCGTCCGGACGAAGCGGGCACTGAGATGCGACGACGCCGAGCGCGATGCTCGGGTGAATCGCGAAGTCTGCCGGCAGCTGGGGATTGCGTCGGTCATCGTGATGCCGGTCGTGAATGACGACGAGGTGCTCGGAGTTTTCGAGCTCTTTTCTCCCAAGGCGCATGCATTTGGCGAGCGTGACCTTACTGCTGTGCAGCGTCTGAGCGGAATGGTCGAGACCGCCGTGCGCATGGCGCAAGCCACAGAACGGCTGCCGGAACAACTAAAACAACAGGAGGCTGCCGAGGCCGCCGATTCGAATTCTGAGGAACAAATCCTCGATATTGAGGTCTTCGATATTCCGCCGATTGGGGCTCAACCGAAAGAGGCTGAAGCTCCGCCTGAAAATATCGAGTCGGAGCCGGTTTCCGAGACGAGCGCGAATGAACCTTCGCAGCCGGTAGTCGCGCAGGCCGCGGCTCCTGCCATTCCGGTTGCGCCCGAATCCGAGAATGCGTTGCCGAAGAAGAAGCTGTTCTGGTCGGCGGCACAGGATGGGGCCGATGCCGCGAAGCCAGCGGAGAACGAATTGAGCCACGTTCCTCCCGGGCTGCGTGGATTGAAAAAGTGCGAGGCTTGCGGATTTCCGGTTTCGGCCACGCGCGTTCTGTGCGTCGAGTGCGAAGAGAAGAAATGGCGCGGGCAGCTAAGAAAACCGCAGCCAGTCGCCATGACGAAAACCTCCGCCAAGGTGTCTATCCCAAAGCCCGAGCCGCAAGCATTTGCTGCGGCTGCTCCGGCTGGAGCCCGAGCGGCAGGTGTCATTCCAGGCCCGACCCCCATCCCACAAGCTGCCGTAATTTCGGCACCCAAACCGGTCGCCAAGCCGGAAACATCCAGAAAAGATCTGACGCCTTCCCAGCCGGCTGTGCAGGATCTTGCAACATCCGCCAAAGAGGCTGCACAGCCCGCGAAGACCGAGACTCCCGAACTGGTCTTCAGCGCCGCGCTTCCACCTCAGCAATCGTGGCTGGCGGCCCATAAATACACGGTTATCGTGCTGCTGGCATTGACTTTCCTGATCGCGGTAGTCTTCCTAACCCGTTAAATCGGCTCGAACCGCCGCTTTTATAAGGGCTTGCGGTGGCAGATACTTGCGCGGCCAAGCTCCCCTGCGCCTCCGAAACCCTTGACAACACAGGCAACTCTGCTAAAGTGCCAGAGAAGGTTTAGGAGAAGCGAATTGCCAGCAGGTGGCCTGAATATGAAAAACGTCTACGAAGTGTTGCGACAGAAAGAGATGGAGCTGACACGTTTGGAGAAAGAGGTGGAGGCGTTGCGTCTGGTCGCCCCGCTGCTGAACGAGGAAAAGGAAAGTTCGTCCGATATGTCGAAACCCGCTCTGGCGACTGCTGTCAACGGACCGCAACCCACTTCGCGGATCACGATTCCCTCCTCTCCGAGCATTCCGGCGCCGCAGCCGGTGCGCGCAGCCGGATGGGAAGATACGGCGAAGCGCTGGCCGTAGAGACGTTGTCTTTAGAATTTTTGATCAGCCCGGGATGCGTCCCGGGCTGATTTGTTTTTGGAGCAAGCCGATTTTCCCGAAGTTCCGATTCCCGAAGTCAGGAATTCAAGATACAATTGCGCCGCTTTGGGGACAGGGGCAACTCTCACTTCACCAGCGAAGGAATAGATCCGCCTCTGTAGAAGGAGGATCCCATGGGATTCTGCGTAAGTTGTGGTGCGCCGATGACCGGCGCCTTTTGCAACAAGTGTGGAGCGCGGGCTGTTGCGCCCGGTGCTCCGGCACAAGCGGCGCCGCCGCCAACGCCGAACCAGCCGCAAGCTATTCCTCAGACCGCAGCTCCGGTGACCAAAAGTTCGGGCGCCGGGAAGATACTGCTGTGGATCGCCGGGATTTTCGTGGTGCTGGTTATCGCCGGAGCCGCGGCTGCGATGTACGGCGTGTACTGGGTGAAACACAAAGTGGCGAACTACGCGTCCGCCGTGACCGGCAACGACTCGAGCCAGGTCAAAGTGGTCAGCAGCGGGGACAGATGCAAGCTGCTTTCGACGGCCGAGCTTCAGCAGATCCTGGGAGTGCCGGTCGAGAAGAGCGCGGAAATTGTCGACGACGGTGTTCCTGGTTGCGCCTATTACACAAACGCTGCGGCGTTTGCCCAACTCCAGAAGATGGCGCTCGTCGAAGCAAAAAAAGAGGCAGACGAGGTGAATTCGCGTCCCGGGCCGAAGCCAGACAATTTGCCGGCTCTGATGAAGAATGCGAATTCGCTGGAAGGCGCGATCAAGGGAATTGGCTTAACACAGACGCCGGAGGATGGACAGGTCTTCTCGTTCTCGGTGAGCCGGGACGGCGGCGAAGATAAGTGGGCGGCGGAACGGCTGATCGAGTCCACGGTGCCGGGATTTGTCGAAGTGCCGGGCGTGGGAGATCACGCGATGTTTGGGGCATTCGGGCATGCGTTCTACATCTTGAAGGGGAACCGGTTCATCTCGATGACTACGATTTGGGTGCCGGACGCGCACTCGAGGGGAATCGCAATTTATAAGACGATGGAGCCGAGGCTCTAGGCGCGGATTCCTTCAACACTCGCGGAGCCTCGCTTGGCTGGACAGCCGAGGCGGCTGTCCCTACGCAGCCAGAATTTCGTTGAGCGCTGCTAACAGACGGTCAACTTCGTCCGCGGTGTTGTAGTGCACGAGGCCGATGCGCAGGAAGCCGCCGGATTTTTCCACGTCAAGGTGTTCGGTCAGATTCAGCGCGTAGTAGTTGCCGTCCCAGGTGAAGAATCCGCGGTCGCCCAACTTCGTCGAGAGTTCGAGCGGAGTGCGGCCGTCGATTCTTACGGCGAGAGTCCCACAGCGTTCGTTGAATCGCGCGGGATCGGTGATGCCGTATATTTTTGCTCCGCGAATTTTCTTCAGCCCTGCGATCAGACGTTCGGTCAGAGCGCGCTCGTGCTCGTGGATCGCGGCGTAGGCGGCTTCGATGGCGGCGCGACGAATCTTCACTTCCGGATGCACACGCCGGCCTAGGTCGGCAATATATTCGACGCACGCTGTGATCCCGGCAATGCATTCGTGATTGAGTGTGCCCCATTCCCAGCAGTTCGGAATCGCATTCGTGTTCGGGCGGACCTTATAGGGGCGAAAGCGCTTGAGGTGTTCGCGCTTGCCGTAGAGCACGCCCATGTGCGGCCCGAAGAATTTGTAAGTCGAGCAGGCGAGAAAATCGCAGTCGAGCGCGGCGATGTCGATCAATCCATGCGGGCCGTAATGGACCGCGTCGATGTAAGCGAGCGCTCCGACTTTGTGCGCCAGGTGGACGATTTCTTTCACCGGATTGATCGTCCCGACGGCATTGGAGGCGTATCCGGCGGCAACCAGCTTCGTCTTCGAGTTGATCTTTGAGGCGAGGTCGGCCATGTCGAGCGTGCAGTCAGCGTCGTGGATCTCGGCCCAGCGGACGGTCACTCCGCGATCTTCGGCCATTGCGATCCATGGCGAAACGTTGGCGTCGTGATCGAGGCGCGTGACGACGATTTCGTCTCCGGGCTTGAGTTCGCGGCCGATCGCGCGCGACATGGCGAAGGTCAGGGTCGTCATGTTCGGTCCGAAGACGACTTCGTCGGCGCAGGAGTGAAAAAAGTCGGCCATGGCGGCGCGGGCTTCGGCGATCATCGCATCGGTGTGACGGCTGGTGGAGTAGGCTCCGCCGGTGTTGGCGTTATCGCGGCGCAGGTAGTCACTGATGGCGTCAATCACGCGTTGCGGAACCTGCGTTCCTCCGGGGCCGTCGAGAAACGCGGCGGGATGGCCGTTGACGGTCTGGTGGAGCGAGGGGAACTGGGAGCGGACGGAGGTCAGATCCAAAGCAGGAGTAATTTTTTCGGCAGTTGGCATCACGTTATTTCTATCATGCCGCGCGCAGCCCGCACGAATGCGTCCGGGGCTGCATTACTTCACACAGCGCACAAAATCTGCGAGCAGGCCGTAGGCCGTTGCATACAAGCCGGGATTCTCCTCCGTGATCGCCAGACCCGGAAAGATATCGGTTTCGAAATAAACGTAGGACGATGTGCCGCTGATGCGCGCCATGGGCTCGCTCGCGCGGACTTTCTCCGGGGCCACGCTGCCTTCGATGCCATTGGCGGTGCGGCGGGCGCGGCAGACGAGCTTGAACGGCCAGCCATCACGCTTGGCGTTGCGGACTGCGCTGGGCGTCAGGTCGCGGATGCCTTCGCGGGCGATCTGATCAAGGCGAATTGGGACATCCATCAGCACAGTAATCAGCGCGGCGGTCTTTATGGCGGCGTCCCATCCGTCGATGTCGTGAGTGGCGTCGGTTTCCGCGATGCCGAGTTCCTGCGCTTTCTTCAGCGCGTCGTCGAAGCTCAGGCCTTCTTCCATTTGACTCAGAATAACGTTGGTCGTCGAGTTCAGAATTCCATAGAAGCCTTGCAGATGAATCGCGGGAAGCTGGTCGAAGAAAGAGAAGATCGGCACGCCGTCCATGACAGTCGATTCGAAGAGGAATCGTTTGCCCTTGTCGGCCGCGAGGTCGCGGAGTTCGCGGTAGGCGTGAACGATCGGGCCTTTGTTGGCGGTGATGGCGTGGGCTCCGTGCTCAAGGGCGGCGCGGATGTGATCGATCGCGGGCTGGCCGCCTTGCACGTTGAGCGAAGTTGCTTCGAAGAGAACGTCGGCGTTGGCCGTGGCGAGCCATTGGCGGACGTCGCGGTATTCGCCTGCTTGGGATTTCAGATCTTCGATGCCGGCTGAGAGCAAGATTGCGGCGTCGAGTCCTTCGGGGTTGGCAATCCATCCCAGTCGGCGCGAGGCGATCCCTGTGATCCTGAACGTGATGCCGTAGCGATCGCGCAATTCCTGCGCGCGATCTGACAAGAGCCGAACGAGCGTACGGTTGACGTTGCCGAAGCCGAGGAAGCAGAGGTTGTAAGAGCGGATGGGGACTCCTGAAAGTTGCGATGTTTCAAAATTTCAAGGTTTCAAAGTGCGCACGCGCCCGGGCATTCTTGCGCCTCGGACGGCCTTTGGAGCTTTGAAACATTGAAACTTTGCTTTTATCCCATCACCGTGGTGTGTTCCGGCTTGATCTTATACATCACGCGCACTTCATTCGGCTGCGCGTAGGGATATTTATCGACGCCGAGATACTTCTTCGCCATCTTGTCGATGTGTTCGCCGGCGCCTTCCTCGGTAATCTCGACAACGCGGCCGCGGATTTCGAGATAGCGGTAGGGATTTTCCGGATCGATGATGGCCAGCGAGACGCGCGGATCGCGCCGCACGTTGCGGTCTTTCTGCCTCCCACGGGCGGAGTTGAAGATCACGTGCTCGCCATCGAAATCCACCCACACGGGGGTGACTTGCGGACGGCCATCGGGCATAAGTGTGCCCAGGCTGGCGAATGCGCGCTTCTGGAAAAGGTCTTTGTACTTGTCGGGGACCGCTTGCGCCATGAGTGCCTCCAGGAAAATGAACTCGACGAGCATTATAGCTGTTAGCGGATGCGGAATCGCCCGCCCGGCTCGTTCGCTATCGTTTAGAATTGCCGCCCCTGCAATTCGGGATGCAGAAACTCCAGTATTGATCTCAAGGGAAATCTCATGCATCGGTCACGACCTCGGCTGTCCTTGGTTCGCTCATGGATTGTTTTCTTCGTAGTGGCAATTCTCGTAACACCATCAATGATGGCGACCGCCTCACCGAAGAAATATCCGCCAACGATTGTCTTCATGACGGATTTCGGCGTGGTGGATGATTCGGTCGCGCTATGCAAGGGGGTGATGTATTCGATCGTGCCGAACGTGCGGATTGTGGACCTGACGCACCAGGTCACGCCGTACTCGATTCTGGACGGCGCGCGATATCTCTACGGCGCGACGCAGTACTTCCCTGCCGGAACCGTCTTTGTTGTGGTGATCGATCCGGGTGTGGGAAGCGTGCGGAAGGCCATTGTGGCGCGATCAAAGCGCGGGCAATATTTCGTCCTGCCGGATAACGGACTGCTGACCCTGGTCGAGCAGCGTGACGGAATCGATGCGGTTCGAGTGATTTCGAATCCCGAGTGGATGATCGGTCCGAGGTTATCTTCGACGTTTCATGGCCGCGACATATTTTCTCCGGTCGGTGCGCACATGGCGCGCGGAGACGACTGGAAGACCGTCGGTCCCGAGATGCCGGTGAAGGATATGGTGCGGCTGCAATTGAAGATCGCAACCATTGATGCGCACGGACTGAAAGGAACCGTCATCGCCACGGACGGACCGTTTGGAAACCTCGTGACCAATGTCGATGCCGAGGATTTCTTCAAGCTCGGATATGAACGAGGTCAGGAAATTCCCGTGTCAATTGGCGGCAAGCAAACGAGGATCAAGTTCGTGAAGACGTTCAGCGACGTGCCGATTGGGGAGCCGCTGCTCTACATCGATTCGCGAGGACGGCTGGCCATGGCGATCAACCAGAACAGCTTCGCGGCGACTTATGGAGTGAAGCCGCCGGAGGAGTTCGAGATTCCTCGCGCTTCAAATTGAGATCCGAACAAGAGAGCTAGCAAGCTGCGCCCTATACGCTGGCTTCCGCAATTCGCGGGAGAACGGCTCGCAGCAGCGCTTCGAACGTGCTCTTCACACGCTCTCCGGTTTCCATGACTTCGGCGTGAGATAGCGGCTGATCGAGAATTCCGGCAGCCATGTTCGTTACGCATGAGATTGCGAGAACGTGCAATCCCATGTGTCTCGCGGCGACGACTTCCGCGACTGTGGACATGCCGACAAGGTCGGCGCCGATGCGCTGCAGATATTCAATCTCCGCTGGCGCTTCGTAGCTTGGGCCGAGCATCGCCGCATAGACACCTTCGTACAGATTGATGTTGATCTTCGCAGCCTCTTCCTGGGCAATCTTGCGAAACGTGCGCGAGTAAGCGTGCGTCATGTCGGGAAAACGCACGCCGAAGCGATCATCATTCGGACCGATCAGAGGATTCGTTCCCTGCAGGTTGATGTGGTCGCGGATCAGCACCAGCGCTCCTTGCGAGTAGCCGAGATTGATGCCTCCGGCGGCGTTGGTGAGGATGACGGAGCGAATTCCCATGCGCGCGAATACGCGAATCGGGAATGCCACTTCCCGCGCGGTGTATCCCTCATATTGGTGCACGCGGCCCTGCATTGCGGCGACGGAAACTTCGCCGGCTTTGCCGACGACCATGCGCCCCGCGTGGCCGATCGCCGTCGATTGCGGGAACGAAGGAATCTCGGCGTATGGGACGCGGGTACCATCAGAAAGAGAGTCGGCAAATGCTCCGAGGCCGGAGCCGAGAACAAGACCAATCTTCGGGCGAAGAGCAGTGCGAGCCAGAATCAGCTGTGCTGCGGAGTCGGCGCGTGTGAATTCGTCGGTCATTCGGACCTGCTTGCGTGGCTGTCCATCATACAGAAAGGCTGCGATAAAGGATCAGGCTGTCGGCAGGGTGAACAAAAATGTGCTGCCGCGGGTGAGTTCGCTTTCGGCGCGGATCGATCCGCTGTGGGCGCGCATGATGTGCTTGGCGATTGCGAGGCCGAGCCCGGTGCCACCCGACTCGCGTGAGCGGGCTTTATCAACGCGGTAGAAGCGCTCGAACAGCCGTGGCAAGTGCTCGGAGGAGATACCGGCACCGTAGTCACGAACGTAGAATTCGATGCCGCGTTGGGCAGCACGTGCGCCAAGTTCGATACGTCCACCAGCGCGTCCGTACTTCATCGCATTGTCGACCAGGTTCGAGAAAACCTGATGGATTGCCTCGCGGTCGGCGAGGACTTGCGGCAGTGAGTCCACGGAATCATCGACGATCTTCAATTCGACACCCTGCGTGCGGGCGACTTCTCGGAAACTTTCCTCAGCATCATTCA
>DATEJO010000032.1:0-17114 GCA_035277905.1 Candidatus Sulfotelmatobacter sp.
GAACTCAGAGACCGCGTGAAAGCCTTCGCACAAATCCCCGAAAATTTCGCCTCGCCCACTCATCCATATCTCGGCGCAATGTCCGCCACAGAATGGATGCGCCTCGGCTACCTCCACACCGACCACCATCTCCGTCAGTTCGGCGTGTAGAGCGCCCAAATATAAAATCTCGCCCGATTCAATTACTCCGCAAAGTTTCCATCGGGTTCACGCCAGACGCCCGCCGCGCTGGAATGTATCCAGACGCAGCCGCGATGAGCAACAGCGCCAGCACCATCCCGAGATAACTCGGCACATCCCACCACGACGTCGCGAACAGCAGCGAAGAGATCAGCCTCGCCACCAGGAGCGCAAGTATGGTCCCGAGAGCCATGCCTGCAACAGCTAGTCGCAGCGTATCCGCGAGCACCTGCCGCTGCACTCGCCACATCGTAGCGCCCAGCGCCATCCGAATACCGATCGCTTGCGACTGCCGTGTCACCGAATACGAGATGACGCCGTAAATGCCAAGGGCGGCCAGCAGAAGTCCAAGCCCCGCAAATGCCCCGACCAGCAACATAAAAAATCGGCGCGGCGAAACCGCGTGGTCAACAATCGTCTCGATCGGCCGGAACTCCGCGGCAGGCTGTTGCGGATTCAGTTCGCGCAACGCGTGCAGCACACTCGGCCCAAGTGTGGCCGGGTCTACGCTCGTGCGCACGACCAGTTGCGCTCCCGACGGCCCTTGCTGCATCGCCGGGTAATAAATCTGCGATCCAGTTCCGCCCTCAACGGTCTCTTCATGAACGTCGTCCACGACCCCGACCACACGGTCCTCTTCCGGACCGCGCGTCAGAATTTTCCCCACCGCATCCTCTCCGGGCCAGTACACCCGTGCTGCCGAAGCGTTGATCAGAACCACTCTCTCGCTATGCGGCCCGTCAGCCCAGGTGAAGTCGCGCCCGCGGATACGAATCCCCATCGCTCGAATAAAGCCCGGCGTGATCACATACACCAGCGGGTCAGGAAGCTCGCCGGGCGCAAACACCTTCCCCTTCGGCACCGGAGTATCCCATTCGCGGTTCGGTCCCAGCGGCAGATAGTCCGACATTCCAGCAGCTTCCACCCCGGGCAGCGCGCTCACGCGGGCAATAATCTGCTGAAAGATCTCGCCGCGTTTTAGCTGGCTGGCTTCCCCCGTAGGAGCGCTATCGTTGTAGTCGACCTTGATGGAAGCCGCATGATCCGGCTGAAATCCCAGATCGACGTCGAGCACTTTCACGAAGCTGCGCAACAGCAGCCCCGCACTTACCAGCAACACACAAGCCAGGCCAACTTCAACGATGACGAGCGCGCCACGCAGCCGTTCGTGTTTTCGGCCTAGCCCTGCTCCCGGACCGGAATCCTTGAGCATCTCGTGAAGATTTCCGCTGGCAATCCGTAACCCCGGCAGCAGACCAACAATCGCGGCGATCAGGAATGCAATGAAAACCGTCCAGCCCACCGCTTCACTATCGATCCGCAAACTGCTGAGTAGAGGTAAGGCGACCGACCCCTGATGCGCGAGCCACGATATCAAAGCAAAGGCCAGTCCAAGACCAAGAACTGCGCCCGCGCTCGAAAGCACAAAGCTCTCCATGAGCAACTGCCGTACGATGCGTCCGCGTCCCGCGCCAAGTGCGCCGCGAACCGCAAACTCCTTGGCACGAGCGATACTCCGTGCCAGCAGCAGGTTCGACAGGTTCACCCCCGCGATCAGCAGAATAACGCCCACCGCACACCATAACGCGATCAGCGACCGGCGCAGCTTGCCCTCAACATATTCCTTCATGGGAACCGGAATGAGGTCTCCCTTGTACCGGCCGAGTGTCTGCGGATATTTCGTGTTGAAATACATATTCGGAGCGACCCGGTTCGCGTCGTCCAGAGCCTGCGCCACCGTTACACCGGGCGTGAGACGGCCAATCAGAGTGACGATGTTTCCCCAATCGTGCTCCAGTTTCAGATCGAGCGGAGTAAAAAGATCCACCCTCTCCCCGGGAGAAAACACCGCACCAAAATCGAAGCTCTCCGGCAGCACTCCGATAATTGTTACGACCGTCCCGTTCAGCTCAATTGCTTTCCCTACGATCGCCGGATCCGAGTTGAATTGCCGCCGCCAGTACGCGTTCGCCAGAATTGCGACCGGATGCGGACCGCCGCGAGATTCGTCCTCTGTAAAGAGCCGCCCTCTCGCCGGCACAACACCAAGAACCTGAAAAAAATTGCCGATAACATCGACGCCCGTCGCCGGCTGCGGCTCCCCGACGCCAGTCAGGCGCAGATTGTCGGGCGTAGAGAAAGCCATGTACCCAGTCACATCCTGGTAAACGCGGCTCTGTTCCCGAAATTCTTCGTATGCGTCTGCAGAATAAGTTGCACAAGAAAGCCCGCAATCGGTTGGCGGCGGCGCAATCCATACCAGTTCGCGCGATTGAGGAAAAGGTAATGGCCGCAGCAGGAGTGTGTTCACCACGCTGAACACGGCAACGTTCGTTCCGATGGCCAGCGCCGCGACCACAATCGCCACGGTCGCGAACCCTGGATCATGGAAAAGGCCCCGGAACGTGTAACGCAAATCCTGCAGCGCGTCACTCCAATAGTCTTTGATTCGCTTCCGCCGCTCCATCTTCTCTCCCATGCGCACACCGATTTGCTGGACAGCCCGCAGGTCCCCAAATTGCCGCTCGGCCTCGTGCCTCGCGGCCTCCGGAGCCCAGCCTTGCGCGATCAAGTCATCCATCTTCGATTGCAGGTGAAACCGCAACTCGTCTTTCACATCCGCGGCCGGATCAGGCCCAAACATTCGCGCGTAGCGCTGCCACATCGGAGTTCGTCTCATGCCCCTTCCTCCGGCAACGGAGGCTCGGTCGCACTCAGCACCTTCGCCACGGCGCTCACATAAGCCTCCCAGGTCTTCACCTCGTGATGCAGCCGGCGTCGGCCTTCTGACGTGAGCCGATAGAACTTCGCCTTCCGGTTGTTCTCTGAAACTCCCCACTCGCTGTCGAGCCACCCCTTGCTCTCCAGCCGCCACAGCGCGGGATAGAGCGTACCTTCCTCGAGCAGCAGTGCATCATCGCTCTGCCGGCGGATCAGGCTCGTGATTGCATACCCATGAAGCGGCCCCCAGACCAGGGCCTTCAGAATGAGAACGTCCAATGTGCCGCGAAAAAACTCGAGCCTTGCCGTATCCATTTGCGCCTCGTGCAATGGCGGATGGGGAAACTTTCCCCTTTGAATACTAGGGGACGGGCGGCAAAGAAATTAGTTAGCAGAAAATCTGAAAATTCCCGCTGAAAGCTCGATCTGAACTCACACCACAAACCCAGTTGCCCCAGCCTTCCCGCGTTCTCTGCGGGAGGCTGGGCGAACGCAGCAATCATAGACAGGCTCCCTCTCCGCGCCATAACACGGCTATTTGAGGGCTTATGAATAGCTGACGAATTAACAAATTACCTTGGTGACATCCCCGCTTTCAGACTCTCTTGAAGGAAAACATCGAAGAGCAGACCATTGCTGCACAAGCGATGAGCTACAAGATTGAAATCATGGATGAGTACAGCTTCGGCTGGTGGTTCTCGGACGACCTACGATTTGCGACCGAGGCGGAAGCGGAAGAATGTTCGCATCATTTCGTAGGCGCAGGTTGGAATGGCATCCTCGACTTACGTATAGTGCCCAGCGAGGCCCCCCTCAACGCCTGTTGGACACCAAACGGCGTTCTGCGCAAGCCCGAACAACCACTCGAATCTCCACCTCCGGCTGCAAGCTCGAAGGAAACAGCCGAGGAAGCAAAGAGACTGAGTGCCGCATGGGGCGCATTGGTAGATCGACTCCCCGGTCAAGATCAGAAAACATAACTGCGCCGTAGGCCCCCTGCTTCCCGCACAGCGGATTAATCTGGGTTCCCAGCCTTCCGGCGTTCTCTGCGGCTAGGGCGATATAATGCCGTCGCCATGATGCCGCCTCGAAAATGGCGCCCTTGCGTATTCGCCTTGGCGGTTGTCTCGGTCGTCCCATCTCTCTCAGCCGTTATCGTCGAAGCACGGCAATGGCATGGCAAACGAATTCAGTGCATCCACGGCGGGGCCTGGCTTTTTCGGCCTAAACCCTGCGGCACCCTGGACTATGCATACGACCGCGTCTTCACGGGCACTGTTCAGTCTGTGACTCAAATATCAGACACTGACCGGCGGCTCGACATTACTCCCGATGAAGTCTTTCTTGGCGAGTCCACCAGCCCAGTATCCACAACGGTGAATCAGGCCTGTCTCACGCCAAATGATCCCGAGATCAAAGCCGGAGACAAATGGCTCTTCTATCTTCGAAAGTACAGAGCGTTCAGGACCGATGGACAACCGATCTACGCGAGCGTCCAGTTTCAGATGCCATTTGACGGCCCAAGCAAGCCTCTCTCGCAAGCTCAGGAAAGCATTGCCGAACTCCGCCATTTAGGGCATCTGTCCGACTCCGGCATTCTCAGTGGAGATGTTAGGGCGCCTTACACCGGCACGATAGATGGCGTGCCGAATCACAAGATTGTCGCGAAACGATTATCAAACGGCGCTCAATATTCAACCATCACCGACAGCAGTGGAGAGTTCAAGTTTGACCCGCTGCCTGCCGGTATCTATTCGGTGACTGCAAACACCTCGGATGGGTTGTGGGCCAGAGAAGGCAAACTAGAGGTGCACTCAGGCAAGTGCACGTCAATCGGCTTTGAGCTGGCGACGGATGGCGTCATTTCTGGTCACGTCGGCTCTCCGGACGGGAAGCCGTTCACAGTGCATCCGTGGGTCCAGATTGTATCGGTTGACGCCAACCGATTCATGTCTGCCTATGTAGATGCCAATGGCTATTTCGAGGCGAGAGGTGTCGAACCGGGCCGTTATATCGTCGGCCTTGGAATCCAGAGTAGAACCGGTGCTCCAAGTTTGCCGTCTCCCGTTTACTACCCCGGCGTTCGGACGAAAGAACAAGCAACGATCATCCAACTGGGACGCGCGGAGAAGCGCACGGGCATCGATTTCCAGCTTCCGCCCGGAGATGTCCTTAAACCCTTGTGGGCATGCTCCGAATCATTGATGCCCCGTTGCCCCAGCCTTCCCGCGTTCTGTGCGGGAGGACAACCGGAGCTACGTTCCATACCGCTTCCAATCCTGCTTTCTCGCCAACCGCGCACCGTAGTCTCGAGCACCCACCAGTAACACAACCCAAACGATAACCCGCGCAGCTGATCAATCGTTTTCCACACCCCCCTTGTGACATCTGACCTTGTCTTCCACAGCCCCGAACTCCGATGATGGCAGCGTGCCGCAAATGTCGGTCACGGAAATTTGTGCTCCTTATAACTCCAGCGTTATCAAGATTTTAACTGTAAGTGCCTGCGGCTCAAGATTTTGCAGGCGGACTCAGGAGCACAAATCCGCCAAGTTCTTTGAAAACAAGATTTTAGAGGGAAGTGATCGGGAAAAAAATGTGAGCCACTTCCCCATCTGAACATGCTGGACTTTGGCCGGTCGGAGCCTCGCACTCCGATTCATGGGGCACCTGGTCGCGAATGTCGGTCACGGAAATTCCTGCTCCTTGTAACTTAAGCGTTATCAATATTTTGCCTGTAAGTACCTATGGCTCAAGATTTTGCAGGCGGACTCAGGAGTGGGAATCCGGCAAGTTCTTTAAAAACAAGATTTTAGCGGAGTCGATCAGAAAAAATGTGCACGCACCCTGCTTTATAACCCGCTTGTTATCAGTATTTTGTCCGCAAAATATTGAAAACAAAAGATAATTTGAGCAGTTTTGTGCTAACTTGAAGATTCCATTAGACCGAGGGGGGAGCGGGATACCCACCCCCGCATCCGACTTTTCCTCGAAACCGGAACCTGCAACTGGGCCTTCCGCGTAACATCCAATGGAATAGTTCGACAAAGATATGGGAAACACTTTCAAGACCGCGTTCCTCCTCACCGCCCTCACGCTGCTCCTGCTGTTCATCGGACGCGCCTTTGGCGGCAACAACGGGATGATCCTGGCCCTGGTTTTCGCAGCCGTCATGAACTTCGTCTCGTACTTCTATTCCGACAAGATCGCCCTGGCCATGTATCGCGCTCAGCCGGTCACGCGCGAAGAGCTTCCGCGCGCCTACCAGATCGTCGAGCGCCTCGCGCCCAAGATGGGAATTCCGATGCCCAAGATGTACGTCATTCCGACCGAGTCGCCCAACGCCTTCGCTACCGGACGCAATCCGAAGCACGCCTCCGTTGCCGTCACCCACGGCATCCTCGGCCTGCTCAACGACGAAGAGATGGAAGGCGTCCTCGCGCACGAGCTTGGACACGTCAATAACCGCGACATCCTGATCAGTTCGGTCACTGCGACCATCGCCGGAGCGATCACCATGCTCGCCAGCATGGGACGCTGGGCCATGATCTTCGGTGGATTCGGCGGCAATGACCGCGAAGACCGCGGCGGTGGAGGCCTCGCCGCCCTCTTCATGCTGATCGTCGCCCCGATTGCAGCGACGCTGATTCAGCTTGCCGTCTCGCGCTCGCGCGAGTATCAGGCCGACGCAACGGGAGCGCACTTCACGGGCAATCCATACGCCCTGGCCAGCGCTCTGCAGAAGATTGACGCCTACTCACGCCGCCTGCCTCTGCAGGCGAGCCCGTCCACAGCGCACCTGTTCATCATCCAACCGCTGCTGGGGATGAACGCCGGAATGTTCGCGAACCTGTTCTCCACGCACCCGCCCACGGCCAAGCGCATCGAGCGCCTGACCGGAAGGCCGCCGGAGTTTATGCAGTGAAGCTGTCAGCTATCAGCTTTCAGCCATCAGTCAAATCAGGTGCAAGTTCCAGTTGTACCGGCATTCACTCTGAGGGGCGATAAATCCGAGCTCTTTGCGAAGTCGAGGGATAAGGGTTTTTAGCTGAGAGCTGAAGGCTGACAGCTGAAAGCTAGTAGCTCCATGACGTACGTAACTCCGCCCCGCGCGATGCCCGATAGTAGAATCCAAAAGATGTCTCCCGAGACCGCAATCGCCGTGTCCCACAAAGCCGCCGAACTGGAAAAGGCCCTGCGCCGCGTGATTCGCGGCAAAGACGACGTTGTCCGCCTCGCCATCGTCAGCATTCTCGCGCGCGGACACCTGCTCATCGAAGGCGTTCCCGGAGTCGGCAAGACTACCCTCGGACAGGCCCTTGCCCGCGCCATCGATTGCACCTTTCAGCGCGTGCAGTTCACCAGCGACATGCTGCCGTCCGACGTGCTCGGCATCTCGGTCTATTCGGCGCTCGAGCAGCAGTTCGAGTTCAAGCGCGGTCCGGTTTTTACCAATGTTCTGCTGGCGGACGAAATCAACCGTACGACGCCGAAGACGCAATCGGCGCTGCTCGAGGCCATGAACGAAAGCCAGGTCACGGTCGATGCGCATTCCTACGAACTGCCGCAGCCCTTTCTGGTAATCGCGACGCAGAATCCCGTGGAACATCACGGAACGTATCCGCTGCCCGAATCGCAGCTCGACCGCTTTCTGATGCGCGTGCGTATGGGATATCCCGACGCACAGTCGGAACGCCAGATCCTGCGTTCCGAAGCCGGCGCATCGAATCTGGATGAGCTGCGCCCGGTCCTCACCGGCGCTGACGTGCTCGAGATGCAGCAGGCCGTGAAGAACATTCGTGTGGACGATTCGCTCGTGAACTACGCTCTCGAAGTCGTCCGCCGGACGCGCGAATCGGAATTTCTCTCGCTCGGCGTTTCGCCGCGCGGATCGCAGGCGCTCTATCGCGCCGCCCAAGCGATGGCCTTCGTCGAAGGCCGCACATTCTGCACGCCGGAAGATTTCAAGCCGCTTGTGATCCCAGTTTTCGCTCACCGTGTAGTCGTCAACGGACTCTACGCCTCAACCCTGCGGAAGTCCGAGCAATCGGACCAGGTGCTGAAAGAGATCGTCGAGACGGTCGCGGTTCCGGTCTGAGGCCCTCCATCAGCCGGCAAAGTCTATAATTCCCTCGTCATGTCCTTCCTGCGCTACTTGATGGTGCTCTCGCTCGTCTGCTGGATTGGCGGCTTGATCTTCTTCGCGTTCGTGCTCGCGCCCACTGCGTTTCAGGTTCTGCCCTCGACGCATCTGGCCGGCAATGTCGTCGGACGCGCGCTCGGCAAAATGCACTGGATCGCCATCGTCTCCGCCATTGTGTTTCTCTTTAGTTCCCTGCTCTACAGCCGCCTCGCCGAAGGCACGGCGCACGTCTTTGCCGTGCGCAACATCCTGATTTTCGTCATGCTCTGCCTCACGCTCTTCTCGCAGTTCTGGATCATTCCGAAGATGGACGCATTGCGCTCCTCGGTCGCCGATTTCGCGAACGTGCCGCTCACTGATCCCACGCGAGTACATTTCGATGCCCTGCATGTATGGTCGACGCGCGTGGAAGGAGCTGTTCTTCTGTTGGGATTGATTGCGATCTATTTGACCGCGAACGTTCTGAGCAGAGGTACTCGTTAATACCTACGAACGGGTTCGCGCTTCCAGCACTTCGCGGATCTTCGCTGCCAGCAGGTCCAGCTCAAACGGCTTCTGGAGCAGCGGCATGTCGGACGCGCCTTCCTCATTGATGGCGTTGACTTCTCCTTCGGTATAGCCCGACATGAAAATCACTTTGATATCCGGACGAGCCGCTTTCAGCCGACGAACGACCTCCGGTCCGCGAACGTGCGGCATCACGACATCGGTTACGACAATGTCGATCGGTCCGACGTAGTGCTGCGCGAGCGCAACCGCGTCGCGCCCATCTTTGGCTTCTAGGACCTGATACCCCAGCGCCTGCAGAAACTGACAGATCATCCAGCGCAGGTCAGGCTGATCCTCTGCGACCAGGATCGTCTCCATTCCCGAGTGCGCCGTTTCGGCCGGAGCTTGCGGCTGTTGCGTGATCGGTGCCGCAGTCACGCGCGGGAAGTAGACCTGCAGCGTCGTTCCTTTTCCAACTTCACTTATCACGCGAACGAATCCTCCGCTCGCACGAACAATGTTGTAGACCACGGAGAGCCCAAGGCCGGTGCCTTCATCTTTGCTCTTGGTCGTAAAGAAAGGTTCGAAGATGTGGCTTTGCGTTTCCGCGTCCATCCCCACGCCGGTATCAGAAACAGCGAGCGTCACGTACTCTCCTGAAGGGAGCGGCGTTACTCCGGTCGACCGGATATCTTTCGAGCTGACTCGCGCGGTTTCGAGCTTGAGAGTTCCGCCGTCCGGCATGGCATCGCGCGCATTCACGACGAGATTCATGATGACCTGCTCGATCTGCCCGGGATCGGCGCTGATCGAACAAGGTTCAGAGCTGAGCTTAACTACGAACTCCATCTCCTCGCGAAGCACGCCGAGCAGCATCTCGCTCATGCGGTTCACGAGATCGTTGAGATCGAGCACCTGCGGACTGAAGGCGTGCTTGCGGCTGAAAGACAGCAATTGCCGCGTAAGGTTCGCGGCGCTTTCGGTGGTGCGGACAATCGTCTCGACATTCTTCTTCGCAGTACTTGTCAGGCTGTCGTCGTGCATGACGATCTCTGCGTATCCCGCAATAACCATGAGGAGATTATTGAAGTCGTGCGCAATGCCGCCGGCGAGGCGACCAACGGCTTCCATTTTTTGTGATTGCCGGACTTGATCTTCAAGAGTGCGACGTCCAGTCACATCACGCGAAGTAACGACGATTCCGCCGATGGCGACATCGTTGAGGAGATTATTTCCAACAGATTCCAGCCATACCCACGAGCCGTTTTTGTGGCGGAAGCGAAACTCCGGAGGCGCGGCGCTTCCTACCCTGAGCGTGACGCGTTCGAAAGCTGCACGCACTGCAGCCCGGTCGTCCGGATGAACAAAGTCAAGAAAGCTCTGGCCCAGAAGATCCGAAGGCTGGTATCCGATCACGCGCTCGACCGACGGGCTTTGATACATCATGGTGCCGTCGACGGCGACGACGGTGATCACGTCAGAGAGATTCTGGATGAGATAGCGGAAGCGTTCTTCGCTGCGGCGCAAGATCGCGGCGGCTTCACGGCGTTCGCGAATATCACGGAATATTCCGAGAATCGCGGGTCTCCCTGAAAACTCCACTGCACTCGCGCTTACTTCAACGGGCATGACGCTTCCATCAGTGTGCAGCAACTCCATCTCGCGCCGCGAAGCGCGAGCCGCCTGCGTCGTGAGCAGACCGCGCCTCGCCCCTTCCGACTTCGGCGGATACAGCTTCGATTCCGGCTGACCGATCAGGTCGCTCTCTGACAGACCGAGCAGGTCAAATGCCTTGTGGTTCGCTTCGAGGACCTTGCGAGTTCCGGCATCGATGACCAGGATCGCGTCATTGGCGGTGTTGATGAGGTTGCGGTATTTCTCCTCGGAGTTGCGGATCTGATTCAGCACGAAGATTGAAAACAGCACTCCGATTACCAGTAAGAGGGCGGTCGCAACAATTGCGATCAGCGACAGCTGGTGATCGATCCAGCGCGCGCCCCGGCCCAGAGTCGACGAAAACTCATCTTCCAGGGGAGTTAATTCGGCATCGACGCTGGCGATCTGATCGGAGATCTGCCGGATCTTTTGTTCGTTCGGATGCGGGGAGTTGATCTCCTCATGAAGTTGACCGGCGAGCTCGCGAAGCTGATCAATCAGCACATCGCCCTGTTGCCAGATTGAGATAGCTCTCGCCATATATTTCGTCTGGCCGAAGCGACGATAGAGCATCGTCATGCTTTCCACGTCCTGCGGACTGTTGCGTCCGGCAACGAAGCCCTGGGTCACCACCTTCATGTCGGGAGAGGAACTCTGCAATTGGAGGCGGGCTTGCTGATCACCGAGTGGAACAGCGATATCGGAGAGGTACTCCTGATACTCCTTGTCCGAATGGCTGGTCGCGTATTTCGTCAGGCTGAGCGCGGCACGTTTCTCGGCTTTCGACCACAAACCTTCTCCGGCCACGTACGCACGTACTCCAGCCAGAATCTCGGAACGAATCATCCCCAGATAGAAGACACACAGGACGATGAGGATGAAAATGGCGACAACCCCGAGCAACTTTCGGGCGATGGGGAGAGGATGGAACATCTTGCTCGCAATGCGCATGCGAAACCCAGGTTCCGGAAAACTGAAGTAAACTCATTTCCGCAACGACGAATGCGGAAGTACGTAATGCCGTCCTGCCGAAAACGCCCCTGGGCACACTAGATCTTTTTTGTAGCGTACTGTCTTAATTCAAGAATACTCTTCGCCGGGCACAATGCGTCAAGCGAGAACGCCCACGGTCCGGGCAGTTCCGGTGACTGGATCGGCACTCCTTCAGCCACAGTTCACTCATCTGTTAACTGCCGTGTAACGGAAACAAGTGATGATGTGATCATTCACCATTCCGACCGCCTGCATGAAGGCATAGCAGATGGTCGATCCGACGAAGTTGAATCCGCGGCGCTTGAGATCTTTGCTCATCGCATCGGATTCCGCAGTCCTCGCAGGCACTTGCTTCAGCGATTTCAACTTGTTCACTCGCGGTTTGCCGTCAACGAACTGCCAGATGTAGCGGTCGAAGGTCCCGAACTCTTCCTGCACGCGGAGAAATGCCTTCGCGTTTTCGATCGCGGACGCAATCTTCAACTTATTTCGAACGATACCGGGATCAGCGAGGAGCTTTCGTACTTTGACGCGATCGTACTTCGCGACCCGCAGCGGATCGAATCCATCGAAGGCACAACGATAGTTTTCGCGCTTGTTGAGGATCGTGCTCCAGCTCAATCCGGCCTGCGCGCCTTCGAGAATCAGGAATTCGAAGAGCCTGCGATCGTCGTGGACCGGCACTCCCCATTCTTCGTCGTGATAGCGAATGGAGAGTTCACCGCTGGCCCACGCGCAACGAGTTACCGCATTTGTGGCTCGCATCATCATCGGTGGCGATTTAGCAAAACCGTTAAACCACCAAGGGCACGAAGTTTCACGAAGGAAACCCGTGCCCTCGGCGGTGCGGTTCAGTTCTACCGTTACTCGAGCGATTTTGGGTCTGACTTGTTGACCGGAGACTTCTTGTCGAGCAGAGAGACGAGTTCGTGCGCGCTGGCGGGAATGCCCACCTTCCCCTTGCGGATAATGTCTTCCGCCGATAATTTCTTGCCGTAGAGTTTTTCGTTGGCGCTGCCGTCAGAACGAAGCGTCGAGCCTTCGAGCGACACGCCGGCGAAGAGTCCTTTGTTGCGCGAGTAGGAGAGGATTTCGGCGGTCATCACGATGTCGGTGGCGCCTTCTGCCGTGCGGCCTTTAGGGCCGGCAGCAGCCGAGGCGTCTGCGCCTAGTTTGACCTTGCTATGCAGCAAAGATTCCGCGCCTTTGGGGTTCATTACTAGGAGGACAAAATCTGTAGCCTGCCCGCCTAATTGAAACCCGATGCTGACGCCCTCGAGCGCGTAGAGGGCCGGAGCTCCCCACCTTCCCTTGTAATGAGGGCCGCTGCGGCAGATCATTACTCCGCGGCCGTAACTACCGCCTATTCCGAACGCTCCTTTCTTGACAGAGGGCAGAACGATGAGGCACTCGGCCTTATCGATCAGTTCCTGAGGGATGTCATCAGGAATGTTGAGAATCTCTTTCAAGACGTCGCCGGCATCCTTGACGCGATCTGCTTCACGCTCGTTTTCGGCAGCGAAGGCCATGGTGGACATGAGTAGCGCCAGCAGACACACGATCAGTTTCTTCATCGAAACCTCCGAATGGGTTTTAGGAAAATAGCGGCAAATTTCGCGTCCCTAATCTTAAACCTTGAATCTAATAAAAATAAGAGCGGGAGTGTCGAACGAGGTCCGAGGGGCGGCACAAGTCCTTTAATTCAGCGGTGTTGAGCCATGACCAAACGTGTGCTCCTTTTGTAACTTGGCACGCAGTCGCTGAGGCCCCTAAAGTCAATCAGATGCGTTCGGAAACACGCGGCTGATTCGGCACGTCGCGTGCATCGTATGTCTTGGAAGTGTGCTGGAACGCGGTTTAGAGTGAAAAAATTGGATTCTCTGGGCATGAAGTACACGCGCTGGATTTTTCGTCTCTTGACGCTATCGCTGGCAACCCTTTTCGGGATGGGCCAGTTGCAGGCCCAGTCAGCTTTGATCTCTGGGGCGCCAAGCCTTAGCCCGGCCAGTGCCACCGAGAATACAGACGAACCGCAGAACGCGATGATCACCCTGCACGCGCGGGTGAACGAGGTAAATGTCCTATTCATCGCGACGGACAAGCACGGCAAGTTCGTCCGCAATCTGAACGAAAACGACTTCAGCATTCTTGACGACCACAAACCTCCGCAGGCGATCCTGAATTTCACGCGTGAAACCGATTTGCCGCTGCACCTCGGCCTTCTGGTCGACGTGAGCGGATCGGTGAACAGCCGCTTCGAGTTCGAGCAGGAAGCAGCAACGACCTTCATGCAACACACGCTGCGGGCGGGGTTCGACAAAATGTTCGTAATGGGATTCAACAGCCACCAGCAGGTGGCACAGGATTTTACTGACAATGTGTCGCTGCTCTCGGCAAGCGTTCACCGGCTTCATGACGGCGGCGGAACCGCGCTCTACGACGCGATCTATCGCGCCTGCAAAGATAAGTTCGTGAAAGATCACACTGACCGGCCGGTGCGGAAGGCGATCATCGTCGTGAGCGACGGTGAAGACAACCAGAGCGAAATCAGCCGGGCACAGGCAATCGAAATGGCGCAGCGCGCTGATGTCATCATCTATGCGATCTCGACCGATGACAGCGGCCTCGTGATGCGCGGCGACAAAGTCTTGGAACAACTGGCTGATGCCACCGGCGGACGCGCCTTCTTCCCGTTCAAGATGAAGGACATTACGCACTCGTACGCCGCGATTGAAGACGAACTGCGCAGCCAGTACGTCGTCTCGTACAAGCCGGCGGACTTCGACGCCGACGGGCGCTATCGCTCAATTCAGATCTCCTCTCTGAAAAAAGACCTGCAGGTGCGGGCCCGCAGGGGATATTTCGCGCCCCAGCAGTAAGACAGTTCTCAGTTCTCAGTTCTCGGTTCTCAGTTCCCCTTTCTCAGTTCTCCTTCGCTGGTTGCTGTTTCTGTATTGCAGAATGCAAACCGCAGGTTGACTTCGCTGTTTGCCGCGGCGCTTGCCGTGTGGTAACTTCCCATTGAATTCCGGTTCATCCTAACGTTTGTTCCCAGGAGACGCTCATGACCGGCATTATCGTGCTGGTAATTCTCGTTATCATTCTGGTCATTCTGATCGGGATGTACAACGGCCTGGTGCAGCTCAAAGTGCGCTGCGACTCGGCATGGTCCGACATCGACGTTCAGCTGAAGCGGCGGCATGATTTGATCCCGAATCTTGTGGAAACGGTAAAGGGATATGCCGCCCATGAAAAAGGAACATTTGAGAACATCGCAAAATTCCGCTCGCAGGCGATGCAGGCGACGACTCCCGCCGATAAGGCCGCGGCCGAGAATCAACTCACGGGAGCTTTGAAGAGCCTGTTTGCAGTGGCGGAGAACTATCCGGAGTTGAAAGCATCGGAAGAATTCACGCAACTGCAGGGAGCGCTGAATCAGACCGAAGATTCGATCCAGAATGCGCGGCGTTACTACAATGCGGTCGTGCGCGACTTGAATACGAAAATTCAATCCTTCCCGACCAACTTGCTGGCCGGGATGTTCGGCTTCACGCTGCGGCAATTCTTCGAGACCGATGCAGCCGACCGCGAACCTGTGCAGGTGAAGTTCTGAATTGGGTAATTTCGTAATTTGGTAATTGAAAATGCCAAAGCGAGTTTGGCCGTTCTTTCTACTTCTTTGCTTACTTAGTGGCGTCGCATCGGCACGATCCTGGCGGGTCACCAATTTTCAGGACAATATTCTTATCTCCAAAGATGGCACGGCCGAGGTGGCCGAGCACATCACCGTCGCATTTCAAGGGGAATTCCACGGAATTTATCGCCAGATCCCGATCGAGTATCCCGGTCCAGACCAGACGAGCTACAAACTTTATCTTCACGTCATCAGCGTCACCGATGGAGAAGGTAAAAGCCTGAAATACGATTCCTCGGTCGCGAATGGCGAGCGCAAGCTGAAAATATACATCCCCGATGCGGTGGATGCCACGCGAGATGTCATCATCACTTACAAGGTGCGCAATGGCATGCGCTTTTTCGAGGATCATGACGAGTTTTACTGGAATGTGACGGGGAACGATTGGCCGGTGCCGATCGATCATGCCGCAGCCACCGTGCATTTTCCCGACGCTGCTGCAGGTTCGCTGAGGGTGCAAGCATTTACCGGAGTGTACGGTTCGAGCGAGCGGGACGCGACCGCCGAGGCCAAAGGCGCGGACACGGAGTTTGCGACGAACAATCCGCTGCCGATGCGGGGCGGGCTGACCATTGACGTTTATATTCCGAAGGGGATTCTCAACGAGCCCAGCTCAATCACGAAATTCTTCTGGTTCATTGGCGGCAATCCGATTGTCTTTCTCCCACTCGTAACTTTCGTCGTGATGATTACGCTTTGGTGGACGGTGGGGCGTGATCCCGATCCCGGCATGTCGGTGGCGCCGATGTACGATCCGCCGAAGGGGATTTCTCCGGCCGAGGCTGGCACGCTACTCGACGACAGCATTCATCCGCGAGATATTACATCGACGATGATCGATCTGGCCGTACGTGGATACATCAAGATCGAGGAGACAGCCGAAAAAGTTCTGGTCTTCACGCACAAAGACTACATTTTTCATCTGCTGAAACCGCAACCGCAATGGGGCAGTGACCTGGCTCCGCACGAGCGCGTCATGCTCGAGAATGTCTTTGCGGGCGGCCAGGAAACGCGGCTCTCCAGCTTGAAGAACCGCTTTTATACGGCGGTGCCCGTGATTCGCGAAGACATTATGTCGCAGTTGAAGAATAAAGGGATCTATCTGCTGGATCCGGAATCGGCGAATGCGTACAGCATCGTAGCCGCGATCGGCATTCTGATTCCGTTTGCGATTTTTCAGTACTTGGGGTGGGCCAATTTCCTCAGCTCGATTCCGCTGCTGATTGGATGTGTGCTGATTTCTGCGCTCATCTGGTGGCTCTTTGCGCGTGTAATGACGGCAAAGACGGTCAAAGGAGCGCGCACGCGCATTGCTGTGCTCGGCTTCCAGGAGTTCATGAACCGCGTCGATGCCGACCGGCTGAAGACTTTGCCTCCAACGACATTTGAAAAATATCTCGCGTTCGCGATGGCGCTAGGCGTTGAACATCACTGGGCGCAGGCGTTTGCGGGAATCGTCAAAGATCCGCCTGCGTGGTACGTCGGGCCGGGCGGTCCGTATATCGGCCCATTCAATCCGATTTTCTTTTCCAGTTCCATGAGCAGCATGGCTACAGATATGCATCAGGTGTTTGTGTCGGCGCCGCGCGCGAGTTCGACCGGATCGGGATTTGGTGGGGGAGGGTTCGGCGGTGGAGGCGGATTTTCGGGCGGAGGATTTGGGGGCGGAGGCGGAGGCGCGTTCTAGTTCTTCGCAAGCTGAGAACTGCGTCGCAAGAACAGAATCGCGAGGACAAGATGCCCTCGCGATAACCGGCAAGTTGCCGGCGCTACTTCGCGCACTACTCTTTATTGCTCGCCGCCACTGACATTGCTGCCCCAGAGGGCGTTGCTGCCCCAGAGAGCATTACTGCCCCACAGCGCGTTGCTTCCCCAAAGGGCATTGCTGCCCCATAAGGCATTCGATCCCCAGAGTGCGTTGCTGCCCCACAGGGCGTTGCTTCCCGAAAGTGTTGTCGACGTCGATGTCGTGGAAGAAGACGAGGCTCCTGTGACGAACTGATTCGATCCCCAGACGGCGGTGTTCGACCAGGTCGAAGATGTGTTCCACACCGCGGAGGGATCGTCATTTAAAAACACATAGCCCGAACTGTAAGCCGCAACCGGCGACATGGCCGTGCCGCTGGCCACGTTTGTGTTCTGGAGCGCCGCTTGAAGATCAAGGTAACCGGCACCAACTGTGAAGATGTCGTACTGGTCGGTGTAGGTGATTCCGGTGCTGGGATCGGTCACGCTGCT
>DATEJO010000033.1:0-3736 GCA_035277905.1 Candidatus Sulfotelmatobacter sp.
TGCTCGAAATCGCCGTGCGCGAAGATGTCAGTCTCGGCGCGTTCCAGGCTGTCGTGCGCAAGGAACTGGGCATCACGGAAGAGGCGTGGATTTCCTGGCGCGTCCCGCTCGCGGTCGAGAAGCAGCTCGAGGCTGCGGTCAAGAAGATTGCCCGGATATTCAGCATCGACCTTGCGGAAGAACCGAATCGCCGCGTGCTTTGCCTGGAGTACATCGCGGGGCTTGTCGATGGGCTGCCGGAAGATACGCTCAGGGTTGCGATCACAGGGGAATGATGGGATTGCGCTTGTCGCCATCGGGGTTACGCACCCAGAGAAAGCGGGTTTGGCTAAGGGATGGCCGCCGGTGCGTCATGTGCGGAGCGCTTCTTGATTTGGCGGAAGCCGAAATCGATCACCGCATTCCCCGCTCGCGCGGGCGTGACGACAGTATGGAGAACTTGCAGACACTGTGCCGGGACTGCCACAGGGGGAAACACGCATGAGCGGAATGGTGACCGATTACGGAGAAGTGATCGACGATGAAGAGGCGCGGCGTCGAATCTTGGAAACGATCAAACGGTGCGGTCGATTCATTATGCAATGCACGACACCGCCGCCACGAATTGGGGAGGTACAACAGGTCGGCCCATTCCCCATGAGGTGCGTGAGGATCGTAACTTACCAAGAGGCATTGGCTGACTGGCGAATTATCGAAGACCTTCGGGGACCATGCGGACCATGCGATCCGGACCCGGAAAATGCCTATTTCGAGGTCGAATGTGCCGATTGATCTCGACGCCTACTTCTCCCGCCCCGATACGCCCGCGCCGCATTCGCCGGTTGCAACACTGATGCGCTGGGCGGTTAAAAGCGGCGTGCCTGGAACGCTGGACGAGATACGCGAAACTTGCCGCGAGGCGCTCGAAGGAAAGGGCGGTAGTGGACGCCTCAGGGCGGCAAGGATGGCTCTCCTGATACGGTTTCCCGAGGTTTTGAAGGGGGTAGGAGCGGCGCAGTGGCGAAAGGTGGCGTTACTTGCCATGAAAGGGAGGAAACGTGCCTCAAACGACGGATGAGACGTACGATCTGCTGTGGCAGGAGTTTTTCGAGTTCAACCGCAATCTGGAACCGTGCGAGTCTACCGACCTCGACGGCATTCTGTCCAAGATAGCCGCAAAATTTACGGTCGATCCACGCGACGTAGGAAAATGAAGCAACGGGAGGCGCGCGACCGTAAATTTTACGGTCTGACCGTTTCCCGCTTCGCGAGTTCGGCGCGCAGGTACACGGCCAAGTCCAGGGCTTCCTGATACGCTTCAATCAACCAATCGCGGGAACTGTCGTGGGCATTCATCTCGCCGCCGTATGAGCGTTTCCCGAGTTCGTTGCGTCCGTCCAGGTCACGCTTAACGAGTTCGAAAACATTCATCGGCTGCCTCCACTAATGCGGTACAAAATCATCTTGCCGTACCGTCCAAGACACTCAAGTTTCCCGGCTTTGCAAAGCTCCCTGACCCTACGTTGCGCCGTCCCCCTGTTGATTCCGAAGCGTTCAGCATATTCACCGACACAGAACGAATCCACTGGTCGTGGTTTGGGCGGAGGAACCAGCGCCGCGAGCCGTTCCCAAAGGTCCGCCGGCGGTTCAGGCTTTACAGCTTCGTTACGGCGACGGGGGGCAGGCGGTACAGTTCTTTGCGAACGTGGCAAGGATCTTCTCCTCTTTCCTTGGCAGTGGGGTCAATCTCGATGAGTAGGCCGCCGATGTCGGGCAACATGCGCGTCACGCTGTTTTTACGCATATAGCGCGTCTGGAGTTGCCAGCATGGGGTGGTCACGATCTTCTTGCTCGCATGTTCGGCGAGTCCGAAATAATGGACGTGGGAACGGATCAGCAAATCGGCTTTCGGGACACCCTTCGTCGCATCCTTCGATGACATCGCGGACCATTGGCCTTCTCGATCGAGGGCGGTCAAACGATAGAATCCGGTCGATACGGCAATGTGATGTGCGGCTTCGATAATCACGCCGTCGATGTCCAGCCACAGCACCTCGCGGCACTTCCGGCCGGTGCCGACGCTTTGGTATTCCGTCGCATACATCTCGCAAGCAACGGATTCTTCCGCGGCGTTCCAGTCGCCCACGTGATAGGGCGTCCCTTGGGTGAAGTAGAATTTCGCGGTCGGCAATTTCTGGAGGGCTTGAACGGCAGCGCGCACCTGATCGTCCGGAGAAACGAGCGTGAGTTCCGCTCCCTTATTGCGGTGCTGGTCGCCGTCCACGACGTCGCCATTCACGATGATGGCTTCGGGTTTGAATGCTTTGGCGCGCCCGCAGAAGTCGAGCCAGCATCGCCAGAGGTATTGCTGCGCGGCATTTTGTTCGATGTGGGCGCCTGTGTAGGTGTCGAATCCCTGCGGTAATATTCCGTAAATGGACCCGGCGTGCAGGTCGCTCACAACCGCGATGCGCCGTTTTTTAGGCGTTGGGCTGGGCAAAGTCCGAATAGTTTGCGACCACGGCTAAAACGTGGTCGAGAGATAGCCACATTGCTTGGCGTATTGCTCGAATCTGAATGATGCACCCGTGCGATGCGAGTTCTTCGCCCGCATGAGCCACTTCGTCGCCGTGAATGTAGAATCCGTTCCGGCCGTACATCTCGTTCTCCGCGTGCGGAATCAAGGGAATCGCAAACGGCCCAAGCTGCGAATGATCGAGCGGGGCGTCCAGATCGTAGATACCGGAAGGAAGCGGCCCGACGTTGTGAATGGATTCCATTGCTGGGTTGTTCACGCCTTCGGCATGCCCACTGTAGCCGGGCGGCTCCATCTTGTGGCCTGTCGGCGAGTACATGTAGCCGCTCGTCGTTTCAAACACCCACATACAGGCTTAATCATTCAGCCACTGTTTCTTGCCCGCATTTCCGCAGCGTAGCGCACGCCCTCCTTGTTGAGCGCGCCGCGGATTTCCGTGTGGTCGTGCAGCGGGAAGTTGCGCAGGGTCGCGCGAAACTCCTCGCGCTCTCCGAAAAATTGGCGTTCCATCTTTTTGCGGTCGCTGCGATTCTGGAGGTGGGCCGCGACGAATACCACGAGCAGCGGGATGACGATCAGGGCCGCCAGATTTAGCATCTCCGCGAACGGGATTTGGATTTGAGGGGTCACCGGCGCACCAGAAGCAGAGCATGTGCAGCTACTTTCATACGATCAGAACTCTCGTCAGAAAGTCTGCGACAAGCACGGCCTTGTGCGTCTTGACGAAATGCACTGGTCACGTACGGCGCGTCAAGATCGAGGAGTGATGGCTGCACGGTGAAAATCGGGTACGCGCCGCTACCGCCCGTTGTGCTTCGCGGGTCGTCCAGGTTGGTGTTGGGCGCCGCAGTGGTCGTCGTCACTGCACTCACTACCTTCGTGGTCGTGCCAGGGTCCAAAGTGTAAGCCATAACCTATAGCTCCTCGCTTTTCTCCAACTCGACTTCTTCGGCGATGCGGTAATCCGGTATCCATTTCCACGGATGTCCCGCCGCAGCGTGTGCGGCCTTATCGGCTCCGTTCCGCTCATCGACATACTTCTGCGCCGCCTCTTTGGTGGTAAAGGCTTTGACGATGTCCCGCTCCTCATATTTACCGATGCTGACGAGGTATATTTTCATCTAGTCTCCACGCTCACGGCTTCGCCCCGAATCGGCCCCGCCTGGGCCGGAGCCGCGAGCAAAGCAAGAAGGAGAAGGCGTATCACCATGCGAGTACCGA
>DATEJO010000034.1:0-3569 GCA_035277905.1 Candidatus Sulfotelmatobacter sp.
CCTTCGCTTTGAATATGCGGCAGATTGCGGCCAAATTGGGGGTTTCCGAGGCCGTAGCCAACGATGTAGGTCTCCTCGACGATGAATCCCATGTAATCCGGCTGGAGGGGCACCCTGCGGGCTGTCTGCTTGTCGATCAGGGCCGCGAGTCTTACCGAATTGGCGCCCCATCCCTGGATGGTCCGCATGAGGAATTCGGTGGTTTGGCCAGACTGAATCACGCCTTCTATGAAAAGAACGTTCTTGCCTTTGACGTCGATCTCAGGACCGTAGTGAATCTGGACCTGCGATGCTGCGCCATTCATCGCCTTTCTCTGAGGCTGAACAAAATGGACGATCGATTGGGCGCTGATTGCTCGAATCAGATCGGCGCAGAATACAAAGCCGTTAGGAAGGACGCAGATCAGCGTGAGGTCCTTTCCCGAATAATCACGGGAAATCTGCTGACCCATCTCTTTTACCCGTCGCTGAATCTGCTCGGCGGTGAGCAGGATCTTTTCTGGCATTCGCGTTTGGACCCGCTGTCAAGTCTGGCCCAGAAATGCGGCCTTCAATCCGTGCTTTCTTCAATCACGATCTGCTGACCACTCGAGGCTAGCAACGTAGGCGCCTCGATGCCACGTACCCAGACAATACACTCGCCGGCAACGACCACCGGCCAAACCCGCTTTTCTCCCGCGCTGAGGTGCAGCGGGTACAGCAATTCCTTAACGCGCTTTTCTGAGGTGTGCCGCGCAGGTCGAAAGCGATCTCCGGCCCGCCAGTTGCGCACTCGCAGATTCGACTCCGAAGACAATTCGAAAGCGTGTGCCCGATTATAAGCCGCCGAGATAACAGAACCGTTATCTTCGCAGATGCTCGCGCGAATTGTTGCGCCAAGCTCCGGGATGCGGCTCTCGCCTGGAACGGGTAAGAGATATTCGTAGTCTTTGGCGGCAAGCTCGGTCGTGGAGCGCTCGATACGCAGCTCGCGAAAGAGAAGCCGGGCATCCCAACCGTCGCCGATCTGGACTGTTTTAGTTTGCGCACCACGCATCTGGCGTCGGGAAAGTAGATCAACAATTTCGTCGACGTGCTCAAAATCGAGGCCGCAGCCAATCTGCTCTGCGGCTGCACGGAGCAGTCGTCGCTGTAGGGCCAGTGGTTGCTGCCGAAAAGTCTGAATGTCGAGCCCGATCGCGCCTGCTGAGGTTTGCCTACGTCCACCGCCACGAGCCGGTTCGCCCGATCTGCTCACAACAGGCAGGAGACGCTTTGTCTGCTCAGCCCAGTACTCTTCTTCAGCGCGCGAGATCTCCGCAAGGTGCGCCAATGAGATATCAACTGCAGGATTCAGCTCCTCGCGTAACCCAGGAAGAACTCGTGCCCGAACCCGGTTGCGAGTAATGGTCAAATCACTATTGGTGAGGTCGTCCCGCCAGGGCTGCCCCAGATTGCCAAGATAAGCGCGAATCTCCTCGCGATGGATTCCCAAAAGGGGACGCACGATACTGCTACTTCCAAGGCGTTGTTCCGGGAAGATGCCCGCCATGCCTCGCGTACCCGCTCCGCGGACGACCTTCATCAGCACAGTCTCAGCCTGATCATCGAGCGTGTGCGCAGTGGCAATGCGTTTGATCCCGTTGGCCGGCAGCGACTCGAAAAATCCACGCCGCAGCTGGCGAGCGGCAGTTTCGAGACTGATCTTTTTCTGAGCCGCGTATGCCCTCGCATCGCCTCTGCCAAGGTGAAACTCAAGGCCGAAGGTGCTAGCCAATTCCGCCACAAACTTTTCGTCGGCATCCGCGTCTGCTCCACGGATTCCGTGGTGAAAATGCGCGACGCTGAGCACGGTCCCAAGTTCTTCCCGAAGTTCCAGAAGAATACGAAGCAGCCCAACCGAGTCCGCCCCTCCCGACACGGCGACAGCGACTCGATTCCCCGCATGCATGAGTTCGCGCTTGCGAATGTAACGGGCGACGCGTTGGGTTACTGAGAGCACGAGAACATGATGGGGCAGGCAGTCGGCATTCCGCAATCGGCATTCGGCCAAATCATTCGCCGACACTACAAACATCTTGAGTTCCTGAAGGTGATAGCTCAATTCCCATGGGTGGCGCAGAGGATTTTAGCCGACTGCCGACTGCCGATTGCTGATTGCCGAATCCCGACTGCCGCCGTTATACTGCGCTTCCCATGAAGGTAGTCGTCATCATCCCGGCTGCGGGACTTGGAACGCGCATGGCTGGGCATTCAGGCGCTCGCTCCGGCCAGCCGGCGAAACAATTCGCCGAAATCGCGGGCAAGCCGATCCTGCTGCACACGCTCGAAAAGTTTTCCGCAGTGCCGGAAGTAACCGATATCTACATCGCGATACGTGAGAATGAGACTGGAAGATTGCGCGAGTTTCTGTCTGCGCAGAAGTTGCGGCCGAAAGTGCACGTGGTTGTTGGCGGTGATCACCGTCAGCAGTCCGTTGCAAATGCGCTTTGTGAAATTCGCGCCAAAGACGACGACGATGTTGTCCTTGTCCACGATGCCGTGCGTCCCTTTGTCGATGCTGAGATTATTCACAACGTAATCGAAAGCGCCGCAGCACAAGGCGCGGCCATTGCCGGCCTGCCTGCAGTGGACACCATCAAGCAAGTCGAGCGCACCGCGAGTGGCGCGATCGTCACCTCAACCGTCCCGAGAGAACGAGTGGTGATGGCCCAAACTCCGCAGGGGTTCCGCTACTCGGTAATCAAGCGCGCTTTCGATGAAGCCGCTCAAGATGGATTTATTGGCACAGACGAAGCTTCTCTCGTGGAGCGCTCAGGACACCAGGTTGCAGTCGTCATGGGCTCAGCGCGAAACATCAAAATCACAACGCCATCAGATCTGGAACTCGCAGAATTCTTTTTTCGCCACGGAGACACGGAGAAAGCTATCGGGTAATCGGGCGATCCGGTCATCGGGTGATCTGAATGCCTGGCGATCGGTTTACTTCACCTGATGACTCGATGACCCGATTGCTACACTTCCCTAGGCTGCGAAAGGACGCGCATGAGGATTGGCTACGGTTGGGATTCACATGAATTCAAGAAAGGCGTTCCGCTCAAAATAGGTGGCGTCACGCTCGAGCACACGCACGGCCTCGCTGGGCACTCCGACGGCGACGTGCTGCTGCACGCTGTCACCGATGCATTGCTCGGCGCCGTCGCTGCCGGCGATATCGGCGGCTACTTTCCTCCGTCAGACCCAAAATGGAAAAATGCGGATTCCTCGCTGTTCGTCGCCGTCGCATTGGCGAAAGTGAAAGAAGCTGGTTACCAGGTCTGTAACGTGGATTCCACCCTTGTGCTTTCTGAACCGAGAGTCGGCCCCGTCGCTAACCGCATTCGTCAACGCGTTGCCGAGCTGCTCGAGATTTCCCCGCTGGAAGTCGGTATTAAAGCGAAAACACCCGAAGGTATGGGTACGGAAAAAGCCGCGATCGCGCACGTCGTCGTGCTGCTGGAAAAACAGGACGACCACAAGAAGCTGGAGGTCGCCGCGGCAATGCTCGATGCCGACAAGCACGTGGACGAGGTTGTGAAGGGTCTCATCAG
>DATEJO010000035.1:0-71105 GCA_035277905.1 Candidatus Sulfotelmatobacter sp.
GAACTGAAGCGGCAAGTGGCTTAAAAGCAGTTGCCGGTTCTCAGTTCTCAGTATTAAGGCCGGGGCCAGACAAACGATGCGGGCTTCAGCCCTGAGGGAAGCCGACCCTGAATCGAGCCCCTTTCTTATTGCCGAATGCGCAACGTACAATGATTCAGCCGATTTCCCGGCAGCAAAAGCGCCCGAAGCCGCATCAGTTCTTTTCCAGCTCGCGTTTATGAACTGAGAACTGAGAACCGGGAACTGAGAACGGATTTTGGACCCCACGTACAGCATCGTCATTCCGGCCTATAACGAAAGCGCGCGGCTCGGCGCGACTCTTGAAAAGGTGCTCGCCTACGTTCACGGCCAGGCGTGGGATGCCGAGGTGCTTGTGGTCAACGACGGCTCACGCGACAACACTGCGGAAATCGTACGTACTTTCGCCGCCCGCGATCCGATGCTTCGCCTGTTGGAAAATCCCGGCAACCGCGGCAAAGGATACAGCGTCCGCAATGGGATGCTGCATTCGCGCGGGCGAATAGTTTTGTTCAGCGACGCGGACCTCTCATCTCCGATCGAAGAAGCGCCCAAACTTTTCGAGGCGCTGGCGCAGGGAGCCGATATCGCCATCGGATCGCGTTGGTTGCGCTCCGAAACGCAGACGCAGCGCCAACCCCTTCATCGTCAGCTCTTCGGACGCATTTTCAATCTGCTGCTGCGCATTACGCTGGGACTTCACTTCGCAGACACGCAATGCGGATTCAAGGCGTTCAAGCGTCCCGCGGTCGAGAAAATTTTTCCGCTGCAGAAAATCGAGCGCTGGGGATTCGATCCTGAGGTTCTTTTCCTGGCTCGGAAGTTCGGATTCAAAGTGAAAGAAATTCCCGTTCTGTGGGGACACAGCGGAGGCACGCGCATCCATCCGCTGATCGACGGATCGCGCATGTTTCAAGAGATGTTGCGGATCCGCTGGAACGATCTGACGGGAAAGTATAAGACCGATCCGCCGCCCATCGCTCCAATCTCGGATGTCCTGCCCGCACCAACGCCGGGACTAAAGCGTACCGGATCAGGAAACTCGTAACCCGCCACGAGATTCAGACCCAAAAACCACAAAGGCCACGAAGTATCACGAAGAAATATTCTGAGAACTGGGAACGGAGAACTGAGAACTTCTCAGCGAATTTCTTCCACTACCCTCCGCCCCATTTCTGTCGTCGAGATTGCCGTATGAGTTTTGCCCGCCAGATCCGCCGTGCGCGCGCCCTTCGCGAGCGCTGCCGATACCGCTTTCTCGACGCACGCCGCCTCTTGCTCCAGATGGAAGGAATGGCGCAATAGCATCGCCACCGTGAGAATCGCACCGAGGGGATTGGCAATGCCTTTTCCTGCGATGTCGGGCGCCGATCCGTGAACCGGCTCATACAACCCAACGGGGCCGCCGATGCTGGCCGAGGCGAGCAGTCCCAGCGATCCCACGACTCCTCCGGCTTGATCCGAAAGAATGTCGCCGAACATATTCTCGGTCAGGACAACATCGAACTCCGCCGGGCGCTGCACCAGCAGCATCGCGGCAGAATCGACATACTGATGTCCCAGCTTCACCTCGGGATAGTCTTTTCCGATTCGCGTGACCACATCGCGCCAGAGCCGCGAGCACTCGAGCACATTCGCCTTGTCTACGGATAGAACTCTCTTTCTGCGCTTCATCGCTAGATCGAAGGCAACGCGGGTAATGCGCTCGATCTCGTGTTCTTCGTAGCGCATTGTGTTGACGGCAACGCGCGCGCCGGGTTTGCCTTCAATCGAGCGAGGCTGGCCGAAGTACGCCCCGCCCAGCAGCTCGCGCACGATCATGATTTCGGTGCCGCGGACGATCTCCGCGCGCAGCGGGGAACAATCCTCCAGTGCCGGAAAGAAAACTGCAGGGCGCAAATTCGCATAAGCCCCAAGCTCCCGCCGTATCCGCAGCAGTCCGGCCTCGGGCCGAAGATGCCCGGGATTGTGATCGAACGCGGGACTTCCAACAGCGCCAAGCAGAACGGCGTTCGACGACAGGCAAGCCTTGATGGTCTCGGGTGGCAGAGGATCGTTGGCCGCGCTGAGAGCGGCTCCGCCGATCAGCTTCTGCTGAAGCTGCACCTGATGGCCGAACTTGCCAGCCACAGCCTGCAGCACCAGAACAGCTTGGTCGGTAACCTCAGGGCCAATTCCATCGCCAGGGAGAACGGTGAGAGAGAGAATCATTTTGTAATTGAGTGATCTGGTAATTGGGTAATTTAAAAACTGGCAAAGCGGTAATTGTATGCGCCGAACAAGAAAGCCGCCACAATGGCGGCTTCAAAGGTTTTCAATTGCCAAATTACAAAATTACCCAATTACCAAATTTTCTAGACTCCCCACAAATAATCTTCCTGTTGAGTCTGCTCGTGCTGCGATTCGGGATGGACCGGTACGGGCGCGCCGAATGGATTCATCTGGGCCGCTGCGGCGAATCTCTTCTCGGGCTCAGGCGGCGGAGCATTCACGACGGCAGCGCTAGCACCCTCGATGACGGGCTCAATGAGCGGAGTCGCCGTGCGCGTCGGTTTGTGCGTGTCGCGGATCAATTCCAGCAGGTGATGATCTTCCACATGTTTGATTTTGTCCGCGAGGCGGACGAAGCGCCGGTAGATGTCGTCGAGCACGCGGCGATCGAACTGATATCCCAGCTGTTCGCAGCGCATGCTGAGCGCGTGCCGTCCGGAGTGCTTGCCCAGCACGAGCTTGGAATCCGGCACTCCCACCGACTTCGGAGTCATGATCTCGTAGGTCAAAGGGTTCTTCAGTACGCCATCCTGATGGATGCCGGCTTCATGCGCGAAGGCATTGCGTCCGGTGATCGCTTTATTCGGTTGCACGGGAACGCCGGTAATCTCGCTCAGCATCTGGCTGGCGGCGAAGATCTGCTCGCTGACGATTGCCGTCTCATACGGATATTTGTCGGGACGCACCCGCATTGCCATCACGATTTCTTCCAGTGACGCATTGCCCGCGCGCTCGCCGATTCCATTAATCGTGCATTCCACCTGCCGAGCGCCCGCCGAAACTGCGGCCAGCGCATTCGCAACGGCCATGCCGAGATCATTATGGCAGTGGGCGGAAATCGTTACGTTCTCGATTCCCTTCACCTCACGCCGGATCTTGCTGATCAAATCCGCGAATTCAGTCGGCACGGTATAGCCGACGGTGTCGGGAATGTTCAACGTGGTCGCGCCCGCCTCGACCACAGCGTTAAGCACGCGACAGAGAAAATCGGGATCGGTGCGGGTCGCATCTTCGGGCGAGAATTCGACGTCATCACAAAGCGACTTCGCGAGTTCGATCGCTTCTCGAGCCTGCGAGACACACTGGTCGCGTGTGATGCGCAGCTTGTACTGCAAATGAATGTCAGAAGTCGCGAGGAAGACGTGGATCCGCGGACGCGCAGCGTGCTTCAGAGCTTCCCATGCGCGCTCGATATCCTGACGGCAGGCGCGTGCCAGGCCGGCGATGATCGGCCGACGCACGACGGATGCGATCGCTTTCACCGATTCGAAATCACCATCAGAGGCGATGGGGAATCCGGCCTCGATCACATCCACGCCAAGTCGGTCCAGCTGGTGCGCGAGCCTCACCTTTTCCTGCTGGTTCATACTGCAGCCGGGCGACTGTTCTCCGTCGCGAAGCGTGGTATCGAAGATAACGATGTGATCTCGCTGTGAACTCATGGTCCCTCGTATGGTGCGGCGTCTGGCGTAAAGACGCGCCCCCGGCAAACTGCAACTTGCCCCGGTCTGTCTATGGTACGAATAACGCCGCTAGAAGCAAAACTTATATTTCTGCTAGGAGCTATTAGGTTTTCTTGTATTATAAGGGCCGCTAATGCATGCGTGCAGATCCATTAAAGGAGGCTTCTGTGGAGCTTTCCCAACTGGAAGTGTTCCTTGCGGTTGCCCGGGAGCGCCGCTTTTCGCGAGCGGCCGACAAGCTGTTTCGCACGCAGTCAGCGGTGAGCCAGACTATCCGCAAGCTCGAAGACGAACTCGGCGAAGCGTTGTTCGACCGTTCTTCGCGTGAAGGCGTGCTGACCGACGCCGGCAAAGTCCTCTATGAATACGCCGAAAAGCTGATCAATCTACGCAGCGAGGCCAGCGAATCACTGGCTGAACTGAAAGAGCTGCAAAAAGGGAAGCTGGTCGTTGCCGCTAACGAATTGACCGTGCTCTACCTGCTGCCGGTCCTCGCCGAATTCCGCCGCCTGCACCCGATGATCAAGATTACAGTCGAGCGTGCGTTGGGAAGCCACATCCCCGACGAGGTCTTAAGCTACAGCGTGGAGTTCGGAGTGCTCTCGTATGCGCCCCAGGATCCGAGCCTGCATTCGATCGTTATCTTTTCGGACCAGCTGGTTTTCGTGGTGCCTCCGACGCACCCTTTGGCGTCGGCGCCGCAAATCAGCATACGGCAGCTAGGTGCGGAATCGTTTGTGGCCCATATCGTTTCGTCCCCCTATCGCGAGAAGGTCATCCAGATGTTCAAGAATCACAAGACTCCACTGCACATGGATCTGGAATTGCCGACGTTGCAGGCGATCAAGCGTTACGTGGCGATGGGCAGCGGTGTGGCGTTTGTCCCGGAGATCAGCGTTGAGGCCGAAATTGCTCGCGGAGAGCTGGTCAGTATCCCGGTGCGCGAATTGCAATTGAAGCGCAAGCTGAGGCTGATCTACCGCAAAGATGCCAGCCTGTCGCATGCGGCGCGCGCGTTCCTGAAAGTCGCCGAGGCGGTGGCTCTGGAACGAAAAGGACGATTCCGCTTCCAGAGAGAGAACTGACGCCGAAAATCTTGCCCAAAACAAGAGAGCGAACCACGCGGGTTCGATTCTTGTTACCCAGGCTTCGGTTTGCGGCTAGCAATCAGCCCAAACGCGCATCTCGGGGAAAGACTCCAGCGCAGCATCCAGCGTTGGATAGACTTCCATGACCGAATCAAGGTTGGTCAGGTCGAGCAGCGCGCGGACCAGTTCATTTGCGCCTGCGCATTTCAGTTCGGCGTTCCGGTTCTGCGCCCACGTTTGCAGCAATGCGAGTTCGCCGATGCCGGCGCTGTCGATCGAGCTTACGCCACTAAGCTCAAGAACCAGCCTGCTTCCAGGGTGCAAGACTTCATCGACGATGCGAGACAGGGCGGCCGCCTCGTCGCGATAGACGATGCGTCCCTGACAGTGCACGACGATGATGTCGCCACGATTTCGCGTTTCCAGACTCAGTTTCAACTTCGACTCCTTTTGCAGTTGAAAGGCAGCCACGGCTGCCGGTTGCTCCCACGATTGGTAGTCGCTATTCATAGTTTGCATGTTAGTAGATAGACGAGGGTGAGGTGGTTTTGGCACCATGAAAATCTGTTAAATTTTCATCAAAACTGTGTCGGGAGCCTTAAGCCCCATCCCGGACAAATTTTGTCCCCCGGGACATCTTGGGCATCCGGTACACTGCATCTAACCGATTTCATTGATTACAATGGCTTCTTTTGCCGGCGCGCTCGCCGGGGAGGAATATTTCGTGTCGAAAACTGCTTCCGTTGCCCTGGCATTCCTGGGATTCCTGCTCTGCTCGCTCCCTATGTCAGCGCAATTCAACGGGCTTCTTCCGAACGGAAACATCTACGGCGGAGTGTCGTACGGTCAGCTCACCAACGTCGTCGTAAAACAAAGCTACCGGGGATGGAACGCCTCTTATGAGGCTCTGGCGTTCACCCGTTTCCCGCATCTCGGTCTCGTCGCTGATCTCAGCGGTTTTTACCGCACCGGCGGCGTCACGCAATATAACCTCCTCGGCGGTCCGCGGCTTTCGTCGAACCTTGGGAGATGGCGACCTTTCATCCATGCTATGGCGGGGGTCCGGCACCTTACGAGCGAGGGCTTTATCTATAATCCGCTGGTGATCGACGTCGGTGGCGGCGCTGACTACAAGCTGGGTTTCAAGAATTTCTCCTGGCGCGTGCAGGGCGACTACATGCACACGCACTACGCCAGCGCTACACAGAACGATTACCGCGCGTCCACAGGAATCGTCTGGCGTTTCTGATCCCCGCGGTAACTGAGCAGAATTCCGCGCGATCTCCTTTGCTTACCGGCGCATCCAAGAACTTTCTGCATCCTGGTGGGTTTACGGGTGCGGAAGGAGGAGTTGGATGCGCAGGGCTTTCTTTTTATCTTTCGTGGTGGTCTCCTTTCTTGGTTCTCTGGCCGCAGGACAGATCCCAACTTCCGGCAACATTTTCGCCGGATACTCGTACTACAACACCAACGTAAATGGTATAAAGCGCCAGAGCATTAACGGCTGGGAAGGATCGCTCGAAGGAAAGTTCTTTCCCATTCCATTCCTCGGGGTCGTCGCGGATTTCAGCGCGAATTACGGGAACCTGAGTTTTCCGGTGGCGTGCGCTGTTGGGATCACCTGTCCTGTCTCGGCGAGCGTGAATTCCCATGTCGATAACTTCCTGATCGGTCCACGCGTGTCGGTCTCAGTGGGAAAATTTCGTCCATTCGCGGAAGCGCTGGTCGGTTTTGGACACATCAACACCAACGGCTTCGGATCCGATACCTCGATTGCGTCGGGCGTCGGTGGGGGTCTTGACTACAAGTTGTTCTCCCTGGTCGCATGGCGCTTTCAGGGAGACTACATTCACACTCACTTGTTCAACCTCGCTCAAAACAATGTGCGTCTATCCACGGGCATCGTGATTCGCTTTTAGAATTCGTCAAGGAAGTAGAGATGGAGAAAGATCGCATGAAGTATCTCTGGATTGTGGCGTTGTTGTTCGTGAGTTCCCTCGCGGTGGCTCAGGTGCCCAGTTCGGGCAACGTCTATTTCGGCTACACCTACTACAACACGGACCTGTCGCTGAATCGCGGCAGCCTGAACGGCTGGCAGGGAACGCTGGAAGGCAAGGTCTTCCCTTTGCTCGGCATCGTGGCCGATCTCACCGGGCACTACGGATCGCTTAAGTTCAACATCCTGTGCCCTCCAATACCGCAACCACCCCCTTGCGGTCCGGTCAGTTCCAACGCGCATGTGTATGAGGCGATGTTCGGGCCTCGCCTTTCCGTGCCGATTGGGCGGTTACGTCCGTTTGCGGAGTTTGAGGTTGGCGTGGCGCATGCGACCACTGGCAACGCGGGACTAGGAACAGACACGTCCTTCGCTACAGCCTTGGGCGGAGGCGTTGACCTCCGCCTGTTCCGTCCAGTTGCATGGCGTGTCGAAGGAGACTACGTCCGCACAGACCTCTTCCACACCACGCAGGGAAATTTCCGCTTCTCAACCGGAATCGTTCTTCGATTCTGACTAATTCACTCAATCTCATCCCGCCCGAAGCATTCCATTCCTGAAAGGAACGGAATGCGAAGTGGAGGGACCCTATGTTCTTGGGCGGAACGTATAGCCGCACAAATAAAACGGGATTCAGCTGGTTGGCTGAATCCCGTTCTTTGTGGCCACGAACAAAACTTGTTTAAGCAGACCGCTTAGGCTCGGCCCAGTACTTGTGATCGCGCAGGAAATACTGCTCGTTCGAGTAATTCAATGCCGTCTTCAGAAACAGTAATCCGACCCGCAGATGCCCCATGCGCTGGAAGCGGCGGTTCGTCGTGTAGACTCCTCCGCGCACGATGGCGAAGCGTTTCTGCTCAACCTGCTGGCTGAGGCGGTAATCTTCGGCGAACAGAATCTGTTCGTGGAATCCGCCAAGCTCCCAGAATCTCTTGCGGTCCCACAGCATGAACATCCCCGTCGCAAACGGACGGTGCAGGTACGACAGGTACTGGAAGAAATCATTGACGGCATAGAAACATTTGTCCATCCAGTTTCCGTCGCGGCACACGATGTTCGTGGTAACGCAGTGCAGTTGCCGAGCCTTCGCTTTGTCCATGCAGCGCCGGATCAGCGTTGTGTCTGCCAGTTCGATATCGGCGTCGAGAAACAGGACGTATGGCGTGTCTGCGAGCGCAGCTCCATGATTGCGAGCGACCGAAGGCATGCCGCCGCGAATCACGCTTAGGTTCAACCGGTTCCGGTACACCCCCACTACGTCCGGAGTTCCGTCGGTCGAGTTCGCGTCAGCGACCAACACTCTCGTACTCGAGATCTTCGCGTAGTCCTGATTCATCAGCGATGTCAGCAAATGCGGAATCAACTTCGCTTCGTTCTTCGCCGGAATCACGATCGTCAGCTCGTTCGCCGTATTCATGGATCTGTACCCCCAATTCGTCAATCGTCAGATAGGTCAATCGCGAATCGACCCATCCCCCGGAATTGTAGTAATCAATTCCGTCGCGCTCGATGTGCAGCGCTTCGTGCGTGTGGCCGCAGAAGATTCGCTTAGCCTGATGATGCCGCGCGTAGGCCAAAGCTCCCGCGGCAACCTTTTCCGACATTCGCAGCCAGCGCGTGTTCAGCCGGTCGATCATCCGGGCGATTGGCTTGTTCTTGAAATCTAGTTTCTGCAGTTGCAGGTAGAGCGAAGTTCCCCACTGGCTCAGTCGTACACGATTCACCTGAAATCCGTCGAACTGGTGACCATGGATCGCGATGTGGCGCAGACCTCGGTATTCCCACGTATATTCCTGATAAACGCGCACTCCTACTAGATGCGACATTATGTTCGCAAGGCCATGGTCGTGATTGCCTTCGACCCAAACAATTTCGATATTGCGCTTCGGATTCGACAGCTTCCGTATATAACCGAGGAATTTCCAGTGTTCCTTGGTGAGACGCGCGAAATTCAGGTCAGCAAAGATGTCGCCCAGCAGGATCAGGCGCTCGAAACGATTTTCCTTGAGAACGCGAGTAGCCTCGCGCGCGCGGCTCGTCTCTGCACCCAGGTGCAGGTCGGAGAGGATCAGCGTGTTGTAGCCGTGCAGATCCATGTTCCGGTTGTAGCAGCGGAATGTTACGGAGTGATTAATAGTGCATCAATATTGGTGCACAGGTAATCATCATGGCAACTCGTTGAATTAACAGACTCCGCCAACCTGATTTTGAAGTTATGCAACGTCTGAAGCAGGCGCGGGTACTACGTTCGCCTGGCACCAGCGTAACGTTGCAGTCCTATATCGGATTCCTATACTCAGAACATAGGAATCCGATATAGCCATGACGAAACGTATCCGATCACAAATTGCGCGCGGCAGCGGAGAGTTGGCCATCCTGTCGCTGCTTGCCGAACAGCCGCTCTACGGTTTTGAAATCGCCCGCCAAATCGGCGAGCGCACCAGCGGCGCGCTGAGATTCACGCTCGCGTCGCTTTATCCGCTGCTCTACGACATGGAGAAGCGCGGCTGGCTCGAGGCGCAGTGGCAGGCGAACGAAGCCGGACGCGACCGCCGCTACTACAAGCTCACTTCCGCAGGCCGCCGCCAACTCGCCCCGCTGCGCGAGGAATGGCGATCGTTTTTCCATGCGCTCGACGCGCTGGCCGGAGTCAGCCATGCCTGATTGGAGAAACCTGGTTCAGCAACAGCTCTCTGCGCTGAACCTGCCGCCTGGCGCGAAAGAAGATGTGGTCGCTGAACTGGCAGCTCACTTGGAGGATTCTGCTCATGTGGACTCAGAGCCTTGGAACTCTGAGAATCCCACGTCCCCGCAGATCCCGTGGCAGAAATTGGTACGCGCAATCGAACGTGCAAAAACCGAGGAGGACGCAATGAACCGCCGCACGAAAGCTTTTTGGTTGCCTGCAACGGCAGTCCTATTCGCAACCGGCTTAATCCTCCTGTTTCTGGACCGCGCTCCATTCCTGCAGCAACTTATCTGGACCGCGTGCATGGCAATGTTGATCGGTGCAGTTCTGTCTGAGGCGCATCGCCTGCATCCGCGAATCAGATCTCTCTGGCTGCCGGCGATCGTCAATCTCACGCTGATGGCTGTATTGCTCTTCACTCTTGATCACCTGAACCTCGGAGAACCAGGAATCGCCGCAGGTGGAAACCTCTCCAAAGCATTTCGTACTCCGTGGCTGCTGGCACTTCCTCTCCTGGGGGCGGCAGGCGCGCTCGTGGCAAAGCGAGGCCGGGCATCCCGCGCGGAGCGCCTCATCGCCGGACTGGCGCCGTCGTTGGTGTGGCTTGCTGTTCTCGCCGTCTTGGGATTGATCTTTGGCCTTGATCAGCGGGACTTCTCCGGGGTCCAGCCCGTTGACCTCGCGCCCTCGGCGGTCGGCCTGGTATTTCTTCCCGCGCTTGCGCTCTTGGTCGGAGTGCTGCCCTTTCTGCGGGACTCGAAGCCGGCAACAGCACAAAATTAGCGGCGGATGACACATGCAAAACTGGCAGAGAGTAGTTCGAGAACGCTTGAAGGCGTGCCAAATGCCCGGCGCACCTTTCGATGAGATTGTTGCTGAACTCGCGGCCCATCTCGAAGAGAGCTATGAAAACCGTTGTTCTCACGGGCTTGCCGAAGCAGACGCGCTTGCACAAACATTGCAAGAGTTAGACGACTGCGGCGTTCTCGTAAAAGCAATTCAGAGAAAATCAGGGGAGGAACTGATGAACCACCGCACGCGTACCCTTTGGATTCCGGCGATGATCACCTTGCTCGCTGCGAGTCTATCTCTGATGATTCTTCAAAAGACCGGTTTTCGTCCGAACCTGATCTGGAAAGGACCGATTGCGGTTCTCTTCTACCTGCCGTGGCTTGCGTCGCTGCCCCTGGCGGGAGCTGCGGGAGCATATCTCGCGCAACGCGCACACGCCCCAATCAGTAGACGCTTGCTGGTGGCCGCGTCTCCGGCTCTGCTGCTGCTCGTGGTGATGTCGATCGTTCTGCCGCTGGATATGATCGTCGACGGATTCTGGTGGTTTCGGCTCGTCTACTTCGCTGTTGCCGTCGTGAACTGGGTAGTCGTTCCTGGGGCCGTTCTGTTGCTGGGCGCAGCCCCATTCCTTCACGGAGCAAGTGAGCAGAGAATCCTGAACGAAGCCTGAGGTCCGAAAGCGGAAGCCGAAAGTCGCAAGCCCGCTACTGCGCGGGCGGCACGTACTCCTTCGGCTTCGCCGATCCTTCTCCAAAGAAGAACATTTCCAGCTGCTTCACGATCACTTCCTGATCTTCGCGCCGGGCCGGATTGAGGCGGTATTCGTTGAGCAGCATCTTGCAATGCTCCATCCACATGCGCCACGCCTCCTGCGAGACGTTGTCGTAAACCTTCTGGCCGAGTTCGTTGTCGAACGGCGGCTCGTCGAGCCCGGGCATTTCTTTATTGAACTTCACACAATGCACCATGTGCGCCATAAATAATCCTCGATAATCGCTGTTTTTCGGCATCCAAATCTATCTTACATCGACTTCGAGGGGATCATCCTTCGCCACGCGATCGCAGCCAGTGTCCATACGCCAAGCAGCGGAATTAGGCTGGCGATCCCGTGCAATCCGAGCAATTGGCCTAGATTGAACGCGCCATAATTCCCATGCGACCCCGCTTCGGCCAGAGTCAGCATCGAATCGCGGTTCACTGCCATCTTCCCGGCCCAGAACGACGGCCAGACAGAATGTATGATCGGGCAGTTATCCTGCATGGAGAGCTGCGACGTCGTCGAAATTACCATCAGCGCTATCAAGATGCTGCCGGCCGCAAGGACGAGAAGCACCCGCCGCCACGCCGGGGTTGCACGTTGCCAACACGGCGCGAGGCCAAGGCATAGCAAAGGAATTGCCGCGCCGGCATATCGGGGGCCAAATGTCAGCCCCGCCTTCCACCAATAGAAAGAAGCGTTGAAGAGGAAATAATAGGCAACAATCGCGAAAGCCGCACCAACCGCCGCGCGGTACCCGCACTTCCACAATGCCCACAATCCCGCTGGAGCGGCCAGCATCACCGGCGATGCGAAAAACAAGCCGCGCGAGCAACCGAACAGGATCTTCAGCAGGCGGTCCGGATGAGGATACGTCAGGCCCATGTATCCCTGCTGCTGCATGAACGAAAACGAGGTCGGATCATAGTAGGAGTAGCTAGGGCGGAATCCGCCGAAAGCCGCGTGCAGATACCCGAGCAGCACGGCCACGCAGATCGCAGCTCCGACCCCGACTCCGCCGATAACGCGCCATCGGGATGCTGGTCCATGCCGCCACGCGCGCGCAAGAGCAAAGATGGCTAGGATCGCCGATGCCGGCGCCGCAGGATACTCGGTCACGGTCGCCCATCCGGCAGCGAGGCCAATCGCCAGCGCCCACCAGAAATCTCGATCCCCACTCCCGGCGCCTTCCCCGATTTTCATCGCGGCGGCGAAGGCGAAGACCAAACACGCTCCCACCAGCGCGTGAGCCCAGAACAAGCTGGCATATGCCCAGATCGGCGTTCCAAGGCACAAAACAATAACGCCAAAGGCCGCCCCCGTCACCGAAGCGCCAAATCGCAGCGCAAGAAAAAACAGGCACGCTCCCGCGAGAGCCATTGGCAGGGCGACCGAAAACGCGCCTGCGAAATACGACAGCAAAAACTCGCCTCGCGTAGAAAGTGGATCTATCCCAATCGCACGCATGACCGGTCTCGCCGAGACCGCAAACGGCAGCGCGAGAAACACCAGGCCCGGCGCTTTATCGGAGTAGTAATGTCCTCTGAAATGAGCCTTATCCTGCGTGTTCTGGTGGTAGGAGTCGATGCGAAGCGTGTGCTCTTCGACGATGGCGCGTAGCAGATCGAAGCGCGAATTCTGATTCCAGCCGCCGCCTTCGTAGAAATAAATGAAAGAAAAGAAGGTCACGACGCCCAACAGCAGCGCGGCTCTTCTTTGAATCGCATTTTTTCCCGGAAAGGGCGTCATCGGCTTATTCGCAATGGTCAAAACGCCCAGCGACGAAATAATCCCGCCGTGCCTGGGAAGCCTCAGCGCTTGCTCATCGCCAGCAAATATTCGGCAACAATCTTCTTCGCCTCTGCCTCCGCCGCGGCTGGATCTTTCGCCTCATTCGATGCGGCCAGCTTTCCCTTGATTCCGATGTACACCGCGTCATAGGGCGTGTCGCCCAGGTTCTCGACTCTGTGCTTAAAAGGAGGATACCAGCGGGCTTCGCCTGGCTCTGAATAAATCTCGCGCACCTTTCCGTTTTCATCGGTGAAGCGGAGATGCGCCTTCGTCAAAATGACCGCGACGCCGCCGGGATGCTCGTGGAGCGACGATTTTTCATGCGGCCCGTAGTGCACCGACACGACCTGCACCCGCTCGTTCTCGAAATCCAGCCTGTAATGTTTGGGCTCGACCTTGGTGGGGTCCTGCGCGAACACAAGGGAAGTGGCCAGACACAAAAATGCGCCGGCCCAGAAAAGTCTGGTCCGCATACCAGCCTCCTAACCGATCAAAGTTTTCTTGGAAGAGCTGATGAAATGCTAGGTATCCACCGAGACCGCTGTCAACCATCCGGAGCGGTCGGCCCCATAGTGGTAAACGTTGCTCAATCCGTCGCGGCAGAATATTAACCACAAAAGCCACGAAGTATCACAAACGGATTTTTCCCCAGTCTTCCTTAGTGTGACTTCGTGACCTTTGTGGTTAATTCAAATTCCTGGATCAATGTTGATCCCCCGAATTCAAAAATACGTGAAGATCACCGCAAATCCCTGGCCGGTTCTCTATGGCTTCACGGCCTCCCGCACGGCCGCCGCGAATTCGCGCACATCCTCTTCCGTCGTATCGAAAGAGCACATCCACCTCACGATGCACTCTTCTTCGATCCACGGATAAAAGAAGAAACGTTCCATGATCTTCTCGATCGAGTGCCGAGGAACCTGTGCGAAGACTCCATTGGCCTCGACTTTCCACACGATCTTGACCTGCGGTATGCTCCGGACCTCCGTTTCGAGTACCCGGGCCATACGATTAGCGTGCTCCGCGCTGCGCCGCCAGAGATCGTTCGTCAGCAAAGTTTCGAACTGCACGGCGATGAACCGCATTTTCGACGCGAGTTGCATTCCCTGTTTGCGCAGGTAAAGAAAATCTGTAGCGAGCACAGGATTGAAAAATACGACGGCCTCGCCCCCCATCGCGCCATTCTTGGTGCCGCCGAAGGAAAGTACGTCGACTCCCAGATCGCGTGTCGCCTCGCGCAGGCTCTGCCCAAGACTCACGGCAGCGTTGGCGATGCGGGCTCCGTCCATGTGGAGAAACATCTCATGCTCGTGCGCAAAGTTGGCGAGTGCTCGAATCTCTTCCGGCCGGTACACCGTTCCCATCTCGGTCGACTGAGTAATCGAGATGACCCGCGCCTGCACATGATGCTGATCTCCGATTCCGTGATAGGCGTGGCGCACGGCATCGACAGTGATCTTTCCGTCCTGATGTGCCAGCGGGATCAGCTTGCATCCCGTATGCTTCTCCGGCGCTCCGCATTCGTCGGTGTAGATGTGCGCGTAGTCGCTGCATAGCACGGCATGGTACGGACGGTTCAGCGCCTGAAGCCCAAGCACATTCGCCCCAGTGCCGTTAAACGTGAAGAAGACCTCGATGCCAGATCCGAAGTGCTCTTCGAACTTGGCAATCGCCGATCGCGTGTACGGATCGTCACCGTACGCGACGACGTGTCCCTGATTCGCGCGCGCGATGGCATCGATGATTTCCGGATGAATTCCAGCATTGTTATCGCTGGCAAAACCGCGAGTAGGCTTGGTAGACGCTTGGGGCATAACCGAACAATGTACCAGACCCGAAAGCGGCGAACTTCTTGTTGTGTGCGGAAGGAACAGGACGAGTTGGGAAAGCAAACGATAAAATCCTCGACTATCATGCAGCTATAGGACTCTGCTGACCTCATGCCGCGCAAACGTACCCTGATCCCGTCTCCGCTCGCTTGGACCGCGACGAATATGCCGGTGGCCCATCCCATGCTTCCTGTCGTCGCCGAACGCGGAGGCACGCAACTGCGCACGCCTCTGCCCGTCGCGATCGTCGATACACGTGAGCAGAATCCTCTCTCGTTCCGGCGTTTTCGCGGCTGGTTCCAGAAGGTCGAATACCATGCCCTCAAGCTCGGAGACTATTCGATCAAAGGGATGGAAGACACTTTAGTAGTCGAGCGCAAAGATCTCGCCGACCTGATTCAATCGTTCACAACGAACCGCGCCATCTTCGTCGCCCGCCTGCGCCGCATGAGCGAACTGCCGCACAGTCTGCTGGTCGTCACGTCGTCGCTGAGCGAGATCAAATCCGAATATCCGTACCGCGCTGCCAATCCCAACCGCATCACACAGTCTCTGATCGCCGTGCTGACCGGTCTCCGCCTGCCCTTCATCTGCACCGATACGCACGAACTCGGGGAAGAAATCGTCGCCTCGTATCTCTACCAGACCTTCCTGTACGAATGGCTCGACCGCAATGGCCACGGACGCCACCTGGCCGACGGCGACCTCTAGCCCCTCGCGACAGCCTTGGAATTCCACTTGCATTTGTCTTTGTATAGCGGAAAATAAGATTTACTAGTAAACAAACATGATTCGTCACCACAAACGTGGCGAAAAATTCACAGCTTATTAACCGCACTTTGATCGAATGGTTTTATGCTTAGGCGTTGCCCATCCCTTCGAATCGGCGGCGGAATCGCGGCGCGGCAGTCCCAGACTCCCGGCAGCGCATGCGGGTTCGCCCGGTGGATACGTCCATGAGTACCGCGATGAAGGCCCCGAACTCGGAACCGGCCCACGAATACATCGTGCGCCGGACGGTCGAAGCATGTCAGATGGCGAAAGAGGCGGCAGGCGCGGCGGCGGAAGGAATCGCCACTGGCTCGAATGCATTGCTTAACTCGCTGCGCCAGCGCGAGCGCGAACTCGATACCCTCGACATGGAGATCGACAACGGCGTTACCACCGCTATCACCGAGGTTGCGCCGGAAAAAGCCCGCGAACTGCTCGCCTGCATGAAATTCATGATCGGCCTCGAGCGCATCGGAGACCTCCTGCTTAGCTTTGGCAGTAGCGCTCAGGCGTCCGCTGGACGGATCGATTCCGAAGACACACGGGATCTGACGCAGATGGCGACGCTGCTCGAAAAGATGCTGACCGACTGCGCCGTAGCGTTTTCCGATCGCGACGTGAGCAAGGCCATCGAAGTCCTCCGCGCCGATGCCGAGATGGACCGCCTGCGCAATCTGATTTTCCTGCGGCACATTGAGAATCCTGAAAATGTGCAGCGCCAGGCGAGCCTGCAGGTGATATTCATGACGCAATCGCTCGAGCGCGCCGGAGATCACGCCAAAAACCTGGCCGAAGAAGTTTGCCACCTCGTAAGTGGACGCCCCGTCCGCCACGTGCTCATCGCCTACGACAAGCCCGTCGAGCAGCAGATGTTCATCAACTATCTCCGCCGCCGCGACCAGCACCACTAGCACCACGGAGACGCAGAGGCACGGAGGAAGCGTCTTTTCTTGTCTTCCCCGTGATTCGGTGCCTCTGTGGTGAAAAGGTTCTCGCAGCCCGTAACCCTTTCGTAACCCTCCTGCCTGCACATTTTTTGTTGCACTTTAACATTTGTGAAATATCTTGCATGTAACCTGTATTCAGGAGGACCGCTCATGGGCTCAGCGCGCACGGCGAAGTCTCTGCCACTGAAAGTAGCTGCAATCTGCTATCGCCGTCGAGGCACCGCGATCGAGTTCCTGCTGGTTAATACCAACGGCGGGAGCAAGTGGACCTTTCCCAAGGGATCCACCGATCCGCGCCTCTCCCATAGCCAGGCCGCCGAGCGCGAAGCCGCCGAAGAAGCCGGAGCGCTGGGAACCATCGAGCCGCGTCACTTCCATCTCTACCTTCATTCCAAGGGCGTGTTTTGGCAGCCCGGTGGCGTGCAGGAATTTGTGGTCAAGGCCTTCCTGATGGAAGTCCACCAGATGCGCAAGCCTGACGAAGCAAACCGCCGCCCCACCTGGGTCAGCCCGGAAGAGGCGAAACGCCGTCTCGCCAAGGGACGCGAGGTAAAGTATTCCCGAGAACTCGACGCAGTCATCGACCGCGCGCTCGAACGGATCCAGTATCACAGCGAACTCTGGGGAGCCTATCCCAGCGCTCGCACGGTGCGTCCCCTAGCCGCGAAAGACCCGATGCTAGAAGCCGTCTGGCCGTAGTTGCCGGTCGTTTACATCCACAGTCATCAGTGATGTCATCACTGAGCCGCCGGTTTTAGCGGCGAAGGATCTATGCATTCGCTTGTGGCGTCGGTGCTGCCGGTGTTATCGGACGCCCCAATGGCACTGGACTGAGTCGGTCACATGCGTAAATTCGCGAAGCCAAAATGCCATCGATTTCATCCGCTATGCGGAAGGCAAGGGGCCAAGCGATGTAGTCGATGTTTTTCCCGACCAGGGTCGAGAGGCGGAGCCGGGTAGAGGGCTGCTGTATTACTGGTGCCTCTTAGCTGAATGATATCGTGTCCAGCGATTCAGTAAACTGGATCTCCCATGTCTCGCCGCCGAGAAGAACTGGTTCCGGGCCAGCCGAGTTTCATCGTCTTTGACAGCTTCGATTCGCCATCTCTGGGACCTACCATTCGCATTGACATCCAAAGTTTGGTTCGTCTGAATGAATTGGAGAGGCTATTGAGAAATCTTGCAGATGGCAGGTCGCAACAGGTCCAGTTATCCGAGATGTCTGACACTCTTTGGGTTCCGCCGTTAAAAGGAGTAGTGCTCACCGTCGCCGAGGCGACTCCGCAAACAAAGTATGAAAAAAGTGGTGACCAAGTGACCTGCAATTGGACGGACTCAACGGAGGGCTGGCTGGAATCCGCCGACAAAACCGCTGCACTGGCGGCCTCCGGAAAACCTTGCCATCAGTTTTTCAAAGGCTGGCACGCAAATTCCGTGACGATAACAATCGCCTTCATGGAATAGCTGATCAGCCGGAACCTACGGACAACTAAGCTGCGCCGTCCCAACAATCTGGACCGCCGTGCATCCCGTGCCGCTGCATGGTCCGGAGGTGCCAGCCTTCACGGTCACCACTCCCGTAACACCGGGGACGCATTGCGCCAGCCCCGTTTGGTCCAGCGTTGCGATCCCGGATTCGGACAGCGACCATCCCGCCTGGCTTAGTACAACCGGAGAAGGAGGTGCGCTGTAGATGCCCGAAGCGGTGAATTGCACCTGTCCATTGGGGAAATTCTGCGCGTCCGCCGTAGCCGGAGTGACCGAGACCGATTGTATGACGCGGTTGCTGCTACCGCATCCGACAGCCAGAACGGCGATACCCGTGAGAAGAAGCGTAGCTGCGAGTAGCACTTTCATCCGAGCCATAGCGCCTCCTGATCTTGCTGCAGGATTAAACCAGGCCGCCCTTTAAAAGTTTCGCTGCACTCCGGGCAAGATAGCACTCAGAGAACTATTCTATTAGCGGCAGTTGATTAGCCCCTGAGCCCTAGCCCCTGACCCCTAGCCCCCAGCCCCTGCTACGATAACTGCAGTCCCATGATTCAGCTTTCCTCCGCCGGAAAACGTTTCGGCCACAAACTTCTGTTCGAAAACGTCGACTGGCTCATCACCAAAGATGACCATATCGGCCTTGTCGGCGGCAACGGTACAGGCAAGTCCACGCTGATGAAGATCCTCGCCGGCATGGATACCTTCGACTACGGCTCGCTCGTCGTCGCAAAGGGCACCTCGGCTGGATACCTTCCCCAGGATGGGCTGACGCTCTCCGGACGCACCGTCTTCGCCGAGTGCATGTCGGTCTTCGACGACCTCCGCGCGATGGAGAAGGAACTCGAATCGCTGATGCACAGCATGGCGGAAATTGACCACACCAGCGCGCAGTACGCCGCCGTGGCCGACCGCTATGAGAAGGTTGAGCACGAGTTCCGCACGCGCGACGGATATTCGATCGAGGCCGAAGTTGGACGCGTTCTGATGGGCCTCGGATTCGGCAAAGATGACTGGTCGCGGCTCACCGACGAATTTTCCGGCGGATGGCAGATGCGCCTGGCGCTGGCCAAACTGCTTCTACAGAAGCCGAACCTGCTGTTGCTGGACGAGCCGACGAACCATCTCGACCTCGAAGCCCGTAACTGGCTGGAAGAATATCTCGAGGAATATCCGCACGCATTTGTGCTGATTTCGCACGACCGATACTTCCTCGACGTCACCGTCGATAAAATTGCCGAAATCTGGAACAAGCGCTTCTGGTTCTACACCGGCAACTACGACAAATTCCTGTCGCAGAAAACGCAACGCAACGAGCAGCTACAGGCCGCCTACAGGAACCAGCGCGAGCGCATCGAGCAGTTGGAAGTGTTCATCAACCGCTTCCGCTATCAGGCGACCAGGGCCAAGCAGGTGCAAAGCCGCATCAAGGAACTCGAGAAGATGGATCGCATCGAGATTCCGCCGGAGGAGAAGACGATCCATTTCTCGTTTCCGCAGCCGAAATCCAGCGGACGGATCGTGGCGGAATTCGAAGGCGTGGCCAAAACCTATCAGAAGAATGGCGTGGCGAAGGAAGTCTTCCGCGACGTCAGCTTTATGATCGAGCGCGGAGACCGCATCGCCCTGGTCGGCGTGAACGGCGCGGGCAAATCGACGCTGATCAAGCTTCTTGCCGGAACCGAGCCGCTTACCACGGGCGAATTCCGCACCGGCCACAACGTCCTCTCCGATTATTTCGCGCAGGATCAGTACAAGGAACTAGATCCGGATGCGCGTATTCTCGACGATCTGGGCGCGCTCTCCCCGCGTTCCACCGAGACCGAATTGCGCAGCCTGCTCGGATGCTTCCTGTTCTCTGAGGATGATGTCTTCAAGAAGATCGGTGTGCTCTCGGGTGGCGAGCGCGGACGCTACGCTCTCTTGCGCCTGCTGTTGCATCCGGCGAACTTCCTGCTGCTGGACGAGCCGACGAATCACCTCGACATGCGCGCCAAAGACGTCCTGCTCGACGCGCTGATGAAGTACACGGGCACCGTCGTCTTCGTATCGCACGACCGCTACTTCATCGACAAGCTGGCCACAAGAGTCTTCGAAGTCGGCGGCGGCAAAGTCGAAATCTTCCCGGGCAATTACGAAGACTATCTCTGGCGCAAGCAAGGCGGCCAGCAGGTAGCGCCGACGCTGGATGATGTACCCGACGTGAAACCAACAAAGCCTATGGGTGCCCCACTTCTCCCTGAAGTTGGGAGAAGTGGGGATTTTCCTGACTCGAACCAGGCCGCACCGGGAAACGGCAACGGCTCCGGGAGTGCACCACCGGAAGTTCCCAAGAAGCGCCTGAATCCGATCAAGCGCAAGCAGATGGAAGACCGCGTCGCGGAATTGGAAGCGCAAATCGGCCGCACTGAAGACGAGATTGCACGCCTCGAAACCGCGCTGCAAAGCTACGTCAGCGCCGAAGAGACCCAGCGCCAATCCGAAGAACTGGAGCAGCACAAAGCCACACACGCGGCGCTCGTGCACGAGTGGGAAGAAACGTCTGAGGAGTTGGAAATCTCGGAGTGAGTGCAGAGATCCTTCGCTTCGCCTGAAAAGCGGCTCCGCTCAGGTTGACTCAACTACTTCTTCTCACTACAAATCCGCTGTAGTTGACGAGAAGTTACCCTCCCCCGCCGTACACCGCCTTCCGTAATCTCTCGTTCCGACTTACGTGTGTGCGATAGTCAGGTTGGCCAAGTGGCCACGCACTGCCGAAGGCCACAAATTTCAAAAGACCAACCGCTAGAGCGGCATCAGGGCGCGCCACGCGGGACCCCAAGGAAGGTCGCATGCTTCAATCGTCGGACAATTCTTATAACCAGAAGTCCGGATTCCCGGCTTCCAATCCCAACACCTTCAACCCAGTCAAGAACGTCACCGCTCCCGTCGATCAGGCGACCATCGGCCGCACTTTGGTCATCAAGGGCGAAATCAGCGGCTCTGAAGCGCTCTATATTGATGGACGCATCGAAGGCAAAATCACCATGCCGGAGAGCCGCGTCACCATCGGCCGCAATGGCAAGGTCGATGCCAGCATCCAGGCCCGCGAAGTCGTCGTGATGGGCAAGGTCACCGGCAACATCGAGTGCAGCGACCGCGTGGATATCCGCGCCGAAGGCTCGGTCCACGGAGACATTTCGACCACGCGCATCAGCGTCGAAGATGGCGCGTCGCTCAAGGGCGGAATCCAGGTCCGCAACGAGACCAAGCACAAGGAATCGCAGCAGTCTCAGTCGAAGCAGGAGCCTCCAAAGGCCCTGGCCGCGACCGCGAACGCGTAAGAGGATTTTGTCGAGTAGAAAGACAGGGGCACGCTCACGCGTGCCCCTGTTTTGCTTAACCTGAGAGAATCCGATGGAAGGTCCAGACTCAAAATCCGGCGATCTAGCTTCTCGGGTATTCGAGGACCGCTGGTTTCAGGCCGTCTGGGTGTGTTCCTCTTCAGCATGGTCCTGCTGGGTTGGCCCATCCGCAATGTGCTTCTTGTCTGCTGGGTTTATGGCAGCGATGCATACTTTCATCATGGAATACGAGTGTTAGCGGGAAAGCCAATCCGCTTTTCCAACGGCGCGCTTGCCCCCGCTCTGCCCGACATGATCACCGGATTAGGTTTCTTCTTCCTCACAACGCTTGGCCTGACTTTGTTCGTCTATGCCGCCTTGAGGTCTTACGAGCGGCACAGTTTCAGAAAGCCAGGGGAGGAATAATCTACTTCTTCTCCTCCGGCTTGAAATCCAGAGACGCCGAATTCATGCAATAGCGCAATCCCGTGGGCTCCGGCCCATCCTCAAACACATGTCCCAGATGCGCATCGCACTTCGCGCATCGAACTTCCGTCCGGACCATCCCGTAGCTCGAGTCGCGATGCTCCACCACCCCGCCGTCGTCCGTGGGCTTGTAGAAACTGGGCCAGCCGGTGCCCGAATCGAATTTCGTCTGCGAATCGAACAGCGGAGCCCCGCAGCACACGCAGTTGTACATCCCGCTCTCGTGATTGTTCCAGTATTTGCCGGTAAAGGCGCGCTCCGTCCCGGCCTCACGCGCTACGTGATATTGCTCGGGCGTGAGCTGCTTGCGCCACTCGGCTTCGTTCTTCGTGACTTTTTCTGCCGTCTTCTCGGCCATTAATGAACCCCCCATTTTTTGATTTATTCCGTACATATTGGATGTCTGGCCGTGGCAAAAGTGGCACAGCTATTTCTCGACGCCTTCCCCAACTTTCCAGTAATTTCCCCGGAAAAACAGCAGCGGCTGGCCCTCTCCCACGACCACATCCTCGACCTCCGCAATGAAGATCGTATGATCACCCGCAACCTGCGCCGAATGCAGCTTGCACTCGAGATACGCGAGCGAGCCGTGGAGTATCGGTGTCCCGTGCTGGGTGCGGTCGAAGCGCGCCCCTGCCTCGGCCTCGGCATTTTCGTGCGAGCGCTCGGGCCGTGCGTAATACTCCGAAATAGCGCGCTGATCTTCGCACAGCATGTTGATCCCGAACCGCTTCTTCGCGTGCAAATGGGCATGAGTCCGGGTCGAATGATCGACGCAGACCAGCACCAGCAGCGGATCGAGAGACACCGACGCGAACGCGTTGGCCGTCATCCCGTGAACTTCGCCCTCGAGGTCCAGGGTGATGATCGTGACCCCGGTGGCGAACCCACCCATCGCTTTGCGGAACTCGGCTTGTGTCAGTGGCATCTGGGTCGCCGAGATATACCAACTCCTTCGAACATTCGAAACGCTGCCGGAAGAGACGTAGCAGCGGCCCGCATTCGCAACCGCCTACATTACCACGCCCCGGCGTTGTATGATTCGAGTCAACCGTGTCTGGTCGCAAGCTCAGATTCGCCCCCTCGGCTCCAATGGCTGAACCTCGTTCAGCGCGGACGGATGCGCCTGAAGATAACGGAATCTCGCGCGCCGAGGCTCTCGACGCTATCCGCTGCAGCGATAACGAGCTGCCATTTCTGCTCGCCGCCGCCCGAGCCGCCAAAGAACAGTTCAAGCCGGGCGTCATTACCTATTCGCGAAAGGTCTTTCTCCCACTGACCAACCTCTGCCGCGACTATTGCGGATACTGCACCTTCCGCCGCGATCCCGGCGACCCCGGCGCGCACACGATGACGCCCGATGAAGTCCTCGAAGTCGCGCGGCAGGGTGAAAGATTAGGCTGTACCGAAGCCCTTTTCAGCCTCGGCGACAAGCCCGAGCTGTTGTTCCCCGAAATGCGCGAGATGTTGCGACGCCTCGGTTATAAATCGACGCTTCACTATCTGGAAGCGATGTGCGAACTCGTGCTACGCGAAACGGCGCTGCTACCGCACCCGAATCCCGGGCTTCTGAGCGCCGAATGGATTTCGCGCCTCGCAGCCGTTTCACCCAGTATGGGCCTGATGCTCGAGACCACAAACGCGTCCCTGCTAGCTCCCGGAGCAGCCCACGACAACGCCCCTGACAAGCTGCCAGAAAAGCGCCTAAAGACGATCGAAGACGCCGGGAAACAAGACGTTCCGTTCACCACCGGGTTGCTGATCGGGATCGGCGAGTCGCTCGAAGACCGCGTCGATACGCTGCTCGCCATCCGCGACCTGCACCAGCGCTATGGCCACATCCAGGAAGTGATTGTGCAGAATTTCCGCGTCAAACCCACGATTCCGATGGCGAACTCGCCCGAGCCTTCTCACGGAGAGATGCTCCGCGCAGTGGCGGTAGCTCGCTTGTTACTCCCCGATGTCAATATTCAGGCGCCGCCCAATCTCTCCGCGCCTTACTATGATGATTTAGCAGAGGCGGGCATCAACGACTGGGGAGGAATTTCGCCACTGACTCCCGACTTCATCAATCCGGAAAAACCGTGGCCGCATCTGGAGCAGCTCCGTTTGCGCACGGAGGCGAGAGGATTCGAATTGCGCCAGCGTCTGCCCGTGTATCCCGAATTTATTCCTGACGTGATCGCCAAGCCGGGCTTGCTCTCCGAAAAATTGCAGGCCGCCGCAGCCGGAGACGGCCTCGCCCGGAGGGCGGCATGATCTGCCTCCTCAGCGGCGGCACCGGCGGCGCGAAATTCGTGGACGGCTTGCGCCTGGTCATGCCCGCTGAAGACATCACGCTCGTCGTCAACACCGGCGACGACCTGCTCTGGTGGGGACTCTACGTTTCTCCCGACATCGACTCGATCACCTACGTGCTTTCCGGCATGTTGAGCCGCGAGCGCGGATGGGGCGTGAAGGGCGACACGTTCCTATGCCTGCAGGCGATGGGACAACTTGGCGAGCCGACCTGGTTCCACACCGGCGACCGCGATCTTGCCATGCATTTGCTGCGCTCGCGCCTCCTCGCCGAAGGTAAAACACTTTCCGAGGCGACGTCGGTGATCTCGGAAAAGCTGGGCGTCAAGGCGCGCATTCTGCCGATGAGCAACTCGCGGGTCGAGACGCGCGTCGACACTCCGGTCGGCGAATTGAGCTTCGAAGAATATTTCGTGCAGCGCTGGTATCAGGATCCGGTCAAGTCAGTGCGCTTTGCCGGAGCATCCGATGCCGAGCCCGCTCCCGGAGTCATCGACGCCATCACTTCCGCCGACGCTGTGCTGATTGCGCCCAGCAATCCGGTGACAAGTATCGGCCCAATTCTGGCGGTGCCGGGAATTCGCGACGCTCTGCTGCGGGCCCGCGGACGAATAGCCGCCGTCAGCCCCATCGTTGGGAACGCGCCGGTCGCGGGTCCGGCTGGCATTCTGATGCAGGCTCAAGGCCTTCCGTCCTCGATCGCCGGCGTCGCTCAAGCGTACGAAGATTTTCTCGACGTGCTGATCTGCGACAGCCGCGACGCGCGTGCCGCCGAAGACCTGCGCAAGAGCGGGATGCGCGTGCAGTGCACCCAAACCATCATGCGCAGTGCCGATGACAAAGCCTCGCTCGCGCGTGAAGCGCTTGCCTCGGTCAGCGAAGGGTTGCTCAAAGAAGCCGCCGGCACCGCCTTCCGGCGTCTGGATCGCCAACCGTGATCCTGGTCCCGATCAAAAATACAGCGTCTGCGAAACAGCGTTTGGCGAGCGTGCTCGACCAGGCCTTACGCACGCAGTTGGCGCAGGCAATGCTGCACGATGTGCTCTCGACGCTGTATGACTGGAAAGACCGCCCGCGCGTGGGGATCGTGACCGGCGATTTATTCGCCACGAGTCTGGCGCGGGAATTTGGATTCGAAGTGATCCCGGATCTCGATAATCCAGGCGAGACTGGGGCGATCGAAACGGCCACGCGCGTATGCGTCGAGCGCGGAGAAGACAGCATACTCGTGATTCCCGCCGACATCCCCTTGATTCAGGCGTGGGAGTTGGAAGAAATCTTGAAGCACGCGCCCAAGGAGGGCAGCGTGCTCGTGCCCGCAGGCGATGGCCGTGGCACCAATGCAGCTTTCCGCCGCCCGGCAGATTTATTTCCGCTGCGTTTCGGCAACGACAGCTTCAAGCCTCATCACGCCACGGCGCAAGCAACAGGCAAGCCCTGTGTCGTGCTGAGTCTGCCTGGAATCGCGGTCGATGTCGATAATCCTGAAGATCTTGCGCAATTGCTCGAACTTCCCGGAGAAACCCGCTCGCAGAAGCTGGCACGCCAATGGAATCTCACAGGCCGTCTCGCCACCGGATCGGATGCGCGATGAAAACTCGAGCGTCGCAGAGGAAACCGCCCGAGATTCGTCTCATCCCTATTCCCGTTGGCCACGATGTAGTCGCCGGAGATTCGATCTCCGAAATTCTTCTCCAAGCCCTCGCCAAGATTCGCGTTCGGCCGCAGTCCGGCGACATTTTAGTCGTCAAGCACAAGATCGTTTCCAAGGCGGAAGGCTGCGTCGTCGATCTCGACACGATCGCGCCCTCTGCCGAATCCATCGCCTGGGCCAAGCAGTACGATCACGACGCCCGCGTCATCGAACTCGCGCTGCGGGAGGCCCGCTCTGTAATCCGGCGCAAACATGGCGTGCTGATCACCGAAACCCCGCACGGATTCCTTTGCGCAAACGGCGGCATCGATGTCTCCAATGTAGACGGAGGCCGCCACGCTCTGCTGCTCCCGAATGATTCCGATGTGTCCGCGGCCAAACTTCGCCGAGAAATCAAAAAACAAACAGATGTTTCCCTCGCGGTGATCATCACCGACAGTTTTGGCCGGCCGTGGCGCGAAGGGCTCACGGAATTCGCTATCGGCATCGCCGGGATGAAACCGCTACGTGACGACCGCGGCCGCCGCGATCCGCAGGGATACAAATTGAAAGCCAGCGTCGAAGCCATCGCCGATGAACTCGCCTGCGCCGCGGGTCTCGTCTGCGGCAAGCTGAACCGCGCGCCCGCGTGCCTCATCCGCGGATACAGTTACAAGCCAGCCACCGGCGGTGTTCGCGAGTTGCTACGGCCCGCCGCGAGTGACCTATTCCGCTAGGAATTCCGATACACTGTACAGGCGTGGCTTGCCCATCTCGCCTCCGCCGGCAGAGACGTAGCAAGCCGCTCTCTACGGAGCGAACGATGCACGGCGAACTTACCCTCCCCGAGTTGGAATCTTTCCCCGCGCTTGACTGGTATGACATCGCGCCGCGCATGAATCCTGCCCTGCGGCAATCGCTCGAAAAAGTCCTCGAATCGCAGAATGGCGGAGATCTTTCGCTCGATGAGTCCTATGCTCTGGCGAATTCCACCGGCGACGACCTGCTCGGGCTTCTGGCTGCCGCGAACATCCTGCGCGCCGAACTCGCCGGCAACATCGTCACCTACATCGTGAACCGCAACATCAACTTCACGAACATCTGTTTTGTGGGATGCAAGTTCTGCGCCTTCAGCCGCGGTCCGCGCGAGGCCGACACCTACTTCCTCACGCTTGAGCAGATGGCCGAAAAGACGCGCGAAGCCTGGCAACTCGGCGCAACCGAAGTTTGCATACAGGGCGGCCTGCCGCGCAATCTTCCCAAGACACACTATCGCGACGTCCTTAGGGCGGTAAAAAACACCGTTCCGCAGATGCACATTCACGCCTTCTCGCCGATGGAAATTGTCTACGGCGTGGAACTGACGGGCATGCCGCTCGCGGACTATCTTTCGATGCTTCGCGACAACGGCCTGGGCACGCTGCCCGGCACTGCGGCCGAAATTCTCGACGACGAGATCCGCCACATCCTTTCCGCCAACAAGCTGACCACGGCGCAATGGATCGAAGTCATCCGCACGGCACATCGCTGCGGCATTCGCAGCACCTCGACGCTCATGTACGGCCACGTTGAGAGCCCGGCCCACTGGGTGCGCCAGATGCGCCTTCTGCGCGAGATTCAAGCCGACACCGGGGGCTTTACAGAATTCGTTCCGCTCGGCTTCGTGCATCAGAATACGATCCTGTTTCATCAGGGACTGTCGCGAACCGGCCCGACTCTTGCCGAACATCTCAAAGTTCACGCGCTAGCGCGCATCCTGCTCGCCGGATCGATCAACAACATTCAAGTCTCATGGGTGAAGCTCAACCGCAAGCTGTCGCAGCTCTGCCTGCATGCCGGAGCCAACGATTACGGCGGCACGCTGATGGAAGAGAATATTTCGCGCGAAGCCGGAGCCACCGCCGGCCAGTACACCAGCCCGGAAGAATTCCAGGCGCTGATTATGGAGACGGGCCGCATTCCCGCCGAGCGCAACACGACGTATTCGCGGATCAACATCAAAGTCCCGTTGGATCAACTAACTGCGGAACATTCCTTCGAGGCTGAGTTCGCATGAGCTCCGGCGAGCCCGCACTCCCTACACGGCCGATCGCGATCATCGGCGGCACCGGCCCCGCCGGGATGGGGCTTGCTCTTCGCTGGGCGCGCGCGGGAGAAAATATCATCATCGGCTCGCGCGACGAACATCGCGCGCAGCAGGCGGCCGTCGCAATCCAACTAAGAGCCGGAGCGCATGCCAACGTGACTGGCATGGAAAACGCTACGGCCTGCGCAGCCGCCGACATCCTCGTACTCACCGTCCCCTTCGAAGGCCAGACGGCGCTGTTGAAGCAGCTGAAACACTCGATGACGGAAGGCAGCATCCTGATTGACGCCACTGTCCCGCTCGCCGCGTCGGTCGGTGGACGTCCTTCGCGTCCGCTCGGCGTCTGGCAAGGATCGGCCGCGCAGCAGGCCGCAGAGCTTGTGCCGAAAGGTGTGAGCGTGGTCGCGGCCTTTCATAATGTTTCCGCGGAAGTTCTGAATGGCGACGCGCCGCTCGACTGCGATGTGATTGTCTGCAGCGACGATCCCGATGCAGCGCAACTCACCCGCGAACTCGCGGCCAAAATTCCCGGCGTGCGCGCCATCGACGGAGGCAAGCTCGAGAACGCCCGCCTCGTCGAACAAATTACTCCCTTACTCATCGGCTTGAATATTCGCCACAAAGGCCACTCCGGCATCCGCATCACTGGCCTGCCGCCCGGCGCTTACCGCTAGAATCTTCTTGAGGTTTCCCTGAGTCAGAACACTCATCTCGACGCGGCTTGGCAGTACCACAGCGGTACGAAGCATTCGTATCTCAGCATCCGCATGCATCCACATGTGCTTGACTGGGAGAACAAGCCGCTCCTGTTTAAGATTTATCCGACGCTCGAAGTCACACGCCTGCCGCGTGATTTCCGCGAGACGGGAATGCCTGCGCTCACCGCGATTTCCTCTCGCGTAGAGACGGCCGCCCCGGCTGTCGCGGGCGAGGCGGTCCCCGATCTCGAGACCCTGGCGGAATTGCTCTTCTTCTCCGCCGGAGTCACGCGCAGCAAGAAGCATCCGCAGGGAGAAACTTTTTTCCGTGCCGCCGCCTGCACGGGCGCCCTGTACGAAATCGAGCTGTACGTTTTATGCACCGAATTGGCAAGCAAGACTCCGGGACAGCCCGCTCTACCGGCCGGGGTCTATCACTTCGGAGCGGCGGAATTCGGGCTGCGACAACTGCGCTCCGGAGACTTCCGCTCAGCGCTGGTAGAAGCGACCGGAAACGATCCAGCGATTGCCCACGCGCCGATGATCATCGTCTGCACCGGCACGTACTGGCGGAATGCCTGGAAATATCACTCGCGCACCTACCGCCACTTCGGCTGGGATAACGGGACCATCCTCGCCAACTTGCTATCAATGTCCGCCGCAATGAGGCTTCCCGCAAGCATCATCACCGGATTCGTCGACGAGCAAGTGAACGCCTTGCTCGATCTGGACACGAGAAAAGAAATCGCTTTCTCAATCGCCGCGATCGGTCACGTGCATGCGGAACCTCAACCGTCGCCTTCAATCCCAAAACTCGCCTTGCCGGTCGTAGCCTACTCGCAGCAAGAAGTCGAATATCCGGCGATGCGGAAAATGCACGAGGCCTCGTCGCTCACTTCCATAAATGAAGTCGCCACATGGCGAGCAAAACGTGCAGGGACGGACCCATTGGTCCGTCCAGCGAGCCCCGCGTCGTCAATGCCCGCGCCCAAAGGAACCACGATTCCGCTCGATATGTTCGAGAAGGCCCCAGCCGCTACGGACACGATCGAACAAGTCATCTCGCGCCGGGGCTCCACGCGCCAGTTCTCACGCGACCCGATCACGCTGCAACAGCTCGCTCTGATACTCGACCGCTCCACGCAAGGCATTCCCCTCGACTTTCTCCAATCGCAGCAGAGCCACCTCAACGACCTCTACCTGATCGTGAACAACGTCGTGGGCCTCACGGCTGGAGCCTATGTCTACCACTGGGATCGCAAGCTTCTCGAGCTTCTCAAAGCCGGAGACTTCCGCGACAGGGCCGGATACCTCGGTCTCGAGCAGCAACTCCCCGCCGACGCGGCCGTCGACGTCTTCTTCCTCGCCGATCTGAAAAAGATTCTGGAAAAATACGGCAATCGCGGATACCGCGCCGTTCAACTCGAAGCAGGAGTCCTCGGCGGCAAACTTTATCTGGCGGCCTACGCACAGCGTCTGGGAGCGACCGGCCTGACTTTTTATGATGACGACGTTGTCGGATTCTTCTCGCCCCACGCGCGAGGGAAGAGCGCGGTCTTTCTTGTCGCACTGGGCCGCAGCGCGCTCCGCCGATAAGCTAATCCTCGACCACCGGCGTATTCATCTCTTCCGCCGGTTCGCCGCCAGCCATGGCTTGCGCGATGATCAACTGCCGCGCCTCCACGCGAATCTTCGGCAACTGCAGCCCGAACCACCACGCTCCCAGCACCGAAACGATTCCGCCGATGGCGACCGTCCACTGGGCGCCAATGCGATCGGACATCGCTCCACCGAGCAGGGCCCCAATTGGGGCCATGCCCATGAACATCATCGAATAGATGGCCATCGCACGCCCACGAAGCGCATCCGGCACCATCACCTGGATCAACGTATTCGAAGACGCCATCTGCAGCATGACAAAGTAGCCCACGGGCAACAGCAGCAGCACAGATACCCAGAACGAGGTCGAGAACGCAAAAAACACCATGCTGACGCCGAATCCCGCGCAGCACACGGCGACCCATCGGCCCAGACCTTTCACGCCTGATCGCATGGCCAGCGTCAGCGCGCCCAACAGGGCTCCGACTCCCGCTGCACCCATCAGAATCCCCAGTCGCACCGCCCCCAGATCGTGCGATCCGATAATGGAGGCAAACTGCTGGCCTCCGCCGTGCAGGATCTTGTCGGCGAAAATCGGCATCAGCACGACGTAAGGCATACCGGTCACGCTTACAACTCCCAGCAGAATCATGAGGGCGCGGATCGGCGCCGTCCGGTTCACGAACTCGAAGCCTTCGACAATATGCTCCCAGGGAGACGAATGCGGTGACGCCTTCGCCGGAGCATGTACGTTCATCAGCATCAGCCCGGCGATCACCGCGATGTAACTCACACCATTGGCAAAGAAGCACCAGCCCTCTCCGAGTCTCGCCACCAGCACTCCGGCCACGGCCGGGCCGATCACGCGCGCACCGTTGAACATCGAGGAGTTCAGCGCGATCGCATTCATCAGGTCGTCTTTGCCGACCATATCGACCAGGAACGCCTGCCGGCCCGGGATATCGAACGCATTCACGACACCCAACAGCGCTGCCAGAACGAAGATGTGCCAGACTTGGACGATGTGAGTCAGCGTCAGCGCCGCCAGGATGAACGCGAGCACCATGGAAGCGATCTGCGTTCCGATCACGACACGTTGACGATTCATGCGGTCGGCCGTAATGCCGCCGACGGGGGCGACGAGAAATACGGGGATCTGGCTGGCGAATCCGACCGCGCCCAACAGCAATCCTGAGCCCGTCATCCGATAGACGAGCCACGACTGCGCAACGGTTTGCATCCACGTGCCGATCAGCGAGATGAGCTGCCCGCTGAAGAACAGCTGGAAGTTGCGGTGCCGCAACGCTCTTCCCGCCGCCTGCCACCTCAGCCTGGGACTGGCAGACGGAGTGCTGCTGATGGGCGCGTTTCCTGGTGTGGAACTCGACTCAGCCACGATGAATTCTTGTTCAATGCTGCTGCTGGGACTGGGTTCTACTATATCGTGCAGCGCGGCTGGTAGGGTCTTGTCCGGCGTCAGGAGTCACGTTTCGCCGGCTCCATCTCGTCACGTGGCAGTCTGGGCGGGCATTCCGGGGGGAATTGCCATGGAAACTGTGGTTTTGGCACGAATCCCGATTTTCGGGAATTTCCGGCTTCTCTTATGAATGATTGTGAGCTAAAGTAGCGAACTGTATTCCGGCGTTCGCTGCGCGGAGCTGCTTAAATGACCACACCTCCAGTTCGGGTTGAGCGGCGCGTCGGACAGCGCTTTCCCTATGCCCTTCCCGTTTCCCTTCGGGTTCCAGCCACTGGCAGCGAGGCCGCCGGATTTACCCAGGATCTAAGTTCCCGCGGCGTTTTCTTTTTCACCGATCTTCCGCTATCGGAAGGCGCGGAAATCGAGCTGACGCTAAAAATGCCCGCCGAGATTACCCTCGGGGAAAGCATGCCGGTGCGCTGCCGGGCGCATGTGCTCCGCGTGATGAGACCGATGACGCAGCTCAATGGCTCCGCAGCTGCCGAAACGAAGATTGGTGTAGCGGTCCGTCTGCAAAGCTACGAATACCTGCAGACTGCCTCGGAATCGATTCCGCGCGTTTCTGCGCTGCATCCGGATCACGAGAAAGAACGGCTCCTGCCAACATCTGTTCGGCCCGTCCTGAGCTGATTTCCGCAAGAGATTCATCTCACCGATTCGTTTCGTTTGCCCTCTTTAGTTTCCGAGATTCCCTTGTTCGAAATGAATCGAAGGGGTGTAAGCGTGCTAAGAGTGAAAACGCTTGCGAACCGCTGTAACGGGGGCGCTATAATCTGCGGCACTTGAAGTGACCGAGGTCAGCCGATGACCCCTGAAGCAAAGCCGCCACGGCGCGCCACTACACCCTTCGATGTGTGGAAACTGCAGCTCCGCCGGGACTGCGAACGTTGGGACAAGATACCCGCCTTTAACGCCATGGGCGACTACGTTCTGAAGTTGCTATGGGAGCGTGGACTTGACCCTACCGTGCAGGCGATTCTTGAGTGCGACAGGGAAATCCGGCCCAATTGATCCGGATCTGCGCGGTTCAGGCAGTCTCTTTGCCGCCTCGCCCTTTCAGGTCGATTGCCAGGCAATTGTGCTCTGCCGCATGCTGCCGCAAAGCGCCGAACGCGCGTTCTTTCTTGCCAACCAGATTTTCCAGTTCCTTGTCCACACGCATGAATTGGGGGAGATCGTGGGCCCGGAACAGTTGCAACTGAACCGTGGTCACTTGGTTGATATCTGCTAGAACCTGCTCTACATCGGATTGCAGGCGGTCGTATTCCTCGCATTGCCCTTTCATCCCATTCCAGATGCCCGAAATCCGCGAAGGGGTTTGCAATCCGAACCACCTTGCCGGTTGAAAGTAGTCGTACGGAATTCCCCTTATTGGCAAATTTCCGGAAAAGCGCCAAAGTGCCTTTTCAAGCTGCGGCGGCTGTCATACAATTATCGGCACACAAGGTAAGGGCCTCAAGGTGCCTTCCAAAGTTGTGCACTTCCTCCCAGCCGTTCGATCGTGCATAGCATGTACGTCCGCTGAGATCGCGCGTCTGGCACGGGTTTGCTTGATTACCTAGGTCACTTGGCGGAGAGTACCTTCTCTTTCTAACATGCAAACACCGATAGAAATCAGCGAGAACCGCGCTATGCATGGGATCGCCGTCGCCCTCCTGACCGAGGACCGGGAACACTTAACTACGCTGCAAAATCGAGTAGAGGCGACGCGGCTCGGTACTGCCGTTTTCACTCACGTCGGATTTCCGAACGGCCCCACCGATTCCATTCTCCGCCAGCTGCAGGATTCGCGCGCCGAAGTTGTCATCGTCGACATTCCTTCGCATGACTCGCAGCGCGCGGTGCGGACAATCGAGCTGATCCGCGCCACTACCCAGCAGATTGCGATCTTCGCCAACGGCGAGATGAACCAGCCGACGGCAATTGTCGCTGCCATGCGCGCCGGCGCTGGAGAATATCTGGATCACTCCGCCGGTTCCGACGCCTTGCTGGAGGCTCTTACGCGCTTCAGTTCCTCGCGCACCCGCTCTCTGGGTGGCGCGGGAAAAGCGCGCGTCTTTACGTTTCTGAGCGCCAAGGGCGGCGCTGGCTGCACCACCGCTGCTGTGAACACAGCCCTAGCTTTGCAGCAATCGCACGGTGACGTAGTTCTGCTCGACTTCGCGCCCATCGGCCATGCGGCGCTTCATCTCAACCTTCGGCCGCAATTCGGAATCCTCGACGCTCTTCAGAACCTGCACCGCATGGACGTTTCGCTGCTCGACGGATTGATGACGCCGACCAAGGAAGGCTTGCATCTTCTCGCCGGACCGCAGCAGCCCTATCCGAGCGAGCCCACGCCTGGCGAACTTGCCCGTCTCTTCGATCTGTTGGTGAATCACTATCGATTCGTTGTGGTGGACGGTTCGAGCCGCCTCGATCCCACGACCCGCCTGCTCTCCGATCTGTCGAATGCCGTGTTGGTCGTTGCGCAGACCGATGTTGTCTCGCTGTGGAGCGCGGGACGCATCCACACCTTCCTCGAAGAGGGCACGGGCCGCGACCGCCTGAGGATGATCCTGAACCGCTACAAGAAAATTCCCGGTTTTACCGACGAAGACGTGCAGAACGTCACCAACTGCAAAGTTCTCTGGAAAGTTCCGAACGCGTATCAGTCGATTTCGCCTTCCATCGATCACGGCACGCCCGTCGTGCTGCAGGAAGGACCAGAAATCAGCCGCTCGTATCGCGCCCTGGCCGACACGCTGGCTGAGGCCTCATCCAATTCCGACGGCGGCCCCGATCTCGTCTACACCCAGGAAGGCGCCCGCAAGAAGGCCCCAGGCCGCCTGAATCTGTCACCCGCCCGCGCCGGACAATAGCGCATATTCATCCCAACCGGAAGTACGCTGTCATCCCGACCGGAGCATGACCTTCCCGGAGGGAGGTCATGCGGAGTGGAGGGACCCTGTGTTTTGCATTTTGTGCACGCGCCTATCGGGGCGCGGCCTGCGCTTCTTGGGGAAACATCTTGAACAGCACATCCTGTGAGTGAGAGGTGATTTTCTTCTCGGCGTCGGTCACGTTCTTCGTCAGCGTGCCTTTCAGCACGTAGTACGCTTCATCGCCGGGATTCTTTCCTTCTCCGCGCTCGACAGTTCCCTTGAACTCGTACGTCACCCCATGAACGAGTTGGGTCGTGAAGGTGAGCTTGTCGCCGTCGAGCTTGCCCGTCTTGAAGAATTGGTCGAGAAAAACTCCGTTATCGCTCTCGCCATCGCCATAGCGAGAGATGAAGCCGGTCACGTGTCCGGCGTCCTCCACCGACACCTGCACAAACTCGCCTTCCTTGAGGAAGGTATACATCCCGGAGTAGGACTTCTCTGTCGCGGTAGGAGTCGCAACCGTATTGTTCGCGGGCTTCGCATCTTGCCCAAAGATGTCAGTGGGAACAATCGCGAGACAAGCAAAGAGGTAGACGAGACAGATTTTTTTCATAGCAGAACGCCCGTAACAATCCTACTATGCCGCGCGTCGTGACGATTTCGGACAAATAAAAAGGCTCCAGCAGGAAGCTGAAGCCGGGTAGCAGGCGCGGCGCTAATTACTTCTTCGTTGCTTTGCCTTCCATGAAGGTCATCCAGTTCGTGCCGTCAACCGAGACCTCAAGCTTAAAGCTATAACTGGTTTGTGTCAGCTGTTTGATGGTCATCTTCTGCTTAATTTCTTGCCCGTCGTAATTCTGCGAACTGTTTAAAGTCCACGTATCTCCGCTTAACGTGCCCGTTGAAATGTTGCGGCGACCCCCGCTGTTGTACGAGTCAAACGTATAGACGTTCTGATTGGTGTCGTATCCCATGTACGACACTTCTTTACCGTCGCCGCCGAGCTCCGGAGGCATTTTAAAATCCGAATGGCCCGCCAGGAAGAAACCGCCGGTCATCCACTCCGACGAATCGGTCGAAGTAAATTTTCCGCCGTTTCCCCATGGTCCTTGCGAAATCGTGCCTTCGGTCGTCCACGTGCCGGCAAAGTATTCAAGTTTCTTTACTTCGGCCCCGGGTTTGTCCGGCATCTGCGCCCACGCCGAAGCTACAACGAGAACAAGAAATGGAAGGACGAATTTTACTTTCACGGGCTGCTCCTTAATTGACTCTTCTAGAACCACGTTAAAGTTAGCGGCTCTTACGTGTGCCCGCCAGTGCGATTCGTCAACCGCGCTGCGTGACAATTGTCACCCGGTGAGATCACTTACTCTTCGTCGCCTTGCCGTCCATCACTGTGTTCCACTGCGTTCCGTCCTGAGACACGGCATAGCTGAAGTTGTACGAAGTCGGAGAAAGAATCTTCATCGTGAACTTGCCTTTCAGCGTCATATCGCCCATCTTCTGATCGTTCGTCCAATTGAAGGTATCTCCGTCGACCGTGCCCTTGGAATCATTGAACTCTCCCCAGCTGTTGAATTCTCTGTACGTGTAGACCTTGTCGTAAAACCCCATGAAGGTGACGCCCGAACCATTGCCCATGGCGGCGCTCGTGAAGGTAGTTTTGCACACGATAAAGAATCCGCCCTCCATCCATTCACAATTTTCTTTTTCTGTTATCTTGCCGCCCGGGCCCATCGGCCCTGGTTTCATGTCGCCGTCGAGCGTCCACGATCCGGCGAACATATCGAGTTTCTTGAGTTCCGGTCCCGGCTTCGGCGGCTCCATCTGCGCCAAAGCAGAAGCGGCCATCAGCACTACGACAGAAGAGAACATCCATATGCTTTTCATACGCCCCTCGCGATTAGAGTGATTTACTTTTTCACTTCAGTTCCCGAGCCCAAGTCGGCAGGATGGTAGCCCGCCATGCGAGCAGAGTCAATCGGGCAGGAATTCAGGAAGGACCGAGTACGGCATTGGGGCACGTGATCCGAGATTCAACCGGGCCCACCGAGCCTTCGTTCGAGTGAGCCCGGCTGTGCTACCGGCCCGCGCCAGCCGCCATCGACTTCGGCGACTCCCGGCCGGGCCCCCGGTTCGTGTGGATTTCCCCGCTTTTCAGTTTGAACTGCTCCACAAGATTACGAAGTTGTAACGCCATCTCCGCCAGTTCGTTGGCTGCCTTCTGCGATTCTTGCGCGTTGGTCGATGTCCCTCGCGCAGCCTCGGCGACTCCGGCGATGTTGTTCGTGATCTCACCCGATCCCTTCGCCGCGTCGGCCACGTTGCGCGTCATCTCGTTTGTGGTGGCGCTCTGCTCTTCGACTGCGGTCGCAATTGTTCCCGAGATATCGTTCACCTGCGCTATCACCGAGCCGATCGTCCCGATTGCATCCACGGCGCTCTTCGTATCCGTCTGGATCGCCGTGATCTTCTGTCCAATGTCGTCGGTCGCCTTCGCGGTCTGCTTGGCCAGTTCCTTCACTTCGTTGGCGACGACGGCAAAGCCCTTTCCGGCTTCTCCGGCGCGCGCAGCCTCGATGGTGGCATTCAGCGCGAGGAGATTCGTCTGACGCGCGATCGCCGTGATGACTTTGATGACCTCGCCGATCTCGGCCGAAGACTCTCCCAGCTTTCCGACCGTAGTGTTCGCGGCCTGTGCCGTCTGCACCGCCTTGCTGGCAATCGTAGCCGCCTCATGCGCGTTCGACGCGATCGACTGAATCGTCGAGGTCATCTCTTCCGCGCCAGTGGACACGCTCTGCAGATTCTGGCTGACCTGCTGCGCCGCCGTCGCTACCACGCTGGCTTGCGCCGATGTCTCTTCTGAGTTCGCCGAAATCTGCTGGCTTCCCGCCGACAGTTGCTCGCTGGCGCTGGCCACATGCTGGGCGGTATCAGCAATCGACCGGATGACCTCATTCAAGCTGTTTTTCATCTGGTTCAGAGCCAACCCGGCACGGCCAATCTCGTCATGAGAGGTGACCTGCACATCCTCGATGGAAAGATTATTGTTCGCAATTTCCTGAATCGCTCCCACCATCTGCGAGAGCGTGCGCGATACCGACCTCACGATCAGAATGGCCACCGCCACGCCGGCAATCAGCCCTAGAGCGGGCAGAATTTCGATCAGACGAAGGATATTTGATTCGGTCTGTTCGTGAGCTTGCGTCGCGGCTTCTTCCAACTTGTCGATTACCCCGCCGACTTGGTCCACCGACTTTTCCAGATTCATGCGGAGATCGACAGAGTGATCCGACAATATGAGACCAGTCGCCTCTGGCCCCTTGCCCGCGCGGCGCAACTCGATGGCTTTCGCCTGCAGATCTCTAAGTTCCTTTCCGCTCGCTTCAATGCGAGAGCCAAGCTCCTTGCCTTCCTCAGTCTCAAGCAGCGCGCGTAATTTGCCCAGACGGTCCTCGAATTCTCCGATGCCTTCGTTCCGCCGGTTCAGGTACTCATCTTTGCCCGAAAGCACAAATCCATACGTTCCACTCGTCTGCAATTCCAGCCCGCCGTCTATTTCAACGGCGTACTGCTTCTTCACCATCTGCTTCGTCATTTGGTCAGTGAGATCCGACAGCTTACCGATGGAGTTGTAACTCACATATCCCATGATGCCCATAATTAGGAGCAACCCGCCGAATCCGCCGATAAGCTTCATCCTGAAACTGAGTCTCTTCACTGGTCTTCCTCCCCTTGAGACGTCGGAGCTGATTTCCCTGCTCGTGAGCCGACGATTCTTGGTGCGGGAATGCCCTCCGAGAAAGGCCGCAGCCGCACGCTTCCCTTATCGGCGCCGCCTCCAAACTCTTTAGTGACCTGCGAAAATGCAGTTCTAGAAAGACACCAGCAGCCGGGGAGTGATTACCGGGCAGTTCGAGCTGGAAGACGCGCCCCCGGCGCTATGTACGAGTTGGAAATCCTGAATAAAAGCCACATGCTTGCCGAATGCCGCTTTGTAGTAGCTTTCGAAGATGAACTCACCCGAGAGAGCCGGCCCTTCGCCGCTTTCGGACGCTAACCGCACCCATGTGGCGGCGACGCCAATCGAATCCTGCCCACGGCGGCCCCACGGTCCCTGCACTACTCCCCCGCCTCCAATGTGACGGGCAAAAGCACTCACCATTCCGTCCGCCGTTCCGAGTTGCAAGAACAGCGACAGAGAGCGTGCCTGGCGAGCCGCCTCTGCGCTCTTCCACACCTTCTGCTCAATAACGGAGTAGACCCCGTCGGTTTGCTCGGAAACGCCTCCATCCAGGCGTGGGACAGTGCCCGCCAGGCGCCAGTACCCAACGCTTATCCGCCCGCTATTCTCGGCCTTACCGGACTTCCATGTGTGAGAACCCTCGATAATCGAAAGCGGACCACCGCTTGCCGTCTGAAACACTCCCACACCCAACGTGTTCCCGCCGGTGGGATGAAAGAAAAAATTGAATCCGAGCTTGGGTTCCGGATACGTCGGAAATTCCATAATCGTTGGGCTAAAACCCATCGACGAATTCAGGAAATCGCTGGCTGTCTGCACCGCGGCAAATTCGGTGTTGGCATCGATCTTGCCCGCTTTCAAACGAATCTTGTCGGAAAGCAATGTCTGCTCGATCCAAGCCTCATACAGAGTGGTTGCCGCGGCCGCATCAATGTTGGAATAGAGCTGCGCCGCTCCGACGAAATCGTCGCCAAAATTGCTCTGATGATTCCGAATCCGTACCAGTCCATCGCTTCCCTTCAGCCCCCACAACTTCTCACCATTGACAGGAACACTGAAATCGAACGAATAGCGGCCGAATCCCGCACCCGAATCCGCCGGAGTCGTCGATTTCGACCAGTCGTAGATCAGGACGCCTTGCACAGAAAGACCCCGATCATTCAGCGTTTGCAGTGCGGCTTCTCCCGCATTCGCGCTGCTCCGCAAACTCTGCACCGGAGAAATTTGGCTGAACCCCGGATTAGAAAGAAACAACGCAAGGCTGGAGAGAAGAGCTATCGTTCGCGGAATCCTGGAGTACACGTTAGCCGGGCCTCCTGGGTATGGTTGGAGGGAGAGTCCTGCCCTCACCCGGAAGAATCGGCCATACAACCGCGCACTTTACTGGTCTGGATGTGTCTTTCGGTCTATTACTAATTCACTCTTTGGTCATCCTCCGTTCAACACACGCCTGCAGCTTGCGATTGTTCCGCAGTGTTTGGGAGGTACTCCCTCACGACCACAGAAAGATCTAATAATTCTGTAATCTGATCCTGTTTGGCGAACGATCCCACCACCCCTGGACGCGAGGCAAGACGGTCGATCGTGGCGCGTTCTTCGACGATGTCGACGATGCCATCCACAATCAGTCCCACAGTGCGGTCGCCCTCGGAATAGATGACGACCTCGATCGCATCGTCCGCGTTGCTCGCTTCCAGCCCCGCGCTCACCGGCAAAGCCTCCGATAAGCGCACCAGCGGAATGATCTGATCGCGATACTGCATCACCTCGCGGCTTCCAATGCGCTTGACCACGTTCGACGGAAATCCTTCGAGCCGCGCCACCGTCGAAAGTGGAATGGCCACCTGTCCGATGGAACCATGCCGCGCCAGCAGCAAGGTCTGGACCTGGGCTGCCCCATCGGAACGAACCGCTTGCTCACGTTTTTCGTGCGCACCCTGACGGGCTTCTGCCAGAACCTTCGCCCGCTGCGCCAGCCCCACAATGTCCAAAATAAGCGCGACCCGTCCGTCGCCCATGATCGTCGCCCCGGAGAAAGCTTCGATGCCCTTGAGCTGTCCCCCCAATGGCTTGACGACGATTTCTTCGGTATCGAGAATCTCGTCCACAACCAGGCCAAACTGCCGATTCTCAGCCTGCAGGACAACAATGTCGGACATGCTGGAGAGGTTCGTACCCTCGGCGGGCACCAGGCACAACTCGCGGTCCAGATAGACCAGCGGCAAAAGATTTCCACGCAGCCGGTAAACCGGCGCACCCTGCACGACCTCAACCTTCTGATTGCTCGCGCCCGCATCCAGCCCAACCAGTTCCAGGACGCTGATCTGCGGAATGGCGAAGCGCTCGCCGTGGCAGTTAACGATGAGTGCCGGAACGATGGCCAGCGTCAGCGGAATGCTCACATGAACCGTCGTGCCTCTGCCCGCCGCAGATTGCACATCGATGGTGCCGCTGATTCGTTCCACGTTGGTCTTGACCACGTCCATGCCAACGCCGCGCCCGGAAACATTTGTCACTTTTTCCGCGGTCGAGAAGCCGGGCAGAAAGATCAGATTGAAAATGTCGCGCTCGGCCATCAGCGCCACCTGCTGCGGCGTGATCAGGCCACGTTCGAGCGCCTTCTTACGTAACTTCTCGACGTTCAGCCCGGCACCGTCGTCCGAGATCTCGATGTGAACCTTTCCGCCTTCGTGATAGGCGCGCAGTTTCAGCCGCCCGGTCGGGTCCTTCCCCGCCTTCTTGCGCGCTTCCGGCAGTTCGATGCCGTGATCGATGGCGTTGCGGATCAAATGTGTCAGCGGATCTTTGATTGCTTCGAGGATGGTGCGGTCCAGTTCCGTGTCCTGCCCTTCCATTTCGAGATGCGCTTCCTTGCCGCAATTCAGCGCCAGATCGCGAACCGTGCGGGGAAACTTGTTCCACAGATTGCCGATCGGCTGCATGCGCGTCTTCATCACCTGTTCCTGCACCTCTGTGACAATCAGGTTCATGCGCTGCGAAACCGGCTGCACGGCCGAATCCGGCGTTGACGCCGCAACCTGCAGAAGCTGGTTGCGGGCGAGCACAAGTTCTCCGATCAGGTTCATTAGCGTATCGAGCAACTCCACCCCGACTCGCACCGTCTCGACGCCGGCGTTACGGCCGCGCGAGTCCAGAACCTGCATCGCGCTGTTGATGTCATCCGCCCGGCAGAAACCCAGCGCGACTAGAATCTCGCCCACCCGGCGCCGGTCGCCGCGCTCCTGCTCCTGCAGCGCGAAGGCCAGGTTTTCCGGCGCAATGCAGCCGCGCTCGACCAGTAACCCGCCGATCTTCGTTGGCGACGGCAGATACTGCCCGGGAACGGCGTCAGAAGCTGTCGCGGGCGGCGCAGATTGAGCGGGCTGGGGTGATGCGGGAGCTTCGACCACTACAGGAGCAGGCGCTTCTGCCTCGACGATCCGGATCTCCCCTCGGGGCGGAACAATCTCCGGTTTCTCTGCAATTGGGACGACCGGCCCTCCCTTCGCCTTTGGTCCTGCCTGTTGCAACGTCTGCAGCCGAGCCAGCAATTCCGGATAATCGTTATCCCCGTCGCGTTCGGTCGCTTGTATTTCGTCGAGCATGCGGCGAACCGCGTCCACCATGGCAAGCAGGCCACTGGTGATTTCAGCGTCCAGCCGCAGTTCGCCGTCGCGTAGTTTCGATAACAAACTCTCGCCGACGTGCGCGACTTTTTCCAAGTGGGTGAACCCGAGAAATCCGCAGCTGCCCTTGATGGTGTGAATCGTCCGGAAGATGCTCGATAGCAGGTCCTTCGAGGTCGGATTCGATTCCAGACTGACCAACTCCTGATCGAGCCGGTCGAGGTTTTCCCGGCTTTCAATGAGAAAGTCCTTAACAATGTCGTCCATGATTGTGCCTGCCCGCAACGTGCGGGACAGTTAAAGCATCGGCGGGGGTTGGAGGGAACTTGAGGGATTTGGGAAACTGAGTAATTGCGATTGAGTAATTGGGTAATTTTGTAATTTGGTAATTTAAAATCTTTTGGGGCGGCGCGTATAAATCACTCAATTACCAAATTCCTCAATCGGGGTAATTTGAGGTGTCAGCCCAGCGCCGCTGCGGCTAGTTGCTCGAGGCTCGATACGGTCAGATCTGGCTGGGCCGATGCGGATTTCACGGCCCCGACCCCTGCCCGGCGCGAAGGACGATTCGCCCAGACTGTCGCCATGCCCAACTCTTGCGCTGGAACCACGTCGTGATAAATGCTCTGTCCCACATGCAGCACGCGATCGCGGGGTGTTTTGATTCTATGGAGCGCCAAGTCAAAAATCTTCAGGGATGGTTTGTACGCGCGCGCCTGCCCGGCCGTTATCACCTCGTCGAATTCCACCTTCAATTGCGGGCGCGTTCCCACGAATAAATCGTCGTCCACGTTCGAGAGGATCGCCAGCCGAAAGCGCGTCTTCAAGCGTTCAAGCGCCGCGACCGTGTCGGGCCACGGCTTCCACGACGGAAGTGACGCCGATAGCGCCCGTTCTTCCTCGGTCGATGGGGTGAACTTGAATTCATCTCCAAATTGCCGTACCACTGAAGCCAGAACATCGCGATACGACTGAAACGCGCCACTCTCGGCCTGAGCCTCGAAGTCTCCGTAAAGCTCAAGTAATGTGGCGTCGTCGACGCGCTTGCCATGCGCGGCAAGAATCCTTTGCATACCCGCGAGGATACCTGCTTCCCAGTCGATCAACGTCCCGTAGCAATCGAATGTGAGAATTTCAAACCGGCTGAAGTCGAGCATAGAGTCTTTCCGGGATCAGCGTTAATCGCTGAAAAAGCATTCAGCACTCAGCCGTCAGCGTTCAGCCGGGTCGGGCCCAATTGCCGAACTCTGAATGCCGAATGCTGAATGCTGAATGCTGAATGCCGAGTGCTGGTTTCTCACCGCCTGACTTCCAGCGGCTCCGACAATTCAAACGTCAGCGCGGACTCCGCCGGCAGCACGATATCTTTATTCCCGGTGAACGCAGCGCCTCCGGCCCCCGCGCCACCGCCGGCTGCCGCACCGATGGCAGCGCCCTTGCCTCCGCCTGCGAGCGCACCAATGATGCCGCCCAAAGCTGCGCCACCACCAGCCAGTACTGCGGTCCGCTTGCCCTTTCCTTTCGCGGAGAAGGTGCGCAACGCGGCATGAACCGGCAGATCGCGCCCGTTCAGCGTAATCGAATCAAGACGCACCTGCAGCACCGCGCCGCCCGCGAATTTCCCCAAAGCCTTTGCATCGGTTACTGTGCCATTCACAGTGGCTCCTTGCGGAATCACCACTTCCTCGTGAACCCGAATATCTTTCGCCACGGTGCCGGTGAAGGTGTCGCCGCCATGACTCAGCTTCGAGCCAAGCGCCGATCCCAGACTGACCGTGACCGCGGTTCCGCTCGGAACTCGGATCGGTTCCCGTTTCACTTCCTTCGCGGGTTCGGATGGTGCATTGGCCGGCTGATTCGCAGCATCTGGCGCGGCATTCTGCGTTCCAGACGCCGCTGAATTTGCTGCACTGCTATTGTCTGCCGGAGCATCATTCGCTGACTTCTTCGAACACCCGAGCACGACGAACGAGAGATAAACAGCAAGAGTAAATAGAACAAAACGGGATCGCATGTATCCCTCCCAAGGATTTTGAGGATTTGAAGATTAATGTAACTCTAACGAATCTCAAACATCAGGATCAATGTTCGTAAGTGCATGTACGTTGTGCTCGTGTAGGGACACCGCCTTGGCTGTCCAGCCGCTACCGCTGCGGTTCCAGACCAGGAATGATCGGAACAGGTTCCGCGACCTCGCTCGACTTCTCCTGCGCTTCACTGGCCGCAGGTTCACTCTGCTCACCGCCACGCTTTTTCGGAGCCAGGAATTTCTCGCTGTTCAAAAGCGGCCGCCCGAGCGACGCGTTATAGCTCGTCCACGCACTATCCAGCCCAGCTTCGCGTTCGAATTGCGCCCGCATCGCCTCCATCTTCGAATCCAGATCGTCGAGATAGTGAAGCACCAGTGCCTCGGGAAACATCGGCAACTTGGGCGATCCGAATTCATACTGCCCGTGGTGGCTGATAATGAGATGTTCCACCAGCGTCTTCAGTTCATCCGGAAAGCCCGGCAGCTGCGCCAGCTTCGCCTGTAACATCTCCAGTTCGATAATCATGTGCCCGAGCAGCTGTCCTCTGGTGGTGTACGAGAACGAGCGGTTATAGGTCAGCTCGTGAATCTTGCCGATGTCGTGCAAAAAAGCACCCGTGAGCAGAAGATCGCGGTTGATCTGGGGATAGTTCTTGCAGATCAGATCGCACGACCGGAACAGCGAGACGACGTGATCCAACAGTCCGCCGATGTACGCGTGGTGCAGCGTCTTCGCAGCAGGAGCATTCCGATACGCGGCGGCAATGTCCGGATCGGCCATGAATGCCTGGACCAGCGCCTTCAGGTGAGGATTCTCGAAGCTGGCGACGAAGCTGGCCAGCGTCCGCCACAGTTCGTCGATATCTTTCGTCGTCTTCGGAAGGTAATCGGAAAAATCGATTTCCGTTTCGCCCAGCTTGCGCAGCTTGTGAATCGTCAGCTGAAAGCGCTGCTTGTACTTGTTGATCAGCCCCTTGATCTTGAGGAAATCGTCCTGCTCGAAGGCTTCCAGTACTTCCTCGACGTTGTCCCACATCTTGGCTTCGAGCTGGCCGCTGCGGTCGCCGAGGGTGAGCGCGAGATAGGGTTCGCCGGTCTTCTTAGGCTTGATCTGCTTGCCGACGACTACGAAACTAGAAGTGACAATCTTGTTCTCGAAACGCACGCAGTCGCAGATATAGAAGTCCTTCATCGGCTGTCTGAGTATAAAGCAATCCTCTTGCCCCAGCCTTCATACGTTTCCTGCGGAAGGCCGGGCCGTGCGGAGGGCAAGATTACAGGACGCCCAGCTTCTTGTGTTTCTTTTTTCCGAGCTTCTTGGCGTCTTTTTGCGCGGCATCGGCCGTTTCGACCGGCTTGGTCTCGTTGGGGCTGGCGCCGGTATCGATGTAGCCGGGCTTGATATCGATGTAGGCGTCCTCGCGCAGCTTCGTTAGGTAGGCTCGGAGCGCGGGCTGCAGTTTCTGGTAATACAACGCGTCGTCGATCTTGGGCTGAATGTCTTTCAGCGGAGGAATTCCGGCCATCTGATGATCCGTCACCTTCAGAATGACGTACCCCTGTTTGGTCCGGATCACATCCGTCAACTGCCCGGCTTTCAAAGCGAATGTCTTGTCTTCAAGTTCCTTCGCCAATTGGCCGCGCTTAAAAATTCCCAGTGCGCCGCCGTCTTGCGCCGACGGACCGTTCGATTCTTTCTTGGCGGTATCTTCGAAATTGGCCCCACCCTGTAACTGCTTGAGAACCTCCTCAGCTTTCGCCTGGGCGTCACTCAGGGCCTTCGCTTCTGCGGCTTGAGTCGCCGCGGGATCGGGGGGAGTGGTCGCATTCGGGTCCGGTGCCGCTGGTTCCTTCGGCGCAATCAGAATCTCGCTCAGCTTGATGTATTCCGGCTGCTCCATCTCAGACTTATGCTCGTCGTAAAACTTCTGCTCTTCTTCCTTGGTGATCGAAAGATGACCGCCGACTTCCGAGCCGATTACTTTTCGCGTGATGATCTGATTCAGCTGCGATTGCTTGAAGTCTTCCCACGAGATGCCCTGCTTTTCAGCTTCTTTCTGCAGCGCGTCGAGATCGGGCAGCTTCATGTCCTTGCGCATCTGATCGAGCTGCTTGATCAGGTCGGTATCGCCGGTGATCTGCAGGTCTTTGCCTTTTTCGAGCAAAAGCTGTTGATCGATCAGGTCGCGCAGCACGTCTTTTTCACGGTCGGCATACACCTTGTCGGCATCGTTCGGGGCTTGCTGTTTCACTTCGTCCCGCAGCTGGTCTTTGCTGCGCTGAAATTCAGACCGCGTAATGATCTGGTTGTTCACGCGCGCGATGATTTCTTCGACGACTTGCCCCGATGCAAACACCGGCATGCATGCCAAAGCGATAAAGAGCAGGGGAATCTTTTTCATAAGTTGATAGGGCCGCCACGCTTCCTGGGCTTGCGGGCAAACAGTGGACTGTGCCGATTACGGTATTTTACTACTCTAGACTGGCCTCTACGGGCCAAACTCCAATTAAAGTCCGCTATTTTGGACGCTTGCCGCGGCTTGCGAGTTGGCCTGCCCGCGCTACTCTCTCCGTATTAGGGCCAGCGCCGTACGGTCGTCGCACACCGGCGCATGCCCACTGAAATTGCCCACGCACGACAATATCGCGGAGCACAGAGCTTGTGCTCCCTGAGCTGGAGCATCCTTCAACAGATCTTTTACGCGACGCAGCCCGAACTGCCCCTCACTCCCGCCGCCATTACCTTCGCAACTCACCACCCCATTGGAAACCACGACCAGCGCCGCTCCCTTTTCCATGCCCACGATTCGAGAATCCGATGTGGCGTGCGAAAACAGCCCGAGCGGAAGTCCGGTCGAGGTCAGCTCCAAAATGCCGGTGCCGTCCCGAAGCAGCGCCGGAGTGTGCCCATCATTCGTATAGCAGAGCGTTCCGAATTCCTCCTGATAGCACGCGATAAACGCCGGGCATGAGAGCACTCCCGCCATTTCAATCAATCCGCGGTTAATGCGCAGGCTGAGTTCGGTCATGGCGTCGGCTTCATTCACGTCCTGAGCCGCGAAAAGCTCAGGGCCGGCTTGGCGGAAAATCTTCTGCGCCGCTACCAGAATCTGGCGGTTGTCCTGGCGCCGCCCAGCGACGTCGAGCAGACCAATAAGTACCCGCTGCGGGCTCACTCGAATGGAGTCGTAGAAGTCCCCGGCGATGCGTTTTCCCACGAAAACGGCGGCAATCTGCGCCCCGGCGATCGTCGGAAAAATCGTTGGCACAGGCTCGACCACCTGCGGAGTGCCGGATTCGCGGGAGCCAAAGAGAAAATGCATGCCAAACGAGAAACGGTGAAACTGACGCTAACGCAACAAACGATATAGATCAACCTTGCGTTCTAGTGGATGAAATTTTTGATCGAAGATCTAATTTCCGTACTTGTCTGCGAGATATCGGCCCAGATCGGTTTCCAGTTGGCCGTAGTCCGAATGGATCGTCGCCCGCAGCGCCGCCTCGGCGGAGTTCCCCTGCCCAATCCGCTGCAGAATGCTTTGAATGTCGCTCATCCCGTAGGTGTCGTTGATGTAGGAGACCGCTGCCAGCGATTCGGCATAAGCAACGTAGGCCTGCGGCCCCGAAAAGCCCATGAAGCTTCCTTCCAGCGCATTCAGCGGTATCTCGTGCTGCGTGTTGAACAGCATCGAAAGCTGGTGTCCCTCGCCGCTTAAGTTCTTCGGTTCAAGGAATTGTGCGACGCCCTCATGCAGCCACATTGGGCATCGTCCACCCGAGAGCTGCGTCACAAATGAGTGCGTCAGCTCGTGCTTTAGAACATGCGCCAGTTCCGGCGTCATCGAGCTCAGTCCATTGATCGGAATCCTCAGCTTACCGTCATTGACCGCTCCCGACCACGACGGCGCCTGCGTCACGTCGAAGAAAGACTGCTCCGTGTAAAGCGTGACCAGAATGTTATCGCGCGGAGGGCTGCCCAGGTCACGGACCAGATCGTCGTAGTCCGATTCCAGCGTGCTCAGAATCTGTCCGCGAAACGCCTCGGACGTCTGCTTGCCTTCATAGTGCAACGTGAAGTGGCTGCTCTCACCCTCGGAGAAATTGGCCTCGGTCTTCTGTTCGCGTTGCGCCTTGTCGAGAAGCTGCTGAACCGCTGCATCGGGACGTAGCTCCAGAGATTTCTTCCATGAAGCGACCGCATCTTTGGTATGGTCCGATGCAAACTGCGCGTAGCCCAGCATCGTGTATGCATCGGGCGACGTGGGCGCGGCGCTCACTGCACGCTGCGCATACACCAGAGCCTGGCTGGCATTGCCGCTACGCACCAGCACCGCCGAATAATAAATAAGGATCGTCGGGCTCTCAGCGCGGAAGCGTAACGCGCTTTCAAAATACTGACGGGCTTGTTTCAGATTGCCACGGTCAAACTCGAATTTGCCCGCGATGAAATTCGCCGTCGCTGCCAGTTCCGCGTCGCCCTTGTTCTCAAGGATGGCAAGGCTGTCTTCGTCGATCTTTCCATCTCTTACGACCTTGTCGACGAGATCACTTTGATAGGCAAGGCCCTCCGCCGGCGCGAAGCTGGGAAGATCCGCCATTTTCGCCGCGTTCGAGCTGCGTTCCGGCACGCCGCCGGCGTCCACGTGATCGACCGCCGATTTCGGAATGGCGTAGGAATCGTCGCCGATGTCGTACTCGTAGCGGTTTCCGTTTTCCCGCACGTGATCGGCAAGAATGGTGCGGCCATTCTTCAAATGGATCGTATCCGCCCAGGCAGAAGTCAAACCCAGCATCCCAAGCAGACAGAGAAAGATGACACGGAGCCGCATTCAGGCGCATTCTAGCAACTGAGGCACTCCCTACCCACGTGACTAAGGTACTAACGAAAAAGTTAGTTCTGATCGCGTTCCTTGCCTGTCTCGGACCCGCGGTCGCCCCCGCGGTCGATAATCCTCCAGCCAAGCCTGCGCAGGCGCTTTACATGCAACTCGGCCAGGTTGGGCTCGATCCAACTCGCGTTTACGAAGTGCGCGATGCCGCGATCAATCGCTCCGCCATCCAGATCTCGCTCGACGACGGAATGATCGGCTTCACGCAAGACGTCATGGGGAAGATCACCGGAGCGTTCTTCGAAGGCGATGGTGAAATCCTGCTCTCACCTCCGACGGAAGTCGAACGCCGCTCGATGAGCCTGTTCACCGGCATGGCGATTCTCGAAGAACGTTTCTCGACCGCCTACTTCCGCTTCAACGATGACACCGCCGATGAACTGCGTCCCGATCTCCGGCAGACCGACAACAAGCAGGAGTTCATCGACCACTGGTCAGCAGCGGCGCGGAATCTCGCTGCGAGTGATGCCATGCGCCTGCTGGTAACGTTCAGCCGATTCCTTCCAACAGACGGCGCGCAATCGCCTACGAGTAAAACCGAAACGGTGCAAGCAACTCCAAAAGATCAGTTCCTGCACGCGCGCCTGCAGGGAGTCAAGCTCGGTGTCTTCGATGTTTTCTACGACTCGAACGGCGTCGAACAAATCCAGGCTGGACAACCCCGGACCGTCAACAACGAAACCTTCTACGACGTCTGGACCTCCTTCTCGCCAATCGAAGCAAAAGCCACGCGCACAACCGCCGGCGAGACGCCGCTGCCCCAAACGGAGGGTGGCCGGTCGGACGAAATCAAAGTCCACCACTACACGATCGAAACCGAAGTCGTGCCCCCTAAACAGATTCACGCCCGCGCTCTGCTCGAGTGCAACGTCCCGAAGTGGGGATCGCGGATTTTATTCTTTGAGCTTTCGAGATTTCTGCAGGTCGAGAGCGTAAAGATGAACGGGCAGCCGCTCGAATTTATTCATAATCCTGCTCTCGAAGGCAGCGAGCTGGCTCGCAGCGGCAACGATCTCGTCGCGGTGATCCTCCCCCAGCCGCCCAAGCCCGGCACGAAGCTCAACCTCGAATTCGTCTATGGGGGCGAGGTTCTCGCCGAAGCGGGAACCGGCTTGCTCTATGTCGGCGCACGCGGCACCTGGTATCCGAACCGCGGCATGGAGATGGCAAACTTCGATTTGCGGTTCGCCTATCCGCAAGAATGGACGCTTGTCGCTACTGGCACTCCCGCCTCGATTACTCCTGGGCCGAAACCGGGCACCACCGGAGAGCAAACGTCCCGCTGGATTTCCGATAGGCCGATTCCACTTGCCGGATTCAATCTCGGGCAATATCGCTCGGTGACGGCAAAAGCAGGGCCGGTCACCGTGGATACCTACGCCACGCGCGGCGTAGAGAAAGATTTTCCCAACGCTGCAGTGCAAGTCGTCACGCAGGAGCCGCTCACTCCACTGGATTCGCGGCCGCGCCCTCCCGAGATAGTCATGCCTCCGACGCCTTCACCTGCGCATAACGAATTGACCGTGAGCACGGCGGCTGTGCAAGCTATTCAGTACTACTCTGAACGCTTCGGACCTTATCCCTATCATCTTCTCTCGCTCACACAACTGCCGGGCCGCGAGAGCCAGGGATGGCCGGGGCTCGTCTTTCTCTCCTCCTTCGCATTTTTGACCGACGCGGAGCGCGATGCCTTGCATTTTGACGCGACTCGGATTCTGCTGCAGCACGAAATTCCCGCTCACGAGATCGCCCATCAATGGTGGGGCGATCTGGTTACCTGGGACACCTACCGCGACCAGTGGTTCTCCGAAGGCCTTGCCAATTACTGCGCGCTGATGATGTTGCAGGAAAAAAATCCGGCGGGATTCCGCGACATCATGAACAAGTACCGGCTTGATCTGATCACGAAAAACAAAGACGGAATGTCCGCGGAAGATGTCGGTCCGGTCACGCTCGGAACCAGGCTGCTCTCGTCGCGTTTTCCGGAAGGCTACGAAGCGATCAGCTACGGCCGCGGAACCTGGCTGTTTCACATGTTGCGCACGATGTTGAAGGACGCCCAGGTTCAGAAAGAAGGTCGCGCGGCCGCGGCTGAGGCAACGGTCGACGAGCCCTTCGTTCGGGACTTGCGTAAACTTCGCGAGCGCTACGCGGGCAAGACTCTCAGCACGCGACAAATGCTGGAGGTCTTCGCCGAAGATCTCCCGCTGTCGCTGCGCTATGAAGGCAAAAGTACCTTCGACTGGTTTCTCAACGGATGGATCAACGGAACCTCGCTGCCGAAACTGGAACTCAAGGGCGTGAAGTTTACTCCGAAAGGCGGACGAGCGATCGTGACCGGCACGATCCTGCAGAAAGAAGCGCCGGATGATCTGGTGACATCCGTTCCGATTTACGCCTTGATCACCGGACGCCAGCCAGTGTTCCTGGGCCGCATCTTCGCCGACGGAGAAGAATCATCCTTTCACTTGTCGGCCCCGCTCGGCGCACACAAGCTTCTCGTCGATCCCTACGATACAGTGCTGACCAGCCCGAAATAAGAGCGCTCACCCAGCCCTGCCGTCACTTCCGATAAATTGCCCGTACCAGCGCCCGCACTTCGTCCATGTACGAGTCCATCTCGAACGTCAGACGCGCCCAGTCGAAGTCATTGAGCTGCTTACATTGCTCGGCCAGCACCGAGAAGCCGCTCTGCTCGAGCAGGTTTACCTCGCGCAGTTCGGGATAGCCGTAGTTCAATCCGCTCATGCGGCAAAGTAGGTCGCTGATTTCCACCAGCGCGACCAGTCCCGTATGCTCCTTTGCATCTCCGGCCGAATGATGAAGAGAAACAACATCACAAAGATCAGCCGAGAGTTCCCACCGGTTCGCCAGCAGCCGGCCGGTTTCCGAATGCGTGAGCCCGAGCACGGACAGTTCTGCTTCATGCAGCGGAATTCCTTCCTTCCGGGCTAACTCGTAAGCCGAGCGGAACTCTGCCGGCAACATCCACAAATTTACGATGATCCCAATATCGTGCAGCAGCCCGGCCAGGTACGCCTTCCCGGGATCCGGAAACGAAATCGTGCGCGCAAAGTGCCGGCAAACCAGCGCGCATCCCAGGGAATGCTCCCAGAAAACGACGGGATCGATCCCCGATCCATCTTTGGGAGTCAGGTTCAGCACCCCGCACGACATGGCAATGTCGCTCACCCGCTGGAATCCGAGACTGACCACCGCGCTCCGCAGGGAATCGATCTTCTGCCACCTTCCGAACAGTGGGCTATTCGCCATCTGCAGGCATTGCGCCGCCAGCGATTTATCCTGCGCAATCATGTCCGTCACCCGCTGCACATCGAGTTCCTCGACCGGCCGCTCCAGATAGCGCAGCAGCGGCGCCAGCACCGCGGGTATCGTCGGAATCTGATTCAGGCCTTCAATCTTCGCCAGCAATTTTTCTTTCGTGGCAGTCGTCGTCATTGCGCCTTCTTTCCCGCCGCCGACCGTTCCCCTTTCAAATAAGCGGTCGCGCCCGGCAGATGAACCAGCCGGAAATCGTCGGTGACGCCGTAGAGAGACTCCGAGTGCCCCAGAAACAGGTATCCGTGGGGAAGCAGATTGTTATAAAAGTGCTGAATCACGCGACGCTTCGAGGCCAGATCGAAATAGATCAGGACGTTGCAGCAAAAAATCACGTCCAGGCTCTTCATAAAAATCATGCGCGCGTCGTCAGAGAGGTTCAGGCGCGAAAAGTTGATCCCGCTGGCGACTGACGGTTGTACCTGCAGTTGATCGCCCGCAGGCACGAAGTATTTCTGCCGGTAATAGGGCGTCAAATTGCGCGTGCTGTAGGTTCCATAGATTGCATTCTTGGCGTGAGCCAGCGAACGCTCGTTCAGGTCGGTTGCCAGGATCTCGACCGTCCAGTCCTTCAGCTGCTTCTGCGATTCTTCCAGAATCAGCATGCTCAACGTGTAGGGTTCTTCCCCGGTAGAGCAGCCGGCACTCCATATGCGCAGCCGCCGAAAGGGCAGCTTCGACTTCGCCTCCAGAATTCTCGGGAAAACGACTTGCCGCAGCGCATCGAGTTGCGGCTGATTACGGAAGAAACAGGTCTCCCCGATCGTGATCTCGTTCAGCAGGGCAATCAACTCGCTTTGCCTCTGGGGCCGGATCGTCAGCCACTCAAAGTACTCGTGAAACGTCTGGGTTTTGAGCTCCTTCATGCGCCGTTCACAGCGGTCCCGCAGCAAACGCAGCTTGCTGTCGGGATGGAATATGCCCGCGACCTGGTAAATCAGATCTCGTATGCGAATCAGGTCCGGATCCGGCGGTCCCTCGGGAATCAAGGTCGAATGTGCGGCAGCGGTCATGCCTAACCATTCATCGGCGAGGGACAGAGAGGGCTTTAACTAAATTCTGGCGATAGAGACACGGAGGCAGGGAGTTTGGATTAGTAGAAGAAGGAAAGTTCCGGGGACCCTGATTGGGACTTGCGTCGAGATCGACGCGCAGCCGGCGGACTACGCAGTTTTCCCTTGTCTGATTATCTCTGTGGCTCCGAGATCGGTGGCAAAAGACTCATTCAAGCTACGGCTCAGATCACGGAATCGCCGCCGAGGGTTTCGCACTCGCCACCGGCGATTCCTTGCGGACGGCATGATCGCTGAGAATCACCAGATCCACGCGCCGGTTTTGCGCCCGGCCCTGGGGCGTGTCATTCGAGGCAATGGGGTGATATTCGGCATAGCCCGCGGCCGACAGTCGCTTCGGAGAAAACCCGTAGCGTGTGATCAGCAGCCGGACCAACTCGGTAGCGCGTGCGGTTGAAAGCTCCCAGTTCGTCGCCATCTGCGCGGTGTGGATCGGCACATTATCAGTATGCCCCTCGATCCGTAGGCGGCACGTGCGGGCCGCGAGGATGGCTGCGATCCGGTCCAGCGCCGGGTACGCCGAATCGCGCAGCGTCGCCGAGCCGCTGTCGAAGAATCCGAACTCGCGCAGGCTGACGACTAATCCCTCGCTCTCCCGGTGCAGCGCCACGGCGCGGGCCGCGATCTCCTGCTGGAGCGCCTTCTGCAGCTCTTCCTGCAACGTGCTGAGATTGAAGTCGTCGATCGGGGCATCATCCGGCACCGTCAATTTTTCCTTCTTCAGCTCCGCTTCTTGTAGTTTCTTCAACGCCTCCGGCGGCAGCGCCGGCAATTCCCGGGGCAGGCTGCCGCCGGAAGCCGGAAACATTCCCAGTTCCTGAAATGCAGTCTGGATCGCCATCGCCAGCTTCCCGATTTTCCGCTGATCCACCTGCGCCGAGGCGTAGAGCACCACAAAGAACGCAAACAGCAGGGTGATGAAGTCCGCATACGAAACCAGCCAGCGGTCATGATTGGCGTGCGGCCGCGGACGTTTCCGCCGCATCATGACGGCCCCGCTTCGGCCTGCTTCGCGCCATTGCTCTCGGCGTCGGCCAGAAACCCGAGCAGCTTGGTTTCCAGCATGTGAGGATTCATCCCCTCCAGAATCGAGACGACTCCCTCCAGCGTCATTTCGTGGGCAATCTGCTCCTCGCGGATGCGCAGCTTCATTTTTCCGGCAATCGGCAGATACAACAGGTTCGCCGACCCAACGCCATAGATGGTCGCCACAAAAGCCACAGCTATGCCGCGGCCTACTTCGTCAATCTTGTCGAGATGCTGCATCACCTGAATCAGGCCGAGCACCGCTCCGATGATTCCGATCGTCGGTGCGAATCCTCCCGCCGCCTCGAACACCTGTGGCGCGCGCTCCTCGAACTCCGCCTGGTTGTTGAGCTCGAACTCCATGATTTTGCGCAACTCGTCTGGCTCCGTGCCGTCCACCGCCAGCATCAGCGATTTCTTCAGGAAAGGGTCCGTAATTTCCTGCAGGTCGGAATCGAGAGACACGATGCCTTCCCGCCGCGCCTTTTGCGCGTAGTGCACGAGGCGACCGATCATGTCTCCCGCATTCGTCTTCGGACCGCGGAAAACCGAGCCCAGGCGGAGAAACGCGTCGCCTACCACGGACAAGGGAAACTGCAGCAACACTGCGCCCATCGTCCCGCCGAAAACGATCATGGCCGCCGTCGGTTGCACAACCTGGCCGAGATTTCCACCCTCCAGCAGCAGGCCCGCGACGATTCCGCCGATCGCAAGCAAGATGCCGCCCAGACTGGCCTTATCCACAGTTACCTCGTGCGCTCATCCCCCGACGGGGCAGCCGATCTCGAAATCAATGCGTGCGCCGACGATGCATCCCACGTCAGCGATAACCCTTCCAGCACCGAATGGCGGAACTGGATGATCCGGGTCAGCACATCTCCGGACTTCTCCCGCACCACAAGTTTTTCGCCCGTGATCAGCGTAACCAGCGTGTCCGGAGACTCTTCCACAAACTTGATGAGATCCGAGTTCACCATCAGCGGAGTGTTATTGAGACGAGTGAGACGAATCATGATGGATTCCTCCCGCAACAGCCGAACAGACCAATGCGCAGATTCATAAACAAGACATCGGCGGCTCAACGCCGCAGATTATCCGGCACCGCTTCCAAGTTTGTTACCTTCGCATTACGACCGACAGCTCAGAAACCGGAATCGCGACTAAAGCGGAACTGGGCACCGCCGATAAACAGGACAGAATTCGGGGTTCCGCGAACGGCAGAGATCGCAAGCTTCGCAGAACATCCTAAGAAGGTTCTTAGGACAACCGAAAACAACCCGAGGAGAAGGAGCTTTCAAATGCCCATTGGAATCCTGAACAACATTGCATCTCTGTCCGCGGAAAATCAGCTGGCCATCACCAACGCCAGTTTGCAGAGCACCTTATACCAGCTATCGTCCGGTTCGCGTATCAATAGCGGCGCCGACGATGCGGCAGGCCTGGCCATCGCCAACGGCTTGCAGGCCAACATCACCGCCCTGACACAGTCGGCCCGCAACGCCAACGACGGCGTCGGCATGCTGCAGGTGGCCGATGGCGCGCTCGCCCAGGTCACCACGCTGCTCAACCGCGCCGTCACCCTGGCGACTGAGTCTTCGACCGGCACGGTGTCCGATACGCAACGCCAGGCGCTGCAGTCGGAGTTTGCCCAGATCAAGGCCGAAATCGACCGGATCGGCAACAACACGACGTACAACGGCGCGGCCGTATTTACCGGCGGCAACACCAACTTCAACCAGATTGCCGCCGCCAACACCGCTGCCGGCTACGCCACCGCTGTCGCCGGCACGCTTGCCATTAAGACGACGGGCGGCGCTACCATCTACACAACCAGCGCCAGCGATGCCACGGTCGGCGATGTCATCAATGACATCAACAATTCCGGCACGGGGCTGATGGCCACGCTCGACAGCGCCGGACACCTGATGGTGACCGACGCCCTGAACCGCGGCACTACCGCTCTCAATCAGCTGTCCGGCGACGCGACCACCGGCACCTTCGAAATTGGAGCCGACGCCGCCGCCGAAACCTTCACCAATACCACCAACAACAGCAAGATGAACGTTTACCTCACCGACTCCACGACCGTCGGCAGCAGCACGATCTCGGCGACCCTGGGGTCATTCAGCAGCGGCAACATGAACGGCATCAGTCTGGCCAATGACAACCTGAGCACTGCGGCCGCAGCCCAGACCGCGCTGACCAACATCAACAACGCCATCGCTCAGGTCGCTGGACTCCGAGGCCAGATTGGAGCCAGTTCCAACCGGCTGCAGAGCGCTGCCACCGTCATCAGCAGCCAGATGCAGAACCTGACGTCGGCGGCCAACGGCATCGTCGCAGCCGACATCCCAACCGCGGTGGCCAACCTGACCAAGTACTCGATCCTGGAGCAGACCGGCGTCTCGGCCCTCGCACAAGCCAACCAGCAGCAGCAACTCGTTCTGAAGCTGTTGCAATAACCTGAACTCGCAAGGAGGCGGGCAACCGCCTCCTTAATTTCTTCCCGGAGCTCATTATGAGCATCGATCCGGTATCAGCCATCAGCCCTTCATCCGAGCCCAGGCCCACAGACATCCGGCGCCCGCAGCCTCCGCCGGACGCCGCCAGCCCGTCTTCTCCGCGTCCCAATGTGACCCGAGTCTCAAATCAGAGCAGCCCTCGCCCTTCGAGCAATTCGCCGGCACCGGAAACGCTCCAGGATGAAGTGCAAGTGCAGAGGGGAAGCGAGACGGACGGGAAAATCGTGATTAAGTATCTCGATCATTCCGGAAATCTCATCCTGCAGATTCCCAGCTCGCAGGTGCTGGGTCTGGCCCGGGCGATCGATCAGGCCCTGGATGAGCAGCAAAAATCCCGTGCGTCAGACGGCGCTTCCAGCGCGCAAGGAGCGAAACCCAATGGGCATTAGTTTCAATCCGGCCAGTCTTCTAAGCGGACAAGGCATCGACGTCAATTCCGTGGTCAGCCAGATTCTCAATCAGAAAACCGGCCAGCTGACGGAATGGCAGGGCGAGCAGGCCACTCTGCAGACGCAAGCTGGCCTGCTGAACCTGATTAACAATGACTTAAACAGTCTCGCGACCGCGGTCACGGCTTTGTCCGATCCCTTAGGCGCGCTGACCGCGCAGGCCGCCACCTCGTCGAACGCCTCCGTGCTCACCGCGACCGCCGATACCGCGGCCGTTTCCGGCAGCCACACCATCGTTGTCTCAAATCTCGCCACCAATGGAACCGTCTACACCAGCGCTGTCTCAGGCGGAGCCAGCGTCTCCATTCTTCCCAGTGGCTCCACTACCGGCGATCTCAAAATCCAAATCGGCGGCGCAACCGGAACCACCGCCGACGTCCAGATCACGGCTGGATCAAACGACACGCTCACCACGCTTGCCGCCTCCATCAACCAGCAGAGCACGACGAACAAATGGGGAATCACCGCCGCTGTCGTCACGGACGCGACCGGAGCCCGCCTCACGCTTTCCAGTCAGGCGACCGGAACTCCTGGCGCACTGGCCATCACCAACAACACGACCTCCCTCTCTTTTAATCCTCCGACCGGGGGAACGAATGCTTCCTTCACCATCGATAGCATTCCTTTCTCGACCACCTCGAACACCATCACCGGGGCGATCCCGGGAGTCACGCTGAATCTTGCCGGCGCCGCCTCCGACAGCCCCGTCGCGCTGACGGTGGGGCCCGATACAAATCAGATCACGCAAGCCATCAACAGCTTTGTGAATGCCTACAACACGGTCATCAACGGCATCAACCAGCAGTTCACCATAAACGCCGCCACGAATTCCGAAGGACCCCTTGGCGCCGACAGCGCACTGCGCACGCTGCAAAGCATTCTGATGAAGGACGTCACCTATTCCGTCTCCGGCAACTCTGGACTGGTGAATCTTGCCTCCCTCGGCATCAACATGAACGACGACGGCACGCTCACCGTCGGAACCACGCCGGGTGGGCAGACGATGAGCCAGGTTCTGGCCGCAAATCCACAGGCATTCCAGGCTTTCTTCCAGAATTCCACCTCGACCGGATTCGCCAACCTCTTTCACACCGATCTCACGAATCTCACCGATCCTACAGAGGGCCTGCTCAATGTCGATCTGGCCCAGAACAAGACCCAACAGCAGAACCTGACCGACAGCATCAACAACTTTGAAGACCAGCTGAGAACGCAGCAGACCTCTCTGCTGCAGGAATTCAGCCGCGTGAATGCTTCGCTTCAGTCATATCCGTTGTTGCTGCAGCAGGTCACCGAAACTCTGGCCACGATGGACAATAGCTGGAGCACCAACAGCAAATGAGCGTTCCACCTTTAACCTCAGGTCTATGACGATGAATCCTGGATTGTCGTATCGAGAAGCGGCGGTGGCCGGAGCCAGCCCAGTGCGGCTGGTGATCCTGCTCTACGAGCAGGTAATCGAAGATTTGCGCCGGGCGCTGAATGCGCAGCGCCAGAAAGATATCGAATCGCGCACGCGCGAGATCAACCACGCCATTCTCGTCATCGGCCACCTGCAGGCCACGCTCGACAAAGATCAGGGAGGCGTTGTCGCCGCCAACCTCGACCGTTTTTATCAGCAAGTGAAGTCCCGTCTGGTCGAGGCACAGTTCCAGCAATCCGAGTCCGCGATTGAAGAGCAGATCTCCTGCCTGATGCAGGTGCACGACGCCTGGTGCGACGTTGAGCGCAACCTGAATCCAACGCCCGCGCCAACACAACCGCCTGAATCCGGCCAAACGTCTTCAAGCCCCTCTTCAGGATGGAGCGCCTGATGCCGGCAGCCACAGAATTCGCCAACGAACTCCACGAGACCAACGAGCATTTGAGCGCGTGGCTGAGCAGTCTCTCGCCCGCAGGTTCTTCCGTTCGTCCCGCGACCCCTGAGCAGATGAACGGAATCCTCTCGGAATTAATGCGGGTAGGGCAATTCCTCCGAGCCGCGCAACACGAATCCGATTCCACCCTCCAGCAGGAACTCGGCATCTACCGCAAGCACGTGGAGCAACTGCGTGCCCTGATGCCCTCGATTCATCAGGCACTTCTCAACGAACGCTCCCGGATCGAGCAGGAACGCCAACGCATCAACTCCGCCTCAGAATGGGTTCGCGCCTCGCGCCAGACCCTATGACGATTCTCCTCACAGTCATTTGCGGGAGAAAATTGATCTGTACCTGTCCCAGTAGGCGTACCCCAGGTAAGCGGTCAGCACAAAGACAATCGCACCAAGCCACAAGAATGAAGGCATCAACCGCGCGTTGACGATAACAATTCCTACAACGTCGGGCGCAAGAAATAGTGTTGCTAACGGCGGGAAGATGCCAAACAGCAACATGCCCCCCGCAACGACCTCAGTAACCTTCACCATCTGGAAAAGGCCTGAAGCCCAAAATATCTGGACGAAGCCGACCATCTGCGGCGGTACGCCCTGGGTTGACTTGCCCATCAGCAGCCCGCTAATGCCGCTGGCGAGCATGATCAGGCCCAGCAATATCCGGACAGAAATCACCAGATAACGGTTTCGCAAATTCATATCCCTCAGACCATCGACACGCCGGGCAATTCTTCGCCCGGGAAGTAGGAAGTAAATCTCCTCCAAATCTACACGATTTCCCGCTTCGCCGAACTATGACAGAGCATGTTGGCGTCCTCGACCCCACTCTTTCTGAATGGCCGTCTTGTTCCAGGGGTGTTCCCGAAGTATGTTGCCAGCATAGGTCAATGAGTCTAAACCCCTGTTAACTTCAAGTGATCATGTGACGAGAGTTACTGGCAATATCCACCACTCCTCTTAGACTGGCTCTGAGGGAGGCCGCGATGCTCAAACCCTTCAGGCTTGCATTCCTTGTGATTACGGCATTTCTTATCTCAGTCGGGTGCGGCGGCCAGCAAAACTGCGAATTAACGGCAATGTCGGTATCGCCATCGAGTGCGACCGCCGATCACTCTGTATCTTCGCCCGGCAATCAGGTGCAGTTTTTCGCGGGTCCTATGATGAAGGGTCAGTGTGCCGTCCCAGCGTGTGTGAACTGCTTGGGACAGACATGGACAGTGTCCGACACGGTTAATGTTTCGATCAGCAACAACGCAAACGATAACGGAACCGCAACATGTTTAGGAGCAACAAATGGGGCAGTCACGATTACTGCGACGGCCCCTGCTTCAAACAAAAGCACGAAAACTGTGAGCGGGACAGCCACGCTGACATGCAAATGAGAAGTCGGAATCAGTGGATTGACGTAGTGAAGAGAGGATCAAGGCAATGAGTTTTCCGCGGGCAATAGCAGGAATTTCAGTCACAATTTGTGTCATCGGGTTAACGGCCATCGGACAAGAAGAGTCCCCTCACCAGACAGCACCGAAGACGCAGCTTGAACTTTGCATGGATGCGATGCCGACCATCTTCAAAAATTACAACAATGCAAAATATGCCGTGTTCCGCATAGTGAATTCTGAGAATGCAGGGCCAGCCAGGGAGGCACTGGGGGAACTGGACGCCATGGAACAACCTCTTAAAGTGTGCTACGAAGCCTCGCAGAACAGGCGCGCTGAGCAAAAACCAGATAGCAAGCGATAGTTAACTCTCGAAATATCCCATTTCGCTCATCTTCCCACTGAGCAGAGGATCGGAGTGATCCCATCTTCGAGTGCCGACTGCGCAAGTTATCGCCCCGCTACTTTCCTTCCGCCACCCCAGCCTCCGCCGCCTGCGGCACCACCTCTACCGCAATCCCCGACGGCTCCGCCTTGGTGTGATACACGCGCTCGGTAGCTTTCACAAAATCCGACGGCTTGGCGTCCGGAATATTCACGAATGTCTGCGGATTTCGGTCGGTCAGTGGAAACCACGAGCTCTGCACCTGCACCATGATGCGGTGTCCGCGCCGGAATGTGTGATTGATGTCCTGCATGGTGAACTTCACTTCTTCCACCTTGCCCGGCGTGAACGGTTCCGGCTTTTCGAAGCTGTGGCGGAACTTCCCTCGGAATGGCTCGCCCCTCACCAGTTGCTGATATCCACCCATAGTGAATGAAGGAGGCCCCACATCCTTTCTCGGCTGTCCCCGTTCCTCCGGACGCGAATCCTGTTTGCTCTCCGGATAATCCGCCGGATACACATCAATCAGCTTCACATCCCAATCCGAATCAGTCCCGCTGGTTGACACAAACAACCGCGGCGAGATCGGGCCGGCAATCGTCACGTCCTCCTGAAGCACCGGCGTTTCATACGTCAGCACATCGGTGCGGCTGTCGGCGAAGCGCTGATCCGACAGCATGTATTCCTGCGGCACACTGGTCGCCGGATAATTCACGAACGGCACCGGCTTCGCGGGATCGCTCACATACTCGTCGAACGACTTCCCCTCCACCGCTGGAGCCTCGAACGACAGTCCGCCATTCGGCTCGAAGTACAGCGTCTTGTGTTCAACATTCTCCGGAGGCCACGCCGAATACTGCCGCCACACATTCGTTCCGGTCTCGAAGACATAAGCCTTCGGCAGCTTCGGATCGCCCACGCCCTTCAGATAATGTTCGAAGAACGGAAACAGAATGTTCTTCCGATAATAGTCGCCGGTGTTCGAAGAGAACTCGACGCGGCCCAGATGCGCGCCCTCATAGCGCGCCCATCCGCCATGCACCCACGGCCCGACCACCAGCGCGTTAAAGATCCCGGGATTATTTTTCTCCACCGAATGAAATGTCGTGAACGGCCCCTGCAAGTCCTCCGCGTCGAACCATCCTCCCACCGTCAGAACCGCGCAATGGATATTCTTCAAATGCGGCGCCAGGTCGCGCACTTTCCAGTAGTCGTCGAACGTGTCGTGGTTTACCTGGTCGTCCCAGAGCGCGCTCTGTCCGCCCAGATACTTCCGCAGGTTCGACAGCGCGCCGACCTTCAAGTAGAAGTCGTACGAATCCTTCGTCCCCCAATCGAACGTCGGAAAGTTCCTCTGCGGCAGCTGCGGATTCCCCTGCGGCTTGAAGAATGTATAGAAGCCGAAGTTGGCCGACAGCATGAACGCCCCGCCGTGATACGCGTCGTCTCCCATAAAAAGATTGGTCATAGGAGCCTGCGGCGACGCGGCTTTCAGCGCGGGATGCGAATCGATCATGCTCGCCGACGTATAGAATCCCGGATACGAAATCCCCCAGATACCGGCATTGCCGTTATTGTCCGGAACATTCTTCAGCAGCCAGTCGATGGTGTCGTAGAGATCGCTGGCGTCGTCGACATCCTGCTTCGACTTCTTGTTGTCGATGTGCGGACGCATCTCGAGAAACGTTCCCTCCGACATGAACCGCCCGCGCACATCCTGGAACACGAAAATGTATCCGGCCTTGTCGAAGTCGGGCGAAGGCCCCAGCTGATTCCGGTACTGGTCGACGCCGTAAGGTGCGACGCTGTAAGGCGTGCGGTCGATCAGAAAGGGATATTTCTTCGAGCTGTCCTTGGGCACGTAGACGGACGTGAACAGATGAACGCCGTCGCGCATCGGAATCCGGAATTCATACTTCGTGTAGTGCTCCTTGACGTCAAACTCCGCCGCCTCGGGACGGTTCTGGGCAAACATTCCGATGGTGAATACCAGAGAAAATAAAACGACGAAGGCTCTGCGAGGAAACATGCCGCTCCTTGATCGGAAGAAGTGATACTTGCAGTACATGAATGCGAATTCGTATCGGGCACGCATTTCCGCGAACCGCACCGGTTCGTATCAGGGCACCCGTTTACGCGTGCCGGAAAGCCCACAATCCAATCGCGCCTTCAGGCGCTGCGCGCCACAAGCCGCCTACGCACCCTACCTGCCGCCCATCTACCGAGTCAAGCGCGCCCCGGTCCGGACGCATTGTAAGCGGTACAATAGATGGTTAGCCGCACATTGGCGGCCCTGTATTCACGCCGCGCGCTCGGGGGATCATGTTCGAAGTTACAGTCGAGGATACGTTCGCCGCAGGCCATTACCTGCGCAACTACAAAGGCAAGTGCGAGAATCCGCACGGCCACAACTACAAGATTCGTGTGACCCTGGCCGGCGCCGAGCTCGACAAGGCCGGACTCCTCCTCGATTTCAAGGATCTCCGCGAAGTCATGCGCCATGTCATCGAACGACTCGACCACCAGATGATCAACGACATCGAGCCGTTCACCGTGATCAATCCCTCGGCCGAGAACCTGGCGAAGTATTTTTACGACGAGTCCAACGGACGCCTGCAGTCCGTCACTAAGGGCCGCGTCCGCGTCAAGGATGTCACGGTCTTTGAAACAGACACGACCACGGCCAAGTACAGCGAATAGCAGCCGCCAGCCCATGCAGATAACCGAAATATATAAGTCGCTTCAGGGAGAGTCGACTTTCTCGGGGTTGCCCTGCGTCTTCGTACGCCTGACCGGATGCAATCTCCGCTGCGTCTGGTGCGACAGCGAATACACCTTCCACGGCGGACGCAAAATGTCCGCCGACGAAGTTCTGGCGGAAGTCGCGCGGCTCAGCCCCTCCGGCGGGCTCGTCGAAATCACCGGCGGAGAGCCGATGCTCCAGGAGCGCGAACTCGTCCCGCTGATGCAGCAGCTCATCGATCGCGGATATTCCGTTCTGCTCGAAACCAGCGGAGAGCGTCCGCTGCAAAACGTTCCCAAGCAGGTCATCAAAATCGTCGACGTCAAATGCCCCGACTCCGGCGAAGGCGAGACGTTCCACATGGAGAATCTCGAAGCCCTCACCAACCGAGACGAAGTGAAATTCGTGCTCAGCAGCCGAACTGACTACGACTTCGCCCGTTCATTCGTAGAAACGCATAACCTCGCGAGCCGCGTGAACGCCATCCTCTTCTCCCCCGCGTTCCGCAAGAACGCCACTGGAGCCCGCGACAGCTCGCACTGCCTGCTCGATCCGCAACAACTGGCCGAGTGGATCATCGCCGACAACGTTCCCGCCCGGCTCGGACTCCAACTCCACAAATTCATTTGGGATCCGGCCCTCAAGGGAGTCTAAGCGAATGCCCAACCGATCTCGCGCGGTAGTGCTGGCCAGTGGAGGCATGGACTCCGCCGTCTGCGCTGCGCTAGCCGTCCGCGACTACGACGCCGCGGCCGTCCACGTCAGCTACGGACAGCGCACCGAAGAGCGCGAGCGGCAGTCGTTCATCGCCATCTGCCAGCGCCTCGGGATTCATGACCGGCTCATGGTTCGCAACGACGCGTTGCGCGCGATCGGAGGCTCCGCACTCACCGACGAGTCCATCCCAGTGCCCGACGCCGAGAACCTTGGCCAGAGCATCCCCGTGACTTACGTTCCCTTCCGCAACGCGCATTTCCTGGCGGTCGCCGTCAGCTGGGCCGAAGTCCTGGGCGCGGAAAAGGTGTACATTGGTGCGGTTGAGCCCGACAGTTCTGGCTATCCCGATTGCCGTCCGGCCTATTACAAGGCCTTCAATGAGGTCGTCAAAGCGGGAACGAAGGACGGACGGATCGAGATCGTGACCCCGCTCATCGCCATGCGGAAAGCCGAGATTATCCGCCTTGGCCTTGAAGTGGGTGCGCCCTTCGATTTAACTTGGTCATGTTACAGCCGCGAGGATCGCGCCTGTGGAGTGTGCGACAGCTGTGTGTTGCGCCTGCGCGCGTTTGAAGCCGCAGGAGTACCCGACCCGATCCCATACGCGGAGAGACATTCATAGCAGTAAGCAATGATTGATTCTGCATCTCGTGGAATCGAGCGGAAAAACTACTTTGCCGGGAGGCAAAATGAAAAAGCGATTTGCAATCTTTCTAACCGCTGTTCTAGCGTTCGGTTTGTCCTTGCCTGCGGCTTTCGCGCAGGCTTCCGGATCGGTCAAAGGCACGTGCAAAGACGTGCAGGGAAACCCCATCGTCAATGGCGTCGTCGTCTGGACCAACATGGATAACGGCCAGAAGTACACGCTGAAGACGAACAAAAAAGGCGAGTACTTCTCTCTTGGTCTGACTCCCGGTAAGTACCTGGTCACGCTCTACAAAGACCAGGACGACATGAAGGCCAACAAAGAGATGGACCACGTCAAGGGCTTCCCGCTGCAGCTCGACGAGAACACCCTCGACTTCGACATTAAAAAAGATCAGGAAAGCGCCGCCAAGGGGCAGGGCCTGACTCCCGAACAACTGAAGCAGCAGCAAGAGCAGCAGGCCAAGCAGCAGAAGGAGACCCTGACGGTTAAGCAGCTGAATGAAAAGCTGAATGCCGCCAAGACCGCCGCGGATGCTGGCGATTACGACACCGCGATCGCGGACCTCAACCAGGCAAATCAAGTCGATCCGTCGCGTGATCTGATTTGGTTCAAGCTCGGCGACTATTACCGCATGTCAGCCCCCAAACAGACGGATCCCGCTGAGAAGACGAAGCGACTGGATTCGGCCGTGGAAGCCTATCAGAAGGCTATTGACATCAAGAAGGGCACGGTCAACGACAAGGATCCTAACGCTACCAAAAATCTCGCCGCTTACTACAACAACCTGGCGGAAGCCTATGCCAAGGACAACAAGGTCGACGACGCGGTGAAGACCTACGCACTGGCGGCGCAGGCCGATCCGACCAACGCGGCTCAGTATTACTACAACCAAGGGGCGGTCTTGACCAATTCCGGCAAGGTCGATGATGCCCTTGCCGCCTTCGACAAGGTCATTGCGGCCGACCCGAATCGCGCCGACGCCTACTACTGGAAAGGCGTCAACATGATCGGCAAAGCCACCCTCTCGAAAGACGGCAAGATGCAAGCGCCTCCGGGAACGGCCGAAGCCTTCCAGAAGTATCTCGAACTGCAGCCGAGCGGTGGCTACGCCGACGCGGCCAAGCAAATGCTCGCCAGCATCGGCAGTTCCGTGGAAACGAACTACGGCAAGAAGAAGCCATCAAAGAAGTAGAAACGCTTTAAAAACAATGGCTTAAGAGGGCGGCGCAAGCCGCCCTTTGTGCTTGATGGCCGTAAAAAAGCGGTTCGTATCAGGGCACTGCTTCAGGAGTGCCGTAAATCCCGCAGAATCAACACGCCTTTAGGCGCTGCCGGGTTACCAAGGGCTATGCCCTTAATGACCGTCGCTTCCCGCTCCCCGTCGCGGTACAGTTGAGGCAACTCCCATATCTGTGGTGCGCGCGATTCTCGCAAGCGAGGACGAATGGCAGCACCAACTATTGCTCCGATCTCCGTCGAACTAGAAGGACACATTGGAAGCGGCCGCGTTGCGACTCCGGCCCTGCTCAGCGCCATGTTGCGCGCCGCCGAGAAGATCAGCGACCTCATCTTCTCGCCCGGACGGCCGCCGCAGGTTCAGGTCTACGGCCAAATGATCCCGGTTCAGGTGCCCGGCCTGACTTTCCTGACGCCTGACGATACGCGGCACATCGCCGCCGACTTGATCGGCGACAATAAGCAGGCCATCACCACGCTTCGCGAGCACGGAGCCTGCGACGTTTCGTTCGGACTCCCCGGCCTCGCCCGCTTCCGCGTCAACATCTTCATCCAGCGCGGCAGTTGCGCCGTTGTCATGCGCGTGATTCCGACGGTCATTCCCGAGTTCTCAGCATTGCGCCTGCCCTCGCAGTTATCGGAAATCACGAAGCTGCGGGATGGAATCGTCCTCGTCACCGGACCTGCAGGCTCCGGCAAGTCTTCAACGCTGGCCGTGCTGCTCGACGCAATCAACCGCGAGAAGTACTACCACATCATCACCATCGAAGACCCAATCGAGTTCCTGCACAATCACAAGTGCTCCACGATTCACCAGCGCGAGCTGCACAGCGATACGCCCAGCTTCGCGCACGCACTGCGCTCGGCTATGCGTCAGGCTCCGAAGGTGATCCTCGTCGGCGAAATGCGCGATCGCGAGACGATCGAAATCGTGCTCGAAGCGGCCGAAACGGGCCACATGGTTTTCTCGAGCCTCAATACCATGGACGCTCCGAAAACCGTGGAGCGCATCGTCAGCTCGTTCTCGCCCGGGGAGCAGCAATCGGTTCGCGAACGATTTGCGAAATCTTTCCGCTACATCATCTGCCAGCGCCTGCTTCCGAAAGCCGACCGCAGTGGACGCGTCGCCGCCTTCGAAATCCTCAAGGCGAACGCCCGCACCCGCGAGTGCATCGAAAAAGGCGAGCGCGAAGACAACACGCTGCTCGACGCCATGAAGGCCGGTTCCTCCGAAGGCATGCAGCACTTCGATGGAGAGATCGCCGACCTCGTTCAGGACCGGGTGATCGATCTGGAAACGGGCCTGGCCTTCGCCAGTAACCCCGCAATGCTGGGGCAGGAACTCGCAAGATAGATTGCGCGCAAGCCGCGAAGCGGCGAAAGAATGCAGCCCATGGCGCAAGCCATGGGTGGTCGCGCGGAAATCGAACCAGCCCCGGACGGCGAAAGAAGAAAGCGCGCTCAAACTCCTGACGCGAATCCCACCGCATCCCGCTGGCGTATCATCTCCACATGTCCGCCCCGCCCACGGTCTCTACCGTCCTAAGCTTTGAAGACGCCCGCCACACGGTCGAGCAGCACGCTGCGACATTAAGCCCGCGCGGAATGGAAACCGTCGACCTGCTCGCCGCCGAAGGCCGCGTTCTCGCTGAATCGGTAGTCGCAGACCGAAACATTCCGCCATTTCCGCGCTCCACGCGCGACGGCTATGCAGTTCGTTCCGAAGATCTGGGTCAGCTCCCCGCGCGTCTCGAAGTGATCGCGGAAATCCGGGCCGGAGAACAATCCGAGAATCTGCCCGAACTCATCGCTCCCAGACAAACTGCTTCCATCATGACCGGAGCCCCAGTTCCGCCCGGAGCCGACGCGGTTGTGATGGTCGAATACACCTTCATTCAAGGAAGCACAGTCGAAATCACCAGAGGCGTTATCGCCAGCGAAAACATCGTGCCCACGGGCGCCGAGGCGAAGCAAGGCAGCACGCTTATCGAGCGAGGAACTCGTCTCGGAGAAGCCAGCATCGCGCTGGCTGCGTCGGCGGGAAATTCGCTCCTGCTGGTCCATCAAAGACCGCGCGTCGCCCTGCTCACCACCGGAGACGAGATCGTCGACATCGAAGCCCGCCCCGGCCCTACGCAGATTCGCAATTCCAACTCCTACTCCCTCGCCGTGCAAGTCCGAAAAGCCGGAGGCGAGCCGGTTCTGCTCCCCATCGCGCCCGACGAGCCGAGACAGTTGCGCGTCCTCATCGACGAAGGACTCAGGTCTGACTTGCTGCTCATGACCGGCGGCGTCTCGATGGGCCGCTACGATCTGGTCGAGCAGGTTCTCTCGGAGATGCATGCCGAATTCTTCTTCACCGGAGCGAAAATCCAGCCGGGCCGTCCGGTGGTCTTCGGCAGAATCCCGTCCGAAGCCGGCTCTGATCAGGAGTCTAAATATTTCTTCGGCCTCCCCGGAAATCCAGTCTCGACCATGGTCACCTTCGAACTGTTTGCCCGACCGCTGCTCGAAGCTCTCGCGGGAATGTCACCGCGCCCGCTCCGATTTGTTCATGCCAGGTTGAAATCCGAGATCCGCGTCAAGCCCGGCCTCAAGCGCTTTCTCCCGGCGAACCTTACCGGAGAATTCGAAGACGCACAGGTGGAACTCGTCCCCTGGCAAGGTTCCGGAGACATCGCCGCCACCGCCCGCGCCAACTGCTATGCGGTGATTCCTCCAGACCGCGAATCCATCCCCGCCGGAGACATGATCCCGATTCTTCTGCGCTAGGCTGGCTCGCGCGCGCTCAATGTAAGATAGAGACTAGCGCAATCCAGATTTCACCACGGAGACACGGAGTCACCAAGATCACAAGAATTTGATTCCTCCGTGTCTCGGTGCCTCCGTGGTGAAATGTTGCGCCGAAATCCCTGAATGCCGAAAAAGCTCTCGCACTACGACAGCGCTGGCCGGGCCCGCATGGTGGACGTCTCCGCCAAATCCGCGACGAAGCGCGAGGCCGAAGCCAGCGCATTCGTGGCCATCAAGCCCGAAGTTCTTGCCTCGCTGCCGTCGAATCCGAAGGGCGATCCGCTCGAAGTCGCGCGTATTGCCGGCATCATGGCGGCGAAACGCACGTCCGAGCTAATCCCCATGTGCCACCCGCTGCCACTATCGTTCGTTGATGTAGCGGTGCGCCTGTGCGAGAATGGCCTCGCTGTTACCTCCAAAGTCACCACCACCGCCGAAACCGGCGTTGAGATGGAGGCTCTGGTAGCGGCCAGCGTCTGCGCCCTCACGCTTTACGACATGCTGAAGGCGGCGGACAAGGGAATCGAGATCCGCGAGATCGTGCTGGATCGCAAAAGCGGCGGCAAGAGCGGGGAGTACCGGCGGCAGAAATAACCGAACTCATGCCTGATCAGGTCAAATTACTCGTGGTCGATGACAATCCGATGGTGCTGGGCATGCTGCAGCACGCATTGTCGTCGCTCGCCCGCGTGACCACTGCGACCGACGCCGCCGACGCATTGCTCAAGGCCGTCGATGACGCTCCCGATCTGCTCGTCTGCGACTACCGCATGCCCGGCATGGACGGACGTCAGCTGGTCGAGAAGCTAAAGAGCCGTCCCGCGACGGCGAATTTCTCTTCGGTGCTGATGGCGAGCAAGGCGGATATCGCCGAGCGCCTCTCGCCACAGGATGCCGCTGACGATTATCTCGAGAAGCCGTTCTTCCTCAAGGATGCCACGCGCCGCGTGAAGCGCATGATCGACCGCATCTCGCTCGAGAAGATGGCCAAGACCGCTCCGAAGGATGGAGTCGTGCGCGGTAATCTCTCGCAGATGAACGTGATCGATCTGATGCAATCGCTCGAGATGGGCCGCAAGAGCTGCCAGCTGAGTCTCAGCAATGAAGGCGACAAGTGCGAAGTTTTCTTCGTCGGGGGACAGGTCAAACACGCGACCTACGGATCGCTCGTCGGCGACGAGGCCGTCTTCAAGGTTCTGCGCTGGACCGGCGGAGATTTCCAGCTCGATTTCGAAGGCAAGACCGACAAGGAAACCACGCAGCTCAACACCCAGGGACTCCTGATGGAAGGCCTGCGGCTGCTCGACGAATCTTCGCGCGATGGCGGTGGCGAGCCCGAAGCCGCGCCGGAAGCTGCTACGGAACCTGCTCCAGTCGCTTCTCCCGCTCCGGTCGCGCATCGCGCTAAGAGAGAAGAAGAGGAAGACGTTCTCCTCGACGGCTGATCTCATGTCCGATCTCACAGCCGCCGTCGTCACGGTCAGCGATTCCTGCGCCCGCGGCGAACGCGAAGACAAATCCGGACCAGCCGTCGCTCAACTCCTTGAGTCGCTGCACTTTTCCATCGCTGTTCGCGAAGTCGTTCCCGATGACTCGATTAAGATTCAGAACCTGCTGATTCGCCTCGCCCGTGAAGTCCGTTTCATTGTCACGACGGGTGGCACAGGGATCGCCGCGCGCGACGTGACTCCCGACGCGACGAAGGCAGTCTGTGACCGGATTCTCGACGGCGTCGCAGAACGTATGCGCCAGGAAGGATCGAGGAAGACAAAGTTCGCCGCGCTGAGCCGCGGCATATGCGGCACCAGAGGCAAAGCCCTGATCCTGAATCTGCCGGGAAGCCCTACAGGCGCAGTCGAATCATTGCAAGCAGTAGCCGACCTGATCCCACACGCAATCGACCTTCTAAGCGGCAAAACCGAACACTAAATTTCAGAATTTCTGTAGTCCACATTGTCATCCTGAGCGCCTTTTTATTGGCGCGAAGGATCCATGCATTCGCCTGCAGCGCCGACGCTGCCGGCAAAATGCATGGATCCTTCGCGCCGGAAAAAAACGCTCAGGATGACAAAACCCTATATTCTTTACTTCTCCGTGACTCCGTGTCTCCGTGGTGAAATTCCAGCTTTATTTCGCCGCCTTCCCCGGCCCAACCAGCGCCTTTCCGGGAAACACGTTCGGCACCATCTTCGAATCGTCGATCAGCAGTGTCCCGCCGACCAGCAGATCGCGCACGCCAACACTCGGCTCCATCGGCTTCTC
>DATEJO010000036.1:0-73464 GCA_035277905.1 Candidatus Sulfotelmatobacter sp.
GGATATGCAGCCCAGCCAGGCGCGCAGTTCATCTACTGGACTCTAAAGAACAAGTCCCCTCATGGTGGAACGATCGTCCAACATGTCACGTTCCATCAGGTGGCCGGCCGAAATATTGACTACTGGGAGGCTTGGTCAGTGGAGCCCGGAACAAACCATACTACGATCGCTTCCACCTACCGGTACGACGATGCATTCAGCGATCCTAAGGGTAGTACGGTAAATGCTTACGCTCGATTCTACGAGGGATTAAAGCTGCCTAAGACATTTGTTGTCGGCGCCGTGCCCTACGCTGGTGACCTGCCGTCAACATATCGGAATCCTCATTTATCCACCGTACACGCAACACCAGCAGTTCACAGATTTTACGTAGCTCCCTAAGATGAATTACTAGGAGGATAATATAGGTGTGGCATGGCAACGGAACATCTTGATCTCGGTAGTCGTTTGCGCAATTTTTGCACTGCCGATGATGAGAGCAAGCGAAATGCAGGATATTACGCGTGTACACCAAATTCGGGAGGCCGTTGCACGAATACAGGCATTGAGTGGACCAACGCTTGGCCTCTCAAAGGCCCGATCGGACGCCGCCCAACGACTCGTCCGACTGACCAAAGGGATAAACCCAGACGATGTCGACGACGAGACTTTAAGTGAGCTTATTTCGCTTCTTGACACTTGGGACGATTCCGTGCGTGCGTCAGTAGCCGCATCCTTGGGAAACTTGGGACCTCGAGCGAGAGTAGCGGCTCCAAAGCTTATTGCAACACTCCCCGAGGTGGAGTGTCTTTCAGTCGAACTGTCGTCGGAGGCTGCAATTCGGCTGGCATTAAAGCGTATCGATTCCGTGCCGCCTCCACCTCCAACCTGCGAGCCTACACCCAACCCTGCCGTATTGAAAGAACAGATCCAAGAAGCGGCGGAGAAGGTAAGAGCTAGTGAGCCTTCTATGGGACGTGCAAAGGCTGCGATGCGTCTCGCTTATTTGACCGCATGGCTATCGCCAAAGCAAATAGATGATGGCACTCTGTACACTTTGATTTCTCTATTGGACATTCCTGATGAGCCAGTGCGAGAGGGGATTGCGGAGTCCCTGGGCAACCTTGGACCCCGTGCCGAGATAGCGGCTCCGAAACTTCGTGAGCTCTTGCCGGATGTGGACTGCGGGCACGCAAGCCCAGAAATGGCGCAGATCATTCGGTCGGCATTGCAGCAAATTGGAGCAAAACCGCCCTCGCCACATTGCGGACACTCGGACAGGTGAATCGTTATGAAATCTAGTTTTGCGATCCTCTTGTTGATTTGCAGTATAGGCGCAGCTCAGGACAGTGGAATTCTGACGCGTAGAGGAGATGGAGTCTATTCGAATGAGGGCCTTCGTTTTCGGTATAAGCCATCCAGAGACCTATCGAATAGAACCGAACCGTTCAGAGCGGAAATCCAGAAGCAAGCTAAAGACTCCGGAACCAGCAACATGCTCAACGCGCTGCTCGCAATGTCCTCCGGCATCGATGATGGCGCTAAAAATTGGGGGTCGGTGACCATCGAAACCTATCCGCGAAAATCGGCTTCAGAGCGAGATGACGTCAAAGCTGAGATACAAATGAGCGGATGGGTAGCGCACGCGACGGGCGCAACAACGCCCCCAAAGTTCGAAGTGATTTCTGGGCAGCGCTTCGCTGTTTCACTTTTCGCACTCCAGGACGGAAAGATTAGAAAGGGCGCTGTCGTGTGGACCACGGTACGAAGGGGAAAATTATTGTCATTCGCCTTCGCCGCTAACTCCCCGCAACGGTTGAAGTCGCTGACCGAGAGCATGAAGAGCGTTCAGTTCTACTGAACGGAATTGATCTGCCCTCATTGAGGTCGAAAACGTGGCTCCTCTAGCTGTTCGCATCCAACTGTCCGAGCGCCGCTTCCATTTGAACTGTTGCCTCAGCGGGCGAATGGAGATTTGTAGATTGCAGCAAATTCAGTTCGATGCGTTTCGGCGATTTTCCTCTGCCACAACTCTCCGGGCGAAAGCTGAATTTGTAACACGGCGGGCGATGAATGTCATGCAGTTCTCTAAAGGGGTTCAATGCAATGTGCGTCGAAATCCGACCTTGGCGATACCGACTTCAACGAACTTCAGGTACCGAGTACTCCCGCCGGTACGGTACAAGAGCGGTTTTACGCTCTTAGAGCTAATCGTCGCGGCGACGATCCTCTCGATCTTGACACTTATGGCGCTTCCGCTCGCCCGCTTAACGATTAAGCGAGAGAGAGAAAAACAGTTGAGACAGGCCCTCTGGGAAATGCGGGACGCGATCGACTGGTACAAGGAATTTGCTGATAACGGCTCATTCCAAACCAAGGCGGATACGTTTGGATATCCTCCAACGCTCGACGAACTGGTAAAGGGAGTCGACGTACGCGGAAAGAAGATGCGTTTCCTGCGTAGAATTCCTATCGACCCCATGACCGGCACGACCGACTGGGGATTCCGGTCCATGCAAGACGACCCAGAATCAAACTCCTGGGGCGGGCAAGCTGTATTTGACGTTTACACGAAATCAGAAGCGACGGGCCTAGACGGAACGAAGTACAAGGACTGGTGATGTAGACGTTTTTGCGTCGGTGAGCGCACTCTCGTTCAAGCACATTCTATCCGCTGAACGTATATTGCTCAACTTATTCATTCCGAATCACTTGCAAACTACAACATTCAGTAGTAATCAATAACCTTGCAGAATCTGGTTCGGGACCAGGGGGTCGGAGGTTCAAATCCTCTCTCCCCGACCATTTACATTGTGTCCAACCCGGAGACATAGGTAACAGAGCGTTCCGGAGACATAGGTTACGCTCTTCGGCCCGAAGGGGCCGGAGAGGAGATGCCATCGAAGGAGAGTTCTGGAATGGACGACCGGTTGAGGTCTGTGATTCGGCTCACGCACGGAGAGCCGATGGCTTGGTTGTGCTGCGAGTTCGGTATCTCGCGTAAGACCGGCTACAACATCTTTGAGCGGTACGAGCAAAGTCGATAGACCGATTAAGTGACCGAACGCACCGCTCCTTCCGCTACGCCCGCTTGGGCCGTGCGATGGCCACCTCCACCGGTTTTTTGTGGCGGCATCAAATGCGGGTCTCTGGATGGGCGCTGATAGTTTTGAGGAAACAAGGAGTGAACTGCTTCTGGAGGTGATTCAAACCCACGGAAGCGCACGGACCAGAGTCGGGGGCAACAGCATGCTTCCGACGCTCCGGGTCGGCGACCTGCTTACGGTCGAGAAAGCGCGAGCGGCCGAGATCCGTTCAGGAGACATCGTTCTCTGTTTTCAGGAGGGAAGGTTTTATACTCATCGCGCAGTGGGCCGGCGCGGCGACTGCCTGATCACACAGGGGGATGCGAACGTGCGGATTGATTCTCCGCTCAGCGCTGAAGACTGCATTGGCCGAGTCGTCTTCGCCGAGAGGAATGGCAAGCCGGTCGCATTGCACTACCGACGCCTACTGTCATCTCTTCTCAGATACTCCGAACTCATAAGAAAAATATATTACTGGTGCCGCGTTGGACGATGATGGTACCGGTCCGCGCCCTTCCTACCGATCAGCGCGAACCAACGGTTCGACAACAGCGGCGTCTGGCGTCACGAGGGCGCCGTTAGCACGGCGGGCGATTAGCCTGCCCTTCTTCAGCAGGACGTAATTGTTATCGCGCCACAGGCTGCGCTTGCTCAGATAGCTGGCGCACCAGATGATGTATCCGTGAAGATCACGGATCGGATAGAGCAGAGCAGCACGCTTCGCGATCGGATCGCCGGCAGCCCACCAGCCAATAATCCACGACTCGGCGATTCGATTTACCAACGAGGCCCCGAGTAACGCGACGCCAAGCCACGGGTATCCCAGAACAGACGCTGCGATCAGACCGAGGATGCCAAAAGGAACCGCGAAAGTGAGCCCTGAGCCAAAATGGCCTTTGGGGCGCGAATAGCGCGTGCCCATTGCCCATCGCAGTTGCCGCTCCCACATGCGGCGGAAGGTCATCTTGGGAGACACGTGATCGACGACGTGGCTCGATAACCAGACCTCGAATCCCGCTTTGTGGATAAAGTTTCCCACGACAAAGTCGTTCGATAAATACTCGCGGACGGCCGCGTAGCCTCCAATTTTCCCGATGGAATCTTTGCGGAGAGCGATAGTCGGTCCGAGGCCGAACTTCGTGCCCTCCATGAGATTCGCGATCAAAACTCCGGCGGTGAATTCCACGGATTGCCCGATCGCGTCGAGATCGGCCCAGACGCCGCCAGCGCTCTTGCCGCGAAATGCGCAGGTCACGGCTCCGATTTTCGGATCGAGCAGCGGAGGAACCAGGTCGCGCAGGTACGTGGGAGCGACCTCAACATCGCTGTCGCTGGTGACGAGAATGTCGTAGGTTGCGATTTCAGAAAGACGGTGGAAGCAGTAATTCGGCGCATTCGGCCAGGGCGGCTGGCCAGTCACGAGAATGCGGCTCGGAATGTGAGGATAGCGCGAACTGATTTCCTGGATGATCGGAATGGCCGCGTCGTCCGATTCGTCGGCCGCGAACAAAATTTCGTAATGCGGATATTCCTGGCGGAAGAAACTCTCGATGTTTTCCTTCAGCCGCGACTCATTGCCGTGCACCGGCTTGAGGACAGATACAGGCGGCAGTTGAGCGGCAAATTTTTCGTATTGCTTACGATCACGATCGCGATATCCGCGGAATTTGATGGCGCCGAGAACGGCGAGAATGAAGACGATGGTTGAAGTGATTGTCCCGAATACCGCAAGGGCGAGGATCACGTAGGCGATGACCAAGCAAGCACTCCTTAGAAACAGTCAGCTGCGAAAGGCGTGGGGAACGGCTTTTCTGTCAGCACAAAAAGGAGCCTTCCAACGTGAATCGATTGCGTTCCTCTCGACATGGTTAGTCTAACAAAAGAGGAGAGTTCCAGAAACGGCTGCTGTTACTTTCAACAGGCCCCGCCCAGTTGATTTCTATGACTTGCGATTCGTGTAGACGAATTTCCCGCCGCTGTGGGCAAGTTCGTAGTACTTGAGGCCTTGCAGATCCTTCGGCTCTTCTTGATCTGACCAGACGAAGATGCGTGCCGGGCCATCCCACATAGCGGAGAGGGATTCGCGAGTCTCGAAGATGTGCGGTGCATCGGGGAACTTGGCTCCGTACCAAAGGTTGCCGCTTGGTGCGTGCAGCACATGCACCGGGATGCCGGTGTAAAAATTCAGCGTGGACGCCTCGTGATACTCACCATCAATAACAATCAGGTCTCCCGGCCGATAGTCTTTTTGAACTGCTTCGGCGAGATTGTAGGAAGAAAGGATTGGCGAGAAAGTGATGAACGAGGAATGGATCGAGGCAAGCAGGACGATCATCATTGCCGTGAGCGAGACATTTCCCCAGAAGGCACGCCGCTTTATGCGAAGCAGCCAGTTCGCTCCGGTGCCGATCAACATGGCGAGCGAGACAGCCAGCAGCGATCCGCGAAACGCGCCCAGGGCTCGCGGGGTTAGATCGAAAACGTGGCCGAGCGAGAAATTGTAGTCCTGCGGATTCTTCTTGAGCAGGTCGGCGAGATCAGCCCCGGGAATTGGCGGGCTGGAAACGAATAGAAGGTACATTCCGGCGGCGAATCCCAGAACGCCGATGACGAACAACACAATCGAAGAGATCTTTCCCGCTTTGCGATCCCAGTCCGTTGCGGCGGGTGTAGATTCTCGCGTCAGCCATGCGCCGACGAGCAGGGCCATTCCCGGCAGGCCGGGAATTGTGTAGTACTCCTGTCGCGTCGAGAAACTGAAGAATCCCACAATCACGAGCGGCCAGAGGAGAAACAGAAGATTCGCGGAGCGAGTGCGATCCCACTTCTGCGCTGGGCTGCTGAAAAAGTCGCGCCATCGCCAAGGCACATCGCGAAGAGACTGCGGGAAAAAAGCGCTCCATGGGAAAAGCCACGCAAGGAGAAGGCCCCAAAAAATGGCGAGCGGAACAGTGTCATATCCCGGCGGAACGCGCTTGCCGAGGAAGCGCATGAAGTGTTCGTTGATGAAGTAGAACCAGAGGAATCCGCGAGCCTGCCCCTGCGGCGGATTGCGGATCGCTGCGAGGATATGCCACGGAGCCGCAATGACGAGAAATACGATTGTGCTCGAAACGAGGCGTAGCTTTTTCAGGATCGCCAGCCTGCCCGTAAGCAGGAGAAATAGCCCAATGGCTGCACCAGGGAAGACGAGGCCGATCAATCCCTTTGTGAGCACGTTCAATGCACAGAGCGCGGCGAATCCCCAGCAGACGAATCGACTCGGCTGCTCCTGCTCGAGTGCTTGCAACAAAAAGTAATACCCGAGCGTAAGCCATAGCGTGACTAGGACCTCAGGAATTAAAAACCGCGTGTACACAAATATGCCAAGAGCAGAGACCATCACCAGTCCCGCATAGAAACCGCCCGTTTCTCCGTACACGTACTTCCCCAAGCGGTAGGTCGCGAGTGTCACGGCCAGCACTCCGAGCAACAGGGGCAGCCGAGTGGTCCAGGTGCCGACTCCGAAGACCTTGTAACTCACGGCCAGGCTCCAGTACATCAGCGGAGCTTTTTCCAGATATCGAATACCGTCGGTATAGAGGGTGACCCAATCGTGACGCTGGAGCATTTCGCGGGCGGCTTCCGCATGAACCGTGTCGACATCATCGAGCAGTGCCGGCCTGGAAATGCCGATCATGTAGATGATGGCCCAGAGGGCAATCAAAATTGCGACGGATATGCGCCAGTCCGAAATCGGACCGTTGAAGCGATTCGTTCCTGCAGAAGTCGCGCCGCTGATGGTTGGAGTTTCGATGTGGGGAGTGGCGCTTGAATCCATAGAAGACGCAGATTTGATTCTAACGAGCCATCGCGGTGAAGGTCCAATGATGCGGAACCTTAGGCTAAAAATGAAGTTTTCCGCAGCCTGCTACCAGGTGAGCAAAACGACTCCGCAGCAGACGAGAATCGTCGCGACCCAGCGGCGGCCATCGACATTCTCTCGTAGGAAATACTTGGCCGCGAAGGCATTAGCGACGAAGGTAAGGGCGGCCGATGCCGGGCCGACGAGGCTCAAGTCGGCCCAGGACAGTCCGATGAGATTGCTGAAAAACGCGATTGCCATGAAGAATACGCCGGCGAAAAGTATCCAACTCGAAAGAACCCGTGCAATGACAGAGGCGAGTCCGTGGCGGCGACGAAACTCTCCCAAATCGCCGATGCGGCGCATGGCGAGAGCGACAAGAACATCTCCGGCCGCGGCTGCGGCGACCGTAACCAGAATGCATGTCCAGATGTAGAGCATTCTCATACTTCCTCCTCGACAGCGTCAGGTTTTGAAACAGGCGCGGGAGGAATTTCGGTGCGCTCCGGGCCGCCGGCGACCATTCCGACTCCAGTGACGATGAACGCCACGCCCGACCAGCGCTGGCGGCTGACGTGCTCGTGCAGCCAGAAGATCGAAAGCAGCACCATGACGATGTAGCTGATCGCCGTCGCGGGAAGCACATAGCTCAGATCCGCGAACGAGAGCGCCGTCATGTAGCTCCACATGAATCCGAGGAGAAAAACAATCCCTATGATTACGAATGGATTACCCAAGACGACAAAGACATTGCCGAGGTGGTGAATGTCGATCGCGCCGGCATGTTTCATACCGCGGGCGAGGAATGCGTCTCCGATGGATCCAAAAAATACGATGGATAGAATGACGAGATACTTACCGAACGTCAAAGAGGTTGTCCTGTTACCGCGAAATCAAAGCGACGTACAACTTCGTTTCAGACACTAGGGATAGCGCGGGCGAGATTGCCGTTTGTGGGACTGAACATCGCGGCCGATGTAACCTGGGACTGACAGAAATCGTGCGTTCGGCTCACTCAGTTAATATAGCAGGTCAGTACTGCGGGCCTGTTTATGCCTGTTGAACACTTCGACGTCGTAATTATCGGCGCCGGGCTTTCCGGCGTCGGCGCCGGATATCGCCTGCAGTCGCGGTGTCCGGGGAAGAGCTACGTCATTCTTGAGGCACGCTCTGCCATCGGCGGCACGTGGGACTTGTTCCGGTATCCGGGGATTCGATCAGACTCGGATATGTTCACTCTCGGTTACCCCTTCCGGCCATGGAAGAGCCCGCAAGCGATCGCCGGCGGCCCGGAGATTCTGCAATATGTGCGCGAGACCGCGAAGGAATTTGGCATCGATCGTCACATTCGCTTTCAGCAGCGCGTGATTTCGGCTTCGTGGTCGTCCGAGGAAGTGCGTTGGCGGATCAACGTGCAGACCGGCGAAAATGGGGAGACTGTTCAATACACCTGCGATTTTATCTACGGATGCACCGGATACTATCGCTACGACTCCGGATACGCACCAAACTTCCCGGGAGTTGAGCGATTCCAAGGACGCTTCATACATCCCCAACAATGGCCTGGGGATCTGGACTATGCCGGGAAGAAAGTCGTCGTTATCGGAAGTGGAGCAACGGCCGTCACTCTAGTCCCGGCGATGGCTGGCACGGCAGCCCACGTCACGATGCTGCAGCGCTCACCAACCTACATTCTCGATTTGCCGAATCAGGACCCGCTGGCAGATTTGATCCGACGTTGTCTGCCTGAGCGACCCGCGCTTCGTCTGATTCGCTGGAAAAACATTGGCATTAGTCTCGGGATCTATCACCTGGCCCGGAGTGCGCCTCAGTTCATGCGGCGCAAACTGCGCGAGGGAGCAATCAAGAATCTTCCCAAAGGATACGATGTCGACAAGCACTTCAATCCGCGTTATGCGCCATGGGACCAGCGTTTGTGTCTCGTGCCCGATGCCGATCTCTTCATGGCGATCAGCGCGGGAAAAGCGTCGATTGTCACTGACCAGATCGAGACTCTCACCGAACGCGGCATAAGGCTGCACTCAGGAGAGGAACTCGAGGCCGACATCGTTGTGTCGGCCACGGGATTGCAAATGCTCGCAATTGGTGGAGTCCAGCTCATTGTTGACGGCGTATCCGTCGATACGGGACGTACGTTCATCTACAAAGGAACAATGGTGAGTAACGTTCCGAACTTTGCCTTCTGCATTGGTTACACCAACGCTTCGTGGACACTGCGCGCGGATCTTGCTTCGACGTTCGTATGCCGACTTTTGAATCACATGGACCGACGCCGCTACCGTACGGTCGTGCCGGCATGCGATTTTGAGTCGATGGAACCGAAACCGCTGCTGGATCTTACGTCCGGATACGTAACGCGAGCGGCAAAAAGCCTGCCGAAACAGGCCGGGCGGAAACCTTGGCTGATCAAGCAGAACTACATCCTCGATATGCTCACGATGAAGTTGAGCCGAATCGAGGATGGGATCTTGAAGTTCGGCGCGCCTCGAGCGATGTATCGAACTGATGAGCCTGAAAGCAACCCGGTCACGACATCTGCGGCGGATTAGCTGTTCTTCGCCGGTCCGAATCGCTGGTTCCTGAATAGTCCGCGTATAATAATGGTCTTTATGACTGCCTACGTGTACGTGTCGTTGAAGAAGAGTGTTCTCGATCCGCAAGGCAAAACCATTCAGGGCGCACTCAAGAAGATGGGATACAAGGGTCTCGAAAGCGTGAGGCAGGGGAAGTATTTCGAGCTGACTCTGGATGGCGGCCTGAGCCGCGAAGAGGCACAGTCAGAAGTCGAGCGCATTGCGCGCGAAGTACTGACCAATCCTGTCATCGAAGAATTCCGGTTCTCCCTGGCCGAATAAGAGCGGCCGAACGTCGAGGTTTTCCCATGTGCGGCATTGTCGGGTATGTCGGCAAGAAAAGTGTCGTTCCAGTCATTCTTGATGGCCTGAGGCGGCTGGAATATCGCGGTTACGATTCGGCAGGCATCGCTGTCGCAGGTAACGGCGACGGTTTGGAGATCTGCCGTGCTGAGGGCAAGCTCCGGAATCTCGAAGAAGCAATCAAGCACAAGCCCCTGCACGGAACGTACGGCATCGGCCACACGCGCTGGGCTACTCATGGAAGGCCCACAGAAGAAAACGCGCACCCTCACCGCGACTGCACAGGAAAGATCGTCGTCGTCCATAACGGCATCGTCGAGAACTATCTCAGTTTGAAGAAGAAGCTGGCGGAGGAAGGCCACAAGTTCACGACCGAGACGGACACGGAAATCATCGCGCACCTCGTCGAAAAATATTCGCAGCCGTCGAATGGGCATCATGCGCATCTCGAACATGCAGTGCGGAAGGCTCTGAAGGAACTCAGCGGGGTGTTCGCCCTTGCCGTGATTTCGACAGATGATCCGAACAAGATTGTGGCGGCGCGGAACGGTCCTCCCGCAGTCATTGGACTAGGGAATGATGAATATTTTGTCGCCTCGGACGTCCCGGCAATTCTTCACCATACTCGCGACATCTTTTTTCTTGGCGATGGCGATATGGCCGTGGTTACGCCGCATGGGGTGCAACTGACCGACTTCAGCGGCAAGCCGGTTGTGCGCCAGGTACAGCACGTCACGTGGGATCCGATCCAGGCAGAAAAAGGCGGCTTCAAGCATTTCATGCTCAAGGAGATTTACGAGCAGCCGCGTGCCGTGCAGGAAACCAGCCTTGGCCGCGTATCCCAGGATACTGGACATATCTTTCTTGAGCAGATGGAGGTTACTGAAGCGGAGTTTCGCGAGGCTCCGAAGATCAACATCATTGCCTGCGGAACGAGCTGGCACGCCGGGCAGGCAGGCAAGTTCATGATCGAGTCGCTGGCACGCGTTCCCGTAGAAGTCGATTATGCCAGCGAATGGCGTTACCGGGATCCGATTGTCGATCCCAAGACAATCACACTGGTGATTTCACAATCTGGAGAGACGGCCGACACGATCGCCGCGCAGCGCGAGGCCAAAGCGAAGGGGTCGAAGACACTAGCAATCTGCAACGTGGTCGGATCAATGATCACGCGCGAAGCCGCGGGCACGATCTATACGCACGCGGGCCCGGAGATCGGCGTGGCATCGACCAAGGCGTTCACCGCACAACTGACCGCGCTCTATATCTTCGCGATGTATCTGGCGCAGGTGCGCGGCGTCATGGCCCCGGAAAAATCGCGCGCCTCGATGCTTGAGTTAACACGAATTCCGGCGAAGCTCGAAACGATTCTCTCTCACGACAAGGCTTGCGATGAACTAGCCAGGCGGTATCAGAAAGTGCACGACTTTCTTTTCCTTGGCCGCGGGATTCACTATCCGATCGCTCTCGAAGGCGCCCTCAAGCTGAAAGAAATTTCGTACATTCACGCCGAAGGATACCCCGCGGGAGAAATGAAGCACGGGCCGAACGCTCTCATTGATGAGAACTTACCGGTCGTCATTATCGCCACGCGAGACCAGAACAATCCCGACTCAGTCCTGCGCTATGAAAAAACGATGTCGAATCTGAAAGAAGTGAAGGCGCGGTCCGGCGTCGTGATTGCGTTGGCGACCGACGGCGACGAGGAAATCAAAGAATCCGCCGACCACGTGCTTTACATTCCCCCCGCGCCGGAGGAGTTGTTGCCCATCCTGGAGATCGTTCCGCTGCAACTGCTCGCATATCACATCGCGGTGAGGCGGGGATGCGATGTGGATCAGCCAAGGAATCTAGCTAAGTCGGTGACAGTGGAGTAGTCCAGCCGACTAGTGAACCTGCACAGACGAAGCGATCGTGCGCAATACCGACCTTAAGCGCCAGACCGTCCCGCCCAGCGCAGCAATTCCTGTGATCCAGACCCCAAACGCTACATCAACTACCCAGCGCGGCGCCTCCCCGACCCGCCGCAGCAGGAACGGCAGGAAATTCCAGCAGGTGATGTGTACGTAGTCCCACGGGTCTTGCGTCATCGACACGGTATTCAGGCCCCATGCGTTCATCTTGCCCAGAGCGAAGGCGACGATGTTCTTGAAGCGTAGGGCGATCACAAATGTCGGGTGACCGAAGGCTTCCATCTGATAAATCTCGAGCGGCAGCCAGAAAGCGAGCGACGCCAGTTGGATCACCAAACTGATGCCAGTCAAAGCGACTCCAGCACGCCACATCCAGCGGCCCAGGCTGGCGCGATAGCTTATCAATAGAGGAACGGAAAGCAGTGCCACCATTTCGACCGCGGTCGACACGTAGCGGTCACCCCAGGCGAAATCGCCGGCCCAGTAGGTGTAGCGGGCATAGAAGCTGATGTAGGCGAGCAGAAGCAGCACCGACGTCACGGCGTATGCACGAACTTCAGTACCAAGGCGCTTCCACAGCCACACCATCAGGATCAAGGCAAGAATCAGAAGTGGATCGAAAAGGAAGATCGACTTTTCAGGTTTGAACAATGCTCCGAAAAATCCTTCGTGGAAAGGCGTGCTCCACGGGAAGTTCGCTGGCAACGTCGGATCTTGCGCGCGCTGTTCGCGGGCAAAGATGGGAATGTACGTCTGGGTCCACGAACCGAAACGATAGAAATTGTAAGCCCGCTCGATCAGCGTAAAGAAGACATAGACCGGCACCGCAATCGCGCAGTAGCCGATGAATTTCCCCGCCAGCGTGCGTCCACGAATCGGCTTGAACCAGAGCACCGCGAGCAGAAATATCCCGGCCGCAATCAGATCGAGGGCAGTTGTTACGCGGATTAGCAGATCAAAACCCAGGGCACACGAGCCGATCAAGAGTGCGCGGCGGCTTTGGGTCTGGAGCCATTCATACTGATAGGAAAACCCCGCCAGAGTAAGAAGCATGATGTAGTTGTTCTCCATCATGTTCTGGGTGTAGTGCAGGTGAGTCGTGCAGAAAAGCAAGGCGAGCACGCCAGCAACAGACTCCTTGACCTCGAAGCGAAGCTGCCGCAGAAAGCGAAATGCGATCACTGCGGTCAGCACATTCACCAGAATGTTCATCGTGTAGCTGACAAAAATGCTGCGCACGGAAGGGTCGTCCTCGTACTCCGAGAAGACGTGCCAGTGCGCAATCCATGTACCGACGACATCGGAAGGCAGCATCAGCAGCGATTGTCCGATACCGTACCAGCTGAAAATTTGCCAGCCGCGGCCGTGCAGGCCGAACTCCGGATATTCATTTGGGAAAACCTGCGGCTCCGATGTCCATAACCAATGCGTGGTCTGAAGCCGATGCGTGGTGTCGGCGCTGCCCAGTTCGCCGGATTGAACCACGAAGGCGAGAAGTCCCGCCGCGACACAGAGAAGAAATAACGGATCCCGCCACCAGTGGGCCAAACGTGAGGTCATCTTTGAGGATGGTAATACAAAGCGGACCTCGGCCCTCGGCCCTCTCCAGTGTCATCGGCCGCCGACGACTCTCCCGCTACCGACGCGGGGACTGGTTTATCCTGTAGCGGGGAAATTCCACGATGTCTTATTGCGCGTTCTGCGGGAGTGAACTCTTTCCCGACGTCCGTTACTGCTCGGCCTGCGGAAAGGTGGTCGTGAACACAGATGATGTCGCGACACTGGATTTCGCTACGGCGACTTCTCCCCTTCCGGCGCGGCCAGCGTCGGGAGCGTCGTCCAAATCATCCTCCAGGACTTCATCGCGCACTTCGACATTTCCGGAATATGCGATCAGCGAAGGGCGATTTCTCCCCGGACGGCTGATTGCGGGACGCTATCGAATTATCGCGTTGCTCGGCAAGGGAGGCATGGGCGAGGTCTACCGTGCAGATGACCTGACGCTCGGCCAGGCGGTCGCACTGAAGTTTCTGCCCGACGCGGCTGCATCCGACGAAGCTTTGTTGGAACGCTTCCGAAACGAAGTGCGAATCGCCCGTCGCGTGTCTCATCCGAACGTTTGCCGCGTATACGACGTCGGAGAAGTGGACGGGCAAATGTTCTTCACGATGGAGTACGTCGACGGGGAAGACCTCGCCTCGTTACTCCGGCGGATTGGGCGTCTGCCGCAGGACAAAGCCGTAGAGATTGCGCGTCAGCTTTGTGCCGGTCTGGCCGCGGCGCACGCAAAAGGCGTGCTGCATCGCGACTTGAAGCCTGCCAACATCATGCTGGACGGGCGCGGACAGGTTGTGATCACCGACTTTGGGCTCGCGGGCGTGGCCGACGATATTCGTGGCGCGGAGGTTCGCAGCGGCACTCCCGCTTACATGTCGCCGGAACAGCTTGCCGGGCGAGAAGTCAGCATGCGCAGCGACATCTATGCGCTGGGGCTGGTCCTCTACGAGATATTCACGGGCAAACGAGCATTCGCGGAGAAAAGAGCAGCGTCGCTTCATGGAGATGGGGATCGTACGCCCAGCCGGCCTACGTCCGTGGTGAAGGATCTGGATCCGGTCGTCGAGAAAGTGATCATGCGCTGCCTCGAAGAAGATCCTCCGGCGCGTCCTGCAACAGCGCTTGCAGTAGCGGCGGCATTGCCCGGAGGCGATCCGCTAGCAGCGGCGCTGGCGGCAGGAGAGACTCCATCGCCCCAGCTGGTTGCTGCGTCCGGGGAGACGGAGGGACTGCGTCCAAAGGTCGCCATCTCGATTCTCGCTGGGGTACTTCTTGCCTTTGCCGTCGTCGTTGGGTTCTCGGTTCACTACAGCGCTTACGACAAAATGGACCTGGAACTCCCTCCCGACGTGCTGACGGTCAAGGCTCATGAAATCATTGCGCGCCTCGGATACGAAGGCCGCCCGGTCGACAGCGCCTACGGGCTCGACATCGACGGAAATTTTCAGGATTCAGTCGAGAAAAATGACAAGCCGCGCCCCGACTGGAACGCCGTCCTGGCGGCACGGCCGTCAATGCTGATCTATTGGTACCGGCAGAGTCCCGACGATCTGCTTGCCAATGAGTTTCGGGACAATCTGCTGACGCCGGGCATTGTGACTGCGACCGATCCGCCAACCGTCCTTTCCGGAATGATCAATTTGCGGCTCGATCCGCAGGGGCGGTTGACTTACTTTCAGGCGATCCCGGCGCAGAAGCTCGGTCCAGACAAGCAAAATACGAACGCTGATTCCCCCGCGACGCCGTTTGACTGGAACGTTCTATTCACTGCAGCAGTGCTGGATATTTCGAAGTTCCAGCCGACCCAACCCAGCTGGAATTCCCTCGCCGCCTCCGACAGCCGTATGGCTTGGGCTGGAGTATGGCCTGGCACAACGAGGCCGCTGCGTGTAGAAGCGGCTTCGTTCCGAGGCAAGCCGGTCTTCTTTGACTTGATCGGCAACTGGACGAAGCCTGAGCGGATGGTCAGCACCGAGAAAAAATCCTTTGGCGACAAGGCGAGCAGGATTATCGGAATCATCCTGCTCATTGTCGGACTCGGCGGAGCCTCTTTCCTCGCGCGTAGAAACTATCGCCGCGGGCGGGGCGATCGCCAAGGCGCGCTTCGCCTCGCTATCGTCATGTTCCTGCTCCAGATGGCGCTCTTCATTTGCCAGTGCCATTTCGAAGATATTGGGGATACGGTTGGCCTGACGATTATTGCGATCAGTACTGCACTCTTCATGGCGGGAGCGGTCTGGCTGCTCTACATGGCGATCGAGCCGTGGGTACGCCGGGTGTGGCCGAAAACGATCATCTCCTGGACGCGGCTCTTGGCAGGCAACTACCGCGATCCGGTTGTCGGGCGAGACATCTTGCTCGGTGTCGTGCTTGGCATCGTCTGGATTCTTGTATTCCAGATTCGATACCTATTTATGGTACGTCTGGGAGCTTCTCCCGGCCTCGGTGGTACTGACGTGCTTATGGGGGGACGCGCCGCTCTCGGATCATGGCTGAAACAATGGCCAATATCGATCCAAACCACGTTAATTTTCTTTTTGTTGCTTCTCGGTCTGAAAGCACTGCTGCGAAAGCAATGGATCGCCGCCATCGTCTTCATTGCAATTTTTGCCCTTCCGCGTGGGCTGGCAAGTGATCACGTCTGGATTGATCTTCCGGCTTTTGTCCTGGTCTACGCCATTGCGGTTCTGATTGTCATTCGCTTCGGGCTTGTTCCTCTTGTAATCGCCATCTTCACAATCAATATGCTGGCCAACGTGCCGTTCTCGGCCGATTTCTCTGCCTGGTACATGACATCCTCAATCCTGGCTCTGTTGAGCGTTGTCGCCATCGCCGGATGGGGTTTCTATGGTTCCCTTGGCGGGCAGACGCTATGGAAACTAGACATGGACTAGCGCTCCTCAAACGGCTACACTGCCCCACCGATAGTTCGTTCTCCTGGGGCAAACATGGCACATGGGCGTCGTCATCCGTTATTGGGTTGTCTGGGCTGCCTGCCGCGGTTGGTGCTGCTTCTCATCGTCGGCATTGTTCTGGTTGAACTGATCATCGCAGTGTTTGCGCCCTGGGGCTTCTTCATGGGCGGCAAGTTCCACATCCTTGCGTATTGGCAGGGATGGGGTACCCTTCATTCAAAGTCCGGGAGATATGTCGTTTTTGTGCGGTTCGAACCTCGCTCTTCCGGCAGCAGAGTCTATCCGCACCCCAGTGTCGGCGGTAACGCTTACCTCTGTTCGCCGCGCGGCGAAATCTTCCGTATGAATCTGGGAGGCGGCATGCGCAGGGGGATTGGAACGAACACTGACGGAGAGAAGATCTCGTTTTACATGAACTACCGCCCGGTGTTCTACGGAATCTTGGGTACCGATAACCGTCCGTCGATTGAGTTGCAGGGGCAGTGGCAGAATCCAAATATCGTCATGGACGACCACGGCAGCATTCAACGCGCTTTCAATGCGGATGGAACTGTCTATCACGGCGGAGGTCCGGAGCGGCCTTATAAGGGCGAGATCGTCCCCGTCACGTTAACGCCTGGCTCGTATTCCGATTTCGAAGCAGCCTGCAAGGCGGGACATTAGGCCATCTCCGGTTATCAAATGAAGGGCGCGAGCCTACGAATCCCAATCGTATGCTTCGCGCCCTCGTTTTCATTTCGGCTTTCTGATCTTGAGCTACTCGTTATCTCCGTCTCCTGCGACTGCCTTCGAAAGTGATGGCGTAGCCCGAATACGAGTTCCGCTCGTGGTTGCGCATCCGCTCGCGTTCGCGCCGGCAGCGCATCCCCAGAAGTTCTCTGTCACGTCGATTGCCCCGGTGCAGGCCGCATTGTCGTACGCACAGACGTTTTCGACGCCTACCTTGCCATTCTCAAGGTCGTTGAGGTGTGCATCAATTTCATTCGGCACGTTAAACGCAATCGCGACAGCTTCGTTGCGGATAATGTTCTGCGAAATGATCATTCCGTAGACGGGGGATCCTCCGCCTCCACTGTTGATGTTGATTCCAGCCGTTCCGGGCGTAGCTGTGTCACCTCCATCGGCGCCGTTGCCGGCGATGTAATTGCCGACGATCTGGTTTCCCGACATGTCATCGGCGGGCAAGCCGAAATTGGGACCGACGTGCGTGTGCAGAGCGACTCCCGGAATTCCGTTGCCGGTGAGTTCATTGCGGATGATGACGTTCCCTGCGGTCCGGCCTTGTCCTTCGCCGTCCGAGAACAGGCCTGCTCCCGCGCCGCCTACCTTCACGCCATTTCTGGCGACGACGTTTTCAGACACTGTGTTGTGAACTACGCCATAATGCGGCGCAAATGCGGGAGGCGTACCTCCCATCGGGGGATGCGAAGCAAGCACAACTCCGCACTCCAGCGGATTATCCGTCACGATGTTGCGGAAGATCAGATTGTCGCGGCTCTGTGCGGAATCGTCGCTGATCAGGATGCCGTCGGCATTTCCCGTGATCACGTTTCCCGAAACAACGGCTCCCACCGCCCCAAGAAGGTGAAGTCCTCCGCCGCAGTCGCCGCTTTCGTCGGTTTCATATGCCGGTTGGCCATTGCATGCCGGACCCGATCCGAACACAGGACCGATAGTGTCGTTGTTGATGATGTGATTGTCGCGGATGACTGCGTCCGTGGTGTTCAGAACCAGAACACCCTCATACAACGCGTTCTTGACCGTAAAGCCGGCGACAGTTATGTCGTCCAGGCCTGGATTATTGTAGCCATCGAGGAGAATGCCATTCGGCATGTTTGAAGCGTCAATGATCGACTTTCCGGCACCTGCTCCAATAAGCGACATTGGTTTGCCGACGGTTACGTCTTCCTTATAGGTGCCGGCCCAAACATTAATTACGTCGTATTTTGAAGCGGCGTTCACCGCGGATTGAATCGTTGAGTAACAGCCGTTAGAACCGGAAGTATTGACGCAAATGTTTTTGGCTGCGGCTGTCTCTACCAACAAAAAGGACAGGAATACGCAGCCGAAAACCGCAGAAGGCAGAATTCGCACTGGGCGCATAAAAAATACTCCTCCTAAATTGTTTGTTGATTGGTTTGTCCCAGAATTACAGAGAATGCGTCGAAGGGCCCGCAAAAAAACTTGGCACATTATGTTCGCGGGAACGGCAAGTGTCAATTGGTGGTTGGCGTTTGCATGCTAGCGTCATGGGCAATGACCACCCCCCCAGTCTGACCGAGTACTGGCATTCGCCACAGCTCGGCTTGAACCTGCTCTCGATGCGCAGCAGCCCCTTCTTCGGGAAGCAAACCTTCACTATCACGGAATTGAGTGTGGGGGAGCCCGATCCCAAACTCTTCGAGATCCCGGCGGGCTACGCTGTTAAAGACCAACGTAAGAGCGCGCCGATCTCGCAATAAAGGGCGGGCGTGTTCGTCCGCTCTCCGCCCGTATGTCCGGAAATGCTCGCAACTTCTTGCCTCCCAACCTCATCTAAACATTGACAACGATCCACTCAAGTCTTAGCATGAACCTCAGCGCAATCATGGAGATATTGATTTTAAAGCACTTATCGAGTTAGGAGGAGAGTTTTATGGCAAAGATTATTGGAATTGACCTCGGGACCACCAACTCCTGCGTCGCCGTCATGGAGGGTGGAGAGCCCAAGGTCATCGCAAACGAAGAAGGAGGGCGAACCACGCCTTCAGTAGTCGGATTCACCAAGACGGGAGAACGTCTGGTCGGGCAGGTCGCCAAGCGGCAGGCAATTACCAATCCTGAGAACACGGTGTATTCGATCAAGCGGTTCATGGGACGGCGCTTCGACGAAGTTCAGGAAGAGATCAAGATGGTGCCGTACAAGGTGGTCCGGCAGGGCGATCACGTCGCAGTCTTGGCGCAGGGCAAGGAATACACCCCGCCCCAGATCTCCGCACTCATTCTGCAGAAGCTGAAGAAAGCGGCGGAAGACTATCTCGGCGAGAAGGTGACCGAAGCAGTCATCACCGTGCCCGCGTATTTCAACGATGCACAACGCCAGGCGACTAAAGATGCTGGACAGATTGCCGGCCTCGAAGTAAAGCGCATCATCAACGAGCCCACGGCGGCAGCTCTCGCCTACGGCCTCGACAAGGGTAAGGACGAGACGATCGCCGTGTATGACTTCGGCGGTGGAACATTCGATATTTCGATCCTCGAAGTCGGCGAAGGCGTGATCGAGGTGAAGGCCACCAATGGTGATACCCACCTCGGCGGCGACAACATCGACCAGCGCCTGGTGGATTGGCTCATCGACGAGTTCAAGAAGGACGAAGGCCTCGACCTTCGTGGCAAGGGCAATGAGATGGCCCTGCAGCGTCTGCGTGACGCGGCTGAGCGCGCCAAGATCGAGCTCTCGACCACGATGGAGACCGAGATCAATCTGCCATTCATCACGGCGGATGCCAGCGGTCCCAAGCACCTGGTCAAGAAGCTGACCCGAGCCAAGCTGGAAGGCATGATCGAAGACATCATCCAGAAGTCCGTCGGTCCCTGCAAGCAGTGCATGAAAGATGCCGGCATCGACGCGAGCAAGATCAACGAGGTGGTGCTTGTCGGCGGACAGACCCGCATGCCTCGCATCCAGCAGCTGGTGAAAGAGCTTTTCGGGCGCGAAGGCCATAAAGGCGTGAATCCGGACGAAGTCGTCGCAGTCGGTGCAGCGATTCAGGGCGGCGTGCTCAAGGGCGAAGTGAAAGACCTGCTCCTGCTTGACGTGACCCCGCTGACATTGTCGATCGAGACGCTGGGCGGCGTATCCACGCCGATGATCCCGCGCAACACGACGATTCCGACCAAGAAGACCGAGACGTTCTCGACGGCAGCCGACAGCCAGACCTCGGTTGAAGTTCACGTGCTGCAGGGCGAACGACCGATGGCGGCGCAGAACCGCACGCTCGGCAAGTTCCACCTGACCGGAATTCCACCGGCACCTCGGGGCGTGCCGCAAATCGAAGTCACATTCGACATCGATGCGAACGGCATCCTGAACGTGACCGCGAAAGATATGGCCACGAGCAAGGACCAGAAGATTACGATCACGTCGTCTTCCGGCCTGTCGAAGGACGAAGTCGAGCGCATGGCGAAGGAAGCCGACGCCCATGCCGCCGAAGACAAGGCGCAGCGCGACTCAATCGAAGCCAAGAATCAGCTCGACTCGATGGTCTACAACATCGAGAAGATGCTGAAGGAGCACGGGGACAAGATTTCCGGCTCCGAGCGTGGCGACGTCGAGAACGCTCTGGCCGATGCCAAGAAGGCGCTCGAGTCCAACGACAAGTCGCAAATGGACAAGGCCCGCGAACAGATGACCGCAGCTTCGCACAAGCTGGCCGAGCAGATGTACAAAGCTGCTCAACCACAAGGCGGAGCACAGGCCGGACCGGGTCCGTCGGCTGGTGAAGGACCTCAGCCGGGCGGCGATGGTCAGGCCAAGAAAGATGAGGGCGTGATCGACGCAGAGTACGTGGACGTCGAAGACAAAAAATAAGCGAATTCCCGGCCACGGATCGTCACAGATTCACAGGGATAGAACCAGATCCGTGAAATCTGTTTAGATCCGTGGCAGGTTTTTGAGGGGGATCAATTGGACTTCCAGGTCAACAACGAAACATATTTCTTAGGCCTCTCCGACGACGAGAGGCAATGGTTGCTGTATGTCGAAACTCCGAGCGGAACGCGGCGGATTCCGGTTTATGAGGATGCGCCAGCAGCCGACGATGTGAAAGTCTTGATAGAAGACAGGCGGAAACGCAAGGTCGTAAATTAAGGGTGGCGCGGGTATTCATGCTCGTGTCAGGGAATTTTCAAAGTAATAACGATAGTCGAACGAAGCTGAGGAAACATTCAGTCCGCCGACAACTGTCTGATAAACTCTCCGCGCGCGAGGTTCATTCCATGCCAATCGGTACATTTACTGCAGTGATGCACAAAGAAGGCTCCCTCTACGTGGCGGAATGCCCGGAGATCGGCACCGTCAGCCAAGGCGGTTCTATTGAGGAGGCCATTGCCAATCTCAAAGAAGCGACTGAGCTCTATTTGGAGGAATTTCCACCCGAGAATGCAGGCCCACCGCTAGTAACCGTCTTTGAGGCGCGGTATGCCTAAACTGCCCCGAGTGTCCGGGGCTGAGACCGTTCGCGCCCTCACGCGGCTGGGATTTGTGCAGGTTCGCCAACGCGGGAGTCATGTTGTTCTCAAGCGAACGGGATCAAGCGGAGTCAGGGGATGCGTCGTTCCGATGCACTCGGAACTCGCGACCGGCACATTGCGTGGCGTACTGAAGCAGGCAGGGGTCTCAGTAGAAGAATTTATGCAGCAGCTTTGAAGATGGCTGCTCTTCGGGGCAAGAATTAAGTATCGCTATAAAGAAATGCCAGCAACGACGAAAAGAGATTATTACGAGATTCTCGGCGTTAAGAAGTCCTCTTCCGCCGAGGAGATCCGCAAAGCCTTCCGCAAGCTCGCGCGCAAATATCATCCTGACGTCAATCCCGGAGACAAGTCGGCCGAAGAGAAATTCAAGGGCATCTCCGAGGCCAACGAAGTTCTGAGCGATCCAAAGAAGCGCAAGATTTACGACCAGGTCGGCTTCTACTCCGATAACATCGATCCCGCGGCCGCTGAGGCTTATGCTCGCGGCGGCGCGACCGGAGCGGGCGGATTCGGCGGCTTTCCAGGGGGGGTCCCCGGCGGTGCGCAACAGCAAGGCGGTCAGGGCGGAGTTCACTTCGATTTCGGCGGATTCGACTTCTCCGATTTCATGGGCAATGCCGGGCGCGCGCAGAAACCCTCCGGTGGCGCTAGTGGCAGCGGCAGTTTCCGCGATATCTTCTCTGGAATTTTCGGAGGCGGACGCGGCGCGGCTGGCTCTGAAGAAGGCCCCGAACCGGGCACCGATCTCGAATATCAAGTGAACGTGCCATTCTGGACGGCGATTCGCGGCGGTGTCATGCGCCTGAACATCACCCGCCAGGACGTTTGCCCGCAATGTCACGGCCAAGGCGCGCTCGAAGCTCCCGGCAAATGCCCTGAGTGCAATGGCACCGGCCAGATCACGCAAACCGGCGGCCGCATGAAGTTCAACGTGCAGTGTCCGCGCTGCCATGGGACTGGAAAGAATTTGACGACCTGTCCGACCTGCCACGGAGATGGCACAGTCACCCATACCGAACCGCTGGAGGTTCGCATTAAAGCGGGGACGCGCGACGGCCAGCGTATTCGCCTTCCAGGCAAGGGAAATGCTGGTGCTCATGGGGGAACACCAGGCGACCTTTACGCGATCATCCGCGCCGGCGACCATCCAATCTTCCATCGCGATGGGGACGATATTTCACTGACAGTCCCGGTGAGCGCGTCGGAAGCGGCCCTGGGATCGAAGATTGAAGTGCCAACCATCGACGGCCGAGCCTTGCTGAAGATTCCTCCGGGTACGCAGTCCGGCCAGAAACTCCGTCTACGCGAAAAGGGAGTTCCCTCCGCAACTAGAGAAGGCGTTCGCGGCGATGAGATCGTCGAAGTCACGGTGACCGTTCCTATGCCTCGCGATGAGCGCACGAAAGAACTCCTTCGCGAGCTAGCCAAGCTAAATCCCGAAGATCCCCGCGCCGATTTGTGGACCAAGGTATAGTTGGTCTCACTTGATTCCAGAACTCCCTCAACAGCCATCTTGAGAATTAACAGATGAAAGGTCGGGCTTTGGTCCTTGGCGGAGGTGGGGTTGCGGGAATTGCCTGGATGACGGGCCTGCTGCTCGGGCTCAGCGAACAAAATGTCGACTTGCGCCAGGCCGACTTGACCATTGGGACTTCCGCCGGAGCTACCCTCGGTGCTCAGCTTGGTAGCGCGGCAACGCTCGAAGATTTGTTTCATCGCATGGTGAAACCCTCCGCAGAAGGGCGAGAGATCACACCCGATCCGCAGCTGCTTGAATCATTCCAGAAGGCACGTTCAATGTTCTCCTTGATCGAGGATCGTACAGAGCGAATCCGCCAAATCGGAAAGTGGGCTCTCGAAACGAGAACGGTCCCCGAATCAGAGCGACGCAAAGTCGTGGAAGCCCGCCTGCCGGTCAACACTTGGCCCGGTCATGCTCTGAGGATTGTGGCAATCGATGCGGAGTCCGGCGAAACTCACGTCTTAGACCGAAACTCCGGAGTGGATCTGGTCGACGCAGTAGCCGCCAGTTGCGCAGTGCCGGGCATTTGGCCCCCAGTGACTATCAACCGTCGCCGCTACATCGACGGAGGTGTTCGCTCTGCGGAGAATACCGACCTGGCGAAGGGTTACGCCCGCATTGCGATTCTCTCACCGATGGGCACGACGCTTCCGCGAATCGGCGGATTCGGCCTGAACGAGCAGATCGAAATACTTCAGCAGGCCGGCGGGCAAACCTACCTGATCACCCCCGACGCGAAATCGCGAAGGGCTATTGGACTGAATCCGCTGTCTCCGGAAACTCGCCGCCCGGCGGCCAAAGCTGGACGCGGACAAGGCCGGCGCATTGCCGGGGAGTTCGCAGAGTTCTGGACCGGCGGGCCCGCGAACGACCCGTCGGCTTGATTGACTCAGTCAGCTCAGTCTACGCAACGTGGCATTACTCCCGTACCACGTCTCCCGCTTAAAAAAATTTTCCCGATTAGGGCAAAAAACTATTGCATCTGTGGAAAATTCTCGTAATCTCACTACTGCGAACTAACTCCGCCGAAATGCCCGGGAAATCGCTGGATCCCGGGAGCCGCGAGACGAAAGTCAAGGGAGACGCGGTGGTGAGAGTGAGTCGCTCAGGGAGGCAGCCATAGAAATTGGCAACAGCTAGCGCGCAACGTCCAGAAACTTCCCAGTCCCTCACCGTCGTCCCCAACCGGAAGAAATTCGTCCGCCTCACGCTTTGGCCCCTGGTCGCCGCCACCTTCTTTATGGTGTCGGGCGGAACCTATGGCACTGAAGACATCGTGCACGGCGCCGGTTACGGACGCGCCATCCTGATCTTGCTAATCACGCCGTTGCTCTGGAGCTTACCCACGGCTTTCATGATTGGTGAACTTTCGAGCGCGCTGCCCTTCGAAGGCGGATACTACGCCTGGGTACGGCGCGCCATGGGCAATTTCTGGGGATTTCAGGAAGCGTGGCTCTCGCTCATCGCGTCCATTTTCGACATGGCGATCTACCCCACACTGTTTGTCGCCTATCTCACTCGAATGTTCCCGTGGTTTCAGGAAGGTAATCGCGGTTGGTGGGTCGCGCTGGCCGTGGTCGTGGCTTGCGCTCTGCTCAATATTGCCGGAGTCAAAGTCGTCTCCTTGACCTCTCTCTGGCTGTTTCTGGCGCTTTCCGCACCGTTCATAGCGGTTGTTTTGTTGGCTCCGTTCAAACTCGGGGCACTGGCGAACGCGGTAACGAAACCGACAACTTCGACCGTCGACATTCTCGGCGGACTGCTCATCTGCATGTGGAACTACATGGGGTGGGACAATGCTTCGACGATCGCCACCGAAGTCGAGCGCCCGCAGCGGACGTATCCGCGGGCGATGCTGGCCGCAGTCTGCATTGTGGCGGTCAGCTATGTAGTGCCCTTCGCCGCGATGTGGGCGACCGGACTGAAATCGACGGCTTGGGAAACCGGATCCTGGGCAGATATTGCCGCATTGATGGGTGGTCCGCTGCTCCGGATTGGCGTTGTGCTTGGCGGTATGATCAGCGGATTCGGCATGTTCAATGCGCTCGTCATGAGCTACTCACGCCTGCCTCTTGCGATGGCGCAAGATGGCATGCTGCCGAAGGTCTTCGGCAAACTGCATCCCAAATCGAAGGCCCCGTGGGTAGCGATTGTTGCCCTGGCATTTGGCTGGGCGTTGTGTCTGGGCCTCGGCTTCGCCCGGCTTGTAACGCTGGATATTCTTCTCTACGGCGGCAGCCTGGCGCTCGAGTTCATCGCGCTGATCGTGCTTCGTTTCCGGGAGCCGAACCTTACTCGTCCATTCAAAGTACCGGGAGGCTTGCCAGGTGCTATCGCCATTGGCATCCCGCCTGTGCTGCTGTTGACCTTCTCGGTCATCCGCAGCGAACATGAATCCATCTTGGGCATGAGCTCATTTGCCTTCGGAATGATCCTGATCGCCGCAGGCGTTGTCGCCTATTTCGTCAACCGGGCACTGAAGCCGGAAGGATGGTCGGTACCGGCATCCGAGAAACCTCAACCCGCCTCGTAAACTAAAGCCACAAATTTGCACGGATTTATCCGAATCTTCGGAATCGGTAAGAAATCCGTGTTTATCCTTGACCATTTTGTTTCTGCTATAAATATCTCGAATGACGAAGCGTAAATCCAAGGGCGCCTACATGATCTCGACTGTGGCCGAGATGTACGGCATTCATCCTCAAACCCTGCGGCTTTATGAGCGTGAAGGGTTGCTCAAACCTTCGCGGACCGAAGGCAATACGCGGCTCTATACCGACGAAGATCTCCAGCGGCTGGAATTCATCTTGTCGCTGGCACGTGACCTGGGCGTGAACATCGCGGGAATGGCGATCATCTTGCAAATGCGCGAGCGAATGGAAGAAATGCAGCGCCAGATACAGGAATTCGTGCAATACATCCAGCAGGAAGTATTGACACGTGCGACGGCCGCGGCAGATCCGTCAAAAGGCGCGATCGTTCCCGTCAGGCGGCCGGTAGTCGCGCCTGAGCAGCCGAAAAGACGATAACGCGTACGATCTCGTTGCGAGAACACCTTCAGAACCGCGGCAGCCGGCGCTCGATCATCCAATCCGGGTATCATAATCAGTCGCGGTTTCCATCGATTGAATGCTGACTGCACAGTTCTGGCTGCTCGTACCCAATGCTCCCTTTCAAGCTCATTTACAGTGACGCGTATTACCTGCCCATCGGCAGTCATGTCTTTCCCGCAGAGAAGTACCGCCTTATTCACGATCGGCTGATTGAAACCGGCATTGCCGAGCCCGGCGATTTTCTCGAGCCCGAACCGGCAAACGATCGCGACATTCTTCTCGTTCACCGTCCCGATTACGTGCAGAAGTTGAAATCCGGCACGCTTAGCCAGCGCGAAGAAATGGAAATGGAGATTCCCTATTCGCGCGATCTGGTTGAGGCGTTCTGGCTCGCTGCCGGTGGATCGATTCTGGCCACCCGCCGCGCTCTCGAAGACAAGGTCGCGATCAATATTGGCGGAGGATTCCATCATGCTTTTCCCGATCACGGGGAAGGATTCTGCATGATCCACGACGTGGCAGTCGCAATTCGGCGATTGCAGCGCGACGACAAGATTCGCACGGCCATGACCGTGGATTGCGATGTCCACCAGGGCAATGGAACCGCAGCGATTTTCGCGGGAACACGAACGGAGAGTGTGCCGCTGCCCTCGGTCGCGGGATCGACTTTAAACCCGGGTCGTCCGCCGCGCATGCACGGTGCCCACGCCGGAGATGTGTTCACGATTTCGCTGCATCAGCACAATAACTATCCCTTGTACAAACCGCCGTCCTCGATTGATGTCGACCTGCCTGATGGCATCGGAGACGACGACTACCTCGCGTGGCTCGATAATGCCCTCAGTTCCGGCCTTCGCCAGTTTGAGCCCGACTTGATCTGCTACATCGCCGGAGCAGACCCTTATCGCGAAGATCAACTCGGAGGACTTGACCTGACGATCGAGGGACTCAAGAAGCGCGACGCATTAGTCTTCAAGGTTGCGCGGGCCAGAGATGTTCCAGTAATGGTGACTTATGCAGGCGGATACGCGCAAAAAGTCGAAGACACTGTCACGATTCATAGCAACACCATCGTCGCCGCCAAGGAAGTCTTCAGTTCCTAGCGAATTCTCCAACAGCCTCGAGGAGTTCGTTTAAAGTCGGTCTCCATTCCGTCTTTTTTTGCATCTGATCTTAGTGCCGCCAAAAGAAATTCCGAATTCCAGCTATTTTTTTCGTATTCCATCCGACCCGGCCCCGCCACCAGTGCGCGAGCCCGAGAACCCACCGGAGAATCCTGATGCTCCGGTGCGCGAACCAGAACCCGCTGTACCCAGTCAAATTTGAACCGTTCTCCGTCCTTTTACGCACGCCTTCGATACAGTGAACTGCCGATTGCTACCCGGGCAGCACGGAACCATACTCATCACGCGTAAGTGAGTAATCAAATTGGCCTGTCCGAGGCCTGAGCACAAGGCATTCTAAGGAGAGCGCATGACACACTACGGTACTTTGAAGGACAGTCCCGTCGCCAAATGGGGCGAAGATATTCGCGGCTCACATCTTTATGGGGTCAACGACGAAAAATTAGGAAAAATAGAAGATGTCATCTTCGATCACTCTACCGGAGATATCCGTTACGTTGTGGTGGATACAGGCGGATGGCTGAGCAGCAAGAAGTTTATGGTCCCTGCCGATGCGCTGCGACCTTCCGCAAAGCACAAGGATGATTTCGAAGCGAGCCTGACCAAGAAGCAGATCGAGAATCTCCCAGCTTATAACGAATCTCATCTGGAATCCGAGAGCAAGTGGTCGAACTATGAACGAAGCTACCGGTCAAAGTGGGTTGCAGATCCAGTCATGCACCGGGAGGCCACAGATCGCAATATAACTCCAACAGCTCTCCAGGAATCGGGCAATATCGAATCGGAGCGAGCTGCCGCTCAGGCGCATGGAAGGCCCGTGCCGAAGATGTCTCCGGCGTCAACGCGGGTTAATACGAACTCGGAAGCTGAGGCGGATATCGAGGCCGCGGAATCTCCGACGGAACGCATCATTCCCGCTGGTACCGATGCTGTGGTGATTAGCACCAGTGCATCTGGAATTGGCGACCGGTGGGACACATTCCAGAGCCTGCTGAGGGAGCGACGCAAAGAAGCGGTCGCGACTTGTCATACCTGCACTGGCGAGTCGGCGGAGCGGCGCGGAACAGAAAGCACCGACACGCTCAGGAAGGCTGTCTAGATACTGTCCAAGCCCCGGGGAATAGACAACAAAGCCGGGGCCTTGGACGATCTGGTTTACAAACGCTGGAACACTTGGACGCTGACCTTGATCGCAGGAAACCCACGTGCGGGCCGAAGGATCCTCACCATAGCATTCGCCGTGGTGGTAGTAGTGCTTTTCGCAGCTGCACTACTGGCCCTTCGTAAAAAGACATCCCCACAGAATGTTCCCCCCTTGCACCCGTCCATCCTGGTGGTGAACGCGCCCGTTCTCTGAAACAACGGCAATCCGTGGCTGGCTATTATCTGGAGGGAGACACTTTCCAAAGCTGCGCTAACGCTTTCGCTGCGTCCGAGAGAGCTCGCTTCTCAGCGCTAAGATACGACTCTGAAGACCCCGTGCCCGCCCGCTGAACAATTGGCGTTCGATAGCGAGACGCCTTGCCGGTCAGACCCGCTCCATAGATGTCGTGTACTGCGCTTTCAAATGCGCGCTTCAGCTGTTTATCGACAGGGATCGTTCTTTCGGGAGTTTTGTTTGTCATATGAGGAGAACTCTACTTTTTTCTCGACCACTAGTCGCAATGTAAGATGTCTTCTTTTGCTCAACAATACAGGGATGCACGCAACCTCGAAATCTCGGTTGCCTAGGAATTCCTTAGCGGACGCGGAAATCCGTACGGGGAAAAATCTATGCAGCCTTCGGTTCGGAAATAACGCAGTTGCGCAAGGCACGCAGCGCATAAAGCGCGTCGTCTAAGCCCTGATCTTCTTCAATGTGATCGGTGATGTCGAAGAAGAGTTCCTTCACCCGAGCAAGGATCGCGCGTTCCGCTTCGGCTATTCGCAGTGGCACCTTTTCGCGGTCGGTTTCAAACAGAGCGGCTTCGTAGAGAATTCGCCAGCTCCTGGAGCCAGACTTCGAAGTCGGTGCAGAACTACCATCATTCATACGGGAAATCCTTCAGAGCGAATACAGCTTGGAGCGGAGAAGACTTGCGAACATTCAACGTGAGGAAGCTACCGTTCTGAGCATCCTCTTCCCATACCGTGATTTTGGTATTTTCCGCAAGAAAGCTTGGGATTACGAAAAAAAATGTGGAAGGGCTGGCACCCTTCCACGTCTCTACGCGGCTCGCTTGGGCGAATGCCTGCCAGATGTCCGTGAGTGCCGTGTTCCCTCTTCGCCTTCCTCTGCACCGATCTCACTGTCTTCTTCTGCCTGCGAATTTATGTTCTCCGAGAGTTGGGTCAGCTTCTGGTCCGCGGATTTTTCCTCGTCGAGAGTCTGTTCAATCAGGGAAATGTGCTCCTGTTCGCCCAGCAGTTCCGCAAACGCCTTTACGGTTCCGTAGCCGGCGATCTCATAGTGCTCCACGCGTTGGGCCGCACCAATGACGGCTGCGTCCATAACGGCGTCTTCGTATTCCTCACGCATAGTCTCCGCTGCTTCTTTGACCAGTCCTTCCATTCCCAGACATTTCTTGCCCGTGGGTTTCTCGTCCAGACTTTCAAAGATTTGTTCCAGCCTCGAAACCTGTTCCGATGTCTGGCGCAGATGCTCTTCAAATGCCTGACGCAGCTCGGCGTTAGATGAGGCCTTCGCCATCTTCGGGAGCGCTTTCACCAGTTGAGTTTCGGCGTTGTATAAATCTCGCAGTTCGTCGATATAGAGCCGCCGCAACGAATCGTTCTGCATCACATGCCTCCTTTGTTTTCCAGCGACCGAGCGGAGGATGATTCAATGGCCACACTCTGAACGGTATTTTTTTCAAGCCGCCGCCCACAATACCCCAGATTCTGTACGGCAATAGGCTATTTGTCTTCAGCTTCCATCGTCCCCTCAGCATTTCTCTCGGAGTCGTTATCTTTCGAATGAAAATCGAGGCCAAAATGGGGCTCGGATTGGGTGCCCGTAATCTTGAATGGCACCTCCGTACCGTACCCATTCTTGCTAAGGAATGGATCTACGGCTTTTAGAAGGAGGGATTTCCAGCCGGTGGTCATCTGAGAGACCTTGGCGTTGAGCTGAAGTTTTCCGTGAAAATCGAAGGTCTTCCCGTCGAGGCTGTAATTGCCGCTGACCTTCGCGCGCGTGCCTGGCACTTCGAACCGAAGGGAGGAAAAGGAAAGCAGGCCTTGTTGAAGTTGGAAATCGCCGCTCAAGTCTGAGCCAACTTTGATCGTCGCGGCTTGCGGCACAAGCTTCGGTTCGCCAAGGGTTCGCAGGCTTAAGGCGTCGATTCGGGTCTGGAGCTTTTCATTCGTGAAATGAGCAGAGGGGAGATGAAAGTTGCCGGAAAGCCTGAGCCTATCCGACACATCGGCTTCTCCGGGCGGTAGGCTCAAGCGGGCATTCATTTCAACCCGGCCAGTCATGATGGGCGGCTCAGTGCGCACTCCTAGTTGCAGTAAATCCTGAATCCTGGCATTGCCCAGAGTCACCTTGAGTTCAATGTCGTGGCCGTGCGGACTGCTTGTGCGCACAACTCTTCCGACGGCTGTGAAAGATGAATCGAGGACTCGCGCGTTTACCGGATCGAGATACGTATCGCCGTCCGTGCCATCCACAATCGCGTGAAACTGCGTGTGCAGCGGCACGTCATGGCCCGTAACGGCGAGGTGGAAATCCGGCGTGTCAGTCTCGCCCGTGACTTCGATACGCCCGAGCGTCCCGCCGTACCGGCCTGTTGACGAGAGGATACCTCCAATTCCCTTCAGAGTAGAAAGATCTGCATGATTGAACGAATACTCACCCTCGACGGCCGAGTTGCGGGGATCCGTTTCGTTCAGAGGGCCGAAATAGCCCGTGGAATGGATGTTTCCCACCGGTTTCGGATTGATCAAGTTTGCATCAAATTGCAGCGGCCGAGCGGGCCCGATGTCTCTCATCTGCAACCGGCTGATGTCGAACTCGAGTGGCGCTTTGCCAGCCTTATCGGTATTGACGATCAGTTTCGTATCCATGCAGAGAAAATGGCTTACAAAGATGCTCATCTTCCCGCCACGCCGCCGCAATTTGGTCATCTCCGCACGGTCGTTCTTAGGCGGTATATTCATCGTGAGGCCGCTGATGAAAACTGTGTTGACGTACATCGGCTCACGGAACAGATTGCGCAATGCGGTTTGAAAACGAAATGAGCGGACTGCAATCAGCGGTTGGATTCCGCTTTCCGATGGGTTGGGATCGGTCGCGCCAAAGATCTTAAGACCCTTGCCCTCTACATTGATGCCGTTTTCGATCCAGACGTGAAGTTCGGCCAGATCGACCCGGCTGTGAAAGCGGGTGGAGAGCGTTTCAATAACCCGGGTCCGAAGAATCGGCTCAGCCCGAACTATCACGATCCGAACAGAAATGCCGACAAGCGCAAAAATGCCAATGCTGATTCCGAGGAACCACTTCCATCTGCTGGATAAAGTGCGCAACGGCATCAGTCCGTCCAAGCGTGAGATTGCTGTGCGGAGTTGAAGAACAATCTCAATATCTAGGACAGAACCTTAGCCCGGAATCGGGTCTTTCCTGCATGCCTCGGCGAATGATGGTCAGAAGCCGTATCTCGCAACGATTTTCTTCGCTTCTTTCCCAATCACCGCGAGCGCCGCGTGTTGCGAGGGCAGAGTGAAAGATATTGGGACCCCGGTCTCGCGATCGCGAACTTTAATCGCCGCGTCATCTGCCGAGTCCGAGACGAAGACATAAAGCATGGCATCTGCCAATTCGGTGGGAAATACCAAAATACCCGGAGGCACCGGGGTTTGCGTCGTAAACATAGGGCTCAGGTCCACGCGCGCTGCAACGTACGCGTAGAGGTCTGCTGTGGACTGGAGGTCCTCACTGAGTTCCACAGGGTAAGCAGCCCAGAAGATTCGACCTTTGCCGCGGGAGATTTCCCGGAAGGTCGAGCCATCGTCGAATCGCAAAGACTCAAGCCAGTTTTGTTGTTGCTGACCGAAAACGAGAGGGATCGATCGATCGCCGACTAGGATCGCCGCATTGTGATAAACGAGCGGTTCGAGATGAACTTGGAGTCCTGCGTTCGCCGATCGATGGACGATTTGCCAGTGGTCGTCATGATCTACCGGACCGGTGATGAGTAGATTTCCACCCGCCTCGACGTACCTCATGAGCTCCTGCCATCCATCGTCGCTCAATGCCTGGGGAGAGGGGAGAATCGCCAGCTTTGGCGAGCCCAGCTTCTCGATCTGGTTCTCGGCAAGTATGTAAGGCGTAACATGAACGGAATACGCCAGGGCGCGCACGGCACGCCGCTGGGCTTCCAATTGAAAGTCACCCATCACGGAATACTGCGTGGCCTGTGAAGTAACGATCGCAACTGGAGCTTGCTTTGGGTCTCGAAGGTGATCCTGCAAGACCGGAGCAAATCGGCCAAATGCGCGCAGCAACAGCGCCTCAGGCTTCTCGGTGTAATCGGTCCGCACGGCTCCGATCGGAGTTTCGTTGCTCTCGGTCATGTAGGAATTCGTGTTCCACAACCACTCGATCGCTCCCGAGCCCTGAATGAATGATGACGCAATTTTCCGTTCGAGAAGAGCAGCCTCATTATCGGGACTGCGCCGTGCAGTTTCGTCGAGATTCAATCCGCGTTGCAGCCCGGTTTCCTGGATCAGCATCGCTTCGCCCGGCTGCTTGGCCGCCAACGAATCCCATAAGAGGTAGTCGTCTTGCCACCAGGAATGATTAGTCGTGAAATCCACCTCCGGTCCCCAGAACGCCGGCGATAACCGATCCTGAATTCCACCTTCATCCTGACCTACCGTAACCAGTTGTTGAGATCCGGCTGCGCGAATCGTCTCACGCATAGTACGAACCCACTTCGCGAACATTTCCTGCGCGAAAAGATAGTAGTCGTGAACCCGTAACGAGTTCGTACCGGTGTACATTCCTCGTGCTGCGAACTCATCGTCTGACGGAAGAGGAACGGTCCCGCTGACGGAACCGTAAGGAACGTTCCACAGTGCTACCAGCTTTGCTTTGTCCGGATAGCGTTGGTTCAGCCAAGCATTCCACTCGGCCAATTCGATGGGATCGCCGTTGGGACGCATCGTCCACAAATGTTGCGAGAAGCTCGGCTCGTTGATCAGATCCCAGGCAAGATATGGCACATCGTGAAAACGCGCGACGACGGCGGAAATCAGAGTTTGCTGCCTGCGAACCGCCTCCGGATCGAGGAAGGCATTCTGGCCTCCCAGCACGTCGGGAAGAAACGCAAAGAAGTTGAATTGCACCGGCAGGTCGTACTTGCGTGCGGTCATCAGATACGCTTCGAGCGTCCGCAGCGTACGTTCATAAGGCTGGCCGTTTTCGTCGCAGAATTTATCCCAACCCGTCCACCAGCCGGTGCGGATCATATTCAGCCCGGCATCGTGAATCTGGGCCAGATCCTGGTTCCATACGTAAACGTTTGGATGTTCGAAGAACAAGCGCTGCACTTCGCTTGACATGTATGTCGTGCCGATAACTGCGAGTGGATGCCCATCGAGTTCAAAGTAATCGTGGTTGACGCTCAACCGGGGGCCGGAGCGGAGATAGTCTTCGTCGCGAATCCAGAACCCGGAGTGATAGATCGCACGCTCACGACCTCCATCCATCAGTTTCGCCTCTGCGACAAAAAGCCCCCTGCCGCTTGGCGGTGGAATAACAACAGGCGCATTCGCGGGGATAGCCGCAGTCACGGTCGAAGCCCTGCCCGGCTGAGATTCCGGATAGATTTTGATTGTTACCGTGCCCGGATTTGCAAGCGCCGTGGCGGCATGCCAAGCGACCTGAAACTCGACTGGCTCTCCCGGCAAATACAATGGCAGGACAGGTCGCACCGTGAATTCTTCTTCTCCCTGCATCGCTCGTTGAGCGAGAGACTTGACCAGAGTGGAGTTCTCGAAGAAGTCCGAGGAAAGGTCCCCGTTCACGAAGACCCAGCGCCCTCCGTCGAAGCCATTTCGATAATGATCGACTTGAATCGCCGGAGCGGAGAGCTTGATTCCATCCTTAACGCCCCACGCTAGCGAATCGAGCCTGGCATCAATCGAGCCTGCCGAACCTCCGCGATGGTAGAGATCGACAGCGCTGAGACGGATCACCGGGCTGAAAGCGCGCTTCCAGCGGAATGGGCTGATCTGAAAAGTTAACTCGGGATTCGCTCCAAACTTCAGGCCGTCGGAGCCCGGAGTCTCCTGATACTGGTCGATCATCAGGGGCCGTATGAATCGCACGCTATATTCGCGGAGGTGCCAACCGGAACCGTCGCGATAGGCGGCCCGCGTGAATGGCCTTCCGCCCAGCACCAGCAGGTTGCCGCCACGATTCAAAAACTGCTTGATGGCGGGCCAGCACGCTTCGGGAAAAGCTGAGCCGTAGGGCAAAACCAAAAGGCGGGCGGCGTTTCCCGCCAAGGCTCCGCTCAGATGATCGGCGTCTGCAAAGCTTGCCCCTGAGAATATTGACTCCAATTGCTGGTATGAGGGCGTAACCGAGTCGGCGGCTGGGAATCCGGCCTCGCCGAAAACAACTACAGTGCTGTTTTTTTCTTGCGCGAACAGTGCAGGAATGACAAACAGGAAGAGGCACGCAACCACACAGACCAAGACCTTGGACATGGGTAGACCTGCGAAAATGATGGCGATTGGAATCGAGTGAAGTGTCCGGCAAGCCAGAAGTAATGTCAAGCTAGAGAATCGATTTTGTAGAGGCCGTATCCGCGTTCGCACCGAAGAAAAACAAGCAGAATCAAGGGTCGCCGATGTATGATGACGGCGTTAATGTCATTTATAGCGCTCCAAGGATGAACTAATAACCATGGCCATAACAGCCCCCAATACGACAACAACCAGCAGCGCGCCGTCTCCCCCGGGCCAGAGTTACACCGCTCCGTTGGCGACAGTGACGACGCTGTTCTTCATGTGGGGATTCCTCACCTGCCTGAACGACATTCTGGTGCCGCACCTGAAATCGATTTTTGACCTGAACTACGCTCAAATAATGCTGATCAACTCCGCGTTCTTTGGAGCGTATTTTGTCTTCTCCATCCCGTCGGCCAAGGTCATCGACTGGATCGGCTACAAGCGGTCGATGGTTGTTGGTTTGCTTACTATGGGTGCGGGCGCATTTCTGTTCGTTCCGGCGGCCAGCATTCCTTCGTATCCGTTATTCCTGGGAGCGCTGATTGTTCTGGCTGCGGGCATTACTTGCTTGCAGGTAGCCGCGAATCCCTACGTCACGGTATTGGGGAAGCCTGAGACCGCTTCAAGTCGCCTCAATCTCACTCAGGCGTTCAACTCTTTGGGAACCTTCCTCGCGCCCTTCTTTGGGAGCTTGTTCATTCTTAGCGCCGCGCCAAAAACGATTGCCGAGATCCGTGCGCTCGCACCGGACGCGCTCCAAGCATACCGACTGCATGAGGCTGCTACGGTAAAGACTCCCTATGTTGGATTGGGAGTTGCTCTCGTGGTTCTGGCGATCGCGATTGGCAGTTTCAAATTACCGAAGATTAAGCATGCACAACACCAACTGGGAGAGAAGGTGAGCGATTCCGTCTGGCGACATCCGAATCTGATTTTCGGTGCGATCGCGATCTTCGTTTACGTGGGAGCTGAAGTTTCCATCGGCAGCTTTCTTGTGAACTATTTCAGCCAATCCGAAATCGCTGGGCTTGCTGAAAAATTGGGCGCAAGTTTCGTAGCGTTCTACTGGGGCGGCGCAATGCTGGGCAGATTCATCGGCTCGAGTTTTCTCGCTGGTGCCAAAGCGAAGTACATGGGTCTGGTCACAGCTATCAGCATTGCGTTGATCCTGTTGTCCTATCCGATTGAGAGCCATATGCCTCCCGCATACCAACCGGGATTGCCGAATCTAACGTGGCTCGCGTGGCTGGTAGTAGCGGGACGTCCCTTGTTCATGTTGGTTGCTGTAGCGACGGCAGCCATCGCGGTGGTGGCGCTGCTCCGTGGAGGCAGTGCGAAAGCAAATACCGGGATATTACTTGGTGTTTGCGCGATCTCAACGAGCATCCTCGTGGCGATATCAATGTTGAGCACCGGGCACCTCGCAATGTGGAGCATCATCCTGGTGGGATTCTTCAATTCGATCATGTTCCCGAGTATCTTCACGCTTGGAGTGGCGGAACTCGGTCCCCTGACTGGCGATGGATCCGGAATCATGATTATGGCGATCGTCGGAGGAGCGATCATTCCGGTTGCACAAGGCTGGATCGCGGACCATATTGGCATCCATCACGCATTCTTTCTTCCAGTGATCTGTTATCTGTACATTCTGTTCTTCGCGTTGAGTGGTTCGAAGCCCAACAGCGAGCGTTACGCCAAAGCATGAGGGGTGAACGCCCTAAGCCGGCGCGAGTTGTCAAGACAATAGCGTGTGCCAAATCACTGACAAATAGTGCGGCTCTGATAAAATCTCCTTGCTTCAAGTTGAGGGAATTAAAACGATTTACGACCCTATGGTTCAGGTAAAAAAGCCGGACCAAAAACCAGAAGTAGTCACGCTCAAGGCAGTCGCCCAGTATTTGGGCCTCACCCCCGGAACAGTCTCCGCGGTGCTCAACGACTCGCCGTCCGCCCGTTCGATTCCTCAGCAAACCAAGAATCGAATTCGCGCCGCCGCCAAGGAGCTGAATTACCGGCCGAATTTTTTTGCGCGCACCCTCCGCAACAAGCGCACCTATACGATTGGCGTAATCGCGGAAGAGATTGGCGACTCCTATAGTTCTCCGATCATCAGCGGAATCGAGCAATATCTCCGCAGCCGCAATTACTTCTTCCTGACCGTTGTGCACCGGCACGACCCGGTACTTCTGAATCGTTACGCACAGCTTCTCTCCGAGCGCGGCGTGGAAGGCATCATCACCGTCGACACAACCGTGGAAGAAGCGCCCATGCTGCCGACGGTTGCTATAGCGGGTCACAAGCGACTCAAGGGCGTCACGAACATTGTCCTTGACCACGAAAAAGCCGCCAACCTGGCTTTGAAGCATCTCAAAGATCTTTGTCATAAGCACATTGCTTTTATGAAAGGCAATCCGCTAAGCTCCGACGCGAAGGACCGATGGGAAGCGATTTGCCGTGTTGCGGCACAACTCGGCCTGCAGATTGATCCGGAACTTACGGTCCAGATCGATTCAGACGATCCCACGCCCAAGCTGGGCTATCCATTTGCCAAACAACTTCTCTCGCGGGGGAAGCCCTTTACCGCCTTATTTGCTTACAACGACATTTCTGCGATCGGAGCCATCCGGGCATTCCAGGAACAAGGAGTGCGTGTGCCTCAGGATATTTCCGTCATTGGCTTTGACGATATTCCCGGGGCTTCTTTCCATACTCCCGGCCTGACGACGGTCCGGCAGCCTCTGAACCGCATGGGAGAAGTCGCGGCACAAAGTCTGCTCGAACGTATCGAGAACATGAAGGAATGCACAGCAGAAATCGCGATTGAGCCCGAGTTGATCGTACGGGAATCCACGGGAAAAGCTCCGGGCGGGGCTTGCTAGGCTCGGGCTCCTCTCAAATTGCGGCATGCCATCCTCGCAGGCAGCAGCGTCTTCCGCAAGAACTCAGGAAGCTTCAAGCTCTGCCAACCTTCTCACTTGGGCTGCGTACGCTTCCTTTCTCCCGATCGGAATCGCGAATGTGCTTCTCGGACCCATGCTCCCGGTGCTTTCCACCCGGTGGTCCCTGGACTACTCGCAAGCCGGAGCCCTTTTCACGGACCAATACATCGCTGCAACCATCGCAGTAGCACTGTCCGGTTTGGTCGTCGCCTTCCGCGGATTCCGTTTCTCAATCAAGTTCGGACTTGTACTTACCGGCGCATCCCTGGCTTTCCTATTTACCGGCCCCAAAGCCCTTGGCATTGCATGTATCGCTGGACTCGGCGCAGGGCTTGGAATCGCCGTTCCCGCTGCAAATCTGCTGGTCGCTGAATCGAATCCGAAACAGCGGGGCGCAAGACTGACTTGGCTGAATTTCTGCTGGAGCGCGGGAGCGGTGACCTCACCATTTCTCGTAGCGGCCGCGCTCAAGGCTCACCGCATTCCGTTTTTCCTTGCGTTGCTCTCTGCCTGCTGTCTGCTAGTTGCGGTTGGATTCGCGCTGATGCCCAGATCCGTCGTGGAACCGCCGGTCGCAACTCATCCGCGAATCGAAGTATTTCCCATCGTTCACTCCAGGCTGTTGCCTTTCTTGTCTCTGGCGGCCGTGTTCTTCATTTATGTGGGTACGGAAAACGGATTCGGGGGATGGGTCGCGTCCTACTCAAAGACACTCGGCACGGTCAGTCCGTCGACATCGCTGATCACGCCTTCGTTTTTTTATGCGTCGTTGATGGCCGGTAGACTATTAGCTCCGGTCCTGCTTCGACGCACGAAAGAGGTCATCCTCGTGCGCGTAGGACTCATCTTCGCATGCGCCGGAACGGGTGGCCTGATGCTTTCGCACGAACTTTCCGGCGTGCTCCTCAGCGCCTGCGCCGCAGGATTCGGCCTTTCCTGCGTCTATCCGATTTCGATCGGGATGTTGTCCAGAGAATTCGGGCCGGCCTCATCACAGATCGCCGCCTTGATGTTCGTATTGTCGAACATCGGAGGAGCATTGCTTCCCTGGATCGTTGGCTTGGCCGGGACTCGATTCGGAACACTCCAGGCAGGCCTGTTTGTGCCTCTGCTCGGCTGCGCAGCCATGTTTGTTCTCTACCTTCCGAAGTGGGACAGCAATGTGGTTGTCGGCGGCCTGCACAGTGCCGGTCGACAAATTTACTGAGGGACCACCTTCGCTGCCAACCGACACAGGCGCACCACGCGGTATAAAGGGAACAACGCGCCGGGAAGGCGAACAATTGCCCAATCTCCTGGGCCGGGCGTCCAAACCAGACGAGACAGGAAGCGCAACCGGTCGAGCGTTCTTTCGCGTAACCGCCACACAAGCCGAAAATAGGCGGGAGACTCGACGTCATATTCTGTCTCGCTCTCGATGTATCCACTGATCTCATCCACTAGCGCCGGCACCTCGTTGTCCCGCGGCAGATTCGCGATCGCATCGGGAATCGGGGCGGCGAGAAGCCGATTCACAAGAAAGGCCGCTACACACAGGATGCGCGCGATCCCGAGTTCTTCAGCCTGGGATGTGATCTGGTGCCAGTCAAGTTGAGGAAGAGTCATCATGCGCGCTAAATCGCAAAGCCAGATGAGCCGTCCCCAGACATGCTTAGCAGCGTGCAAGGTGAGAATGATGAAGAGGTCTTCGAGTGCGGGACTCTTGATTTCACGTCCGGCAACGGTGGTCGTCACGGCGCGCCGAAAAACTGCGTTCAGGTCGAAATCGACGGAGTAAAAACCCGCCAGGATCGCCCACTGCACTTCCAGCAGGTTTTTTCCCGCCGGCGCATCGAACGCAGATTCATATCCGGACTTCAAATAAGCTCTTTCCTGAGCAGCCGAGAAATTCTCGTGGGACACGAAACCGAGCGGAGATAGGTTCTGACGTATTCGTGCAAGATCCCATGGATGGATCAGCAGATCGATATCGCCAGACTGGCGTAGAGCGATATCCCCATAGAGTGTCTCTGCCAGCGGGAGCCCTTTGTACGGAATTACTTCGATTCCAGCCGCGTCAAGGCAGTCGAGGATGCTTATCAACTCGCGAGATAGAAATAGGGCCTTATGCAGATTGGCTTGATATTGCTGCATGAGGAAGCGCATGGGCTCCGCCGGGACGGCGTCCGCGACGCTCGAGAGGGCCTGAAATAACAGTGGGTGAACTCCGTGCCGATCAGCGAGATTGAATACTTCATTCCACCGAAGAGGCTGCGCGAGGATAGATCGAAGCCGCGCACTTTTTACCTCGGGTGAGTCTATGGAGGATACTGCGAGAAGAAGCAGCCACTCGTTGCCGCGCGTCGAGTCTTTCACGGCGATCTCGGCCGATATCTCCGTAGTCGACAGTGCTGAAGTCAATCTTACGCAATCGCACCCGCGGGCAGCGCGGCGGGACGAATCTGCACGAGACTAGCTCCCGTGCGTTTCTTGGCCAGCATATTAGCCGACGGAATTCCAGTTCTGGCGAACGACTTCTCGCAATCCTGCGAGGACGGCCCACGCATATTGCCCTCCATATATGCAAGACCGGGGCATCGCGTGCAAGTCGCGGCGTGCGTACAGGAAGAACAGGTTGTGAGATCTTTAATGCGAATTGATCGAACATCATTCATCAGGTCGGAATGCCGCCAGATGTCGATGAACCGTTGCTTCCTTACGTTTCCAGTCGGGAGCGGGAATTGGACACAGGGAAAAACATCGCCATAGGGCGAAACGTAGCACGCAGAATGTCCCGCGCTACACGGCGTGGCGTCAAGCTCGCTCTCGCCAGCCTTTGCCGGAATCGCACAGAATTCGTCGACATCGCCGACCAGCGCCGAATCCCGAAACACGTCGCGCAATGCGTTTGTGTCGACTCCAAGGCTCAGAACCGAACGATTGCCGTCCATCATCGGCGTTACTGTCGGATCAAGCGTACATTCAACGCCCAATTCCGCCGCCAAGGCTCGCACGCCCGGATAGTCCAGCATGTTCTGGGTCATGAGTACGTTCGCAATGATGACTTTCAATCCCTGCGACTTGAGGAATCGAATCGCGTTGATCGATCGCTTCAGCGAACCCGGAATCAGCGTGATGGCGTCGTGCACTTCCGGACGATGAGAGTAGATGCTGATCTGGATCGATTCAACATCCAGATCTCGAATTCGCGCTGCCTCGCGCTCACGGATCAATACGGCATTCGTCTTCAACTTGACGCAGAACATCAGGCGTCGTGCGTGCTCCAGAATCTCGAAAAAATCCTTACGCAGAAAAATTTCTCCGCCGCTCATGGTCAGCACAAAAACGCCGGCCTCTGCCATTTCGTCGAGGAGATGCTTGATTTCCGCCGTGGTCATCTCGCCGTGATCGTTGTGATCGAGATAGCAATGGACACACTTCTCGTTGCAACGATACGTAAGGTCGAGTTGAACATTCAGCGGAATGTTCAACGCCAACGCTTTATTGGTCATCTCCTCGAGCAGTCCACTCATTTGGAATTGTCCGTTCCGGAATAGCTCTGGTGAATCGGCGCTTCCGATACCTGCAAAATTTCGTGGCTGGCCAGTTCGCGGGCAAGACTCTCGGCGTCATGAATCGCTTCTTTCGGATCCACGTCGAACTCGCTGCAGATCTTTTGCGTGACAATTTCTTCTAGCGGAGTTTCACCATCCGCGGATTGCCACAGAATTGTCGCGGTCTTATTCAAGGTGAAAAGCGTGGAATCGCGTCCGGACATGATCATCATCTCGCCGCCCAGACCGCGCGCCGCCACTCGGGGATTTCGTGCCACATATATGCTGCTCATCCAATCAACTCCCATACCCGGCTATCCGGAAAAAACGTCAGCCGGCGAACCGGCACCCGGCTCACGAATTCAAATGCAGAATGAAAAGTTGCCTGAACCAGTTCCTCATCCTCCGCGAAAAAAAGGAGATTGGCAAGCAAAGAACGCGCTGCCTCGGCTTGGGCTACAGGCTCGATGCGATTTTCCGCTCCCTTCGACAGAAGATAGAGCACAGAAACCGGCGCCGAAACGTTTTCTCCCAGTTTGGCAAGCTCCCCCGTAAAAGGAGTTCCGTAGGCGATATACCCCTCATTCTGTTTGCGCACGTAGGAGATTTCGTCGGTCAACAGCGTCACATCAGGAGGAGCCAGCCTCGAAATCGTGGTTTTACCCGCTTCTGAGACGCCGGCGAACAGGAATGCCTTTCCGTTACGGATCGCGCTCGCAGAGTGCAGAAGAAATCCGCCTTGTCTAGCGAGAACAAGTGTGTGAACGATGCGGAACACCGCGTCAATCGAATATGGATTTGCAGTTTGCCTAATCCAGCCGCGGCGCTTTGCCGGTTCCCATTCGGCCCGAAAATCGCCACGCTGCAACCTCCAGCGGCCATGCTGCTGAGTGACACGAACATCATCGTCCGGATTCGGAAAGTGACTGGACGAGATATCAACATCGAATTCAATTTCTGGGCGGTCGGATCGGCTGATAAATCCGGAATAGCGATCCTGCAGTATGGCGATGAAGCCAGCGTCGGTCGTATTCACGCGCACTGGCATCCCCCCGATCTCAATGACGAGGCTAAGAGGCACGACTTCGGTCATTAATTCTGGCAAGTGGAATTGTCAGCTTTCAATTCTCAAGGTCGTAAAAATCTGTGGACGCCTACCACCGCACAAGCGGCGAAATCGGACCGACGAACGTGGCACATCGGCCGCAAGCTGCGATTCGATCCTATGTGTTCCGTCGAATAGAGACACGTGGGATGCCAACTCTGCCCAGGCTGGGTGACAGGATTTCGAAATTCTATCATTTTCGCGAAGCGCCAGTGCGGCAATCTTTGAAAGGCCTCGCTCTCTGCCCCGCGGGGGAAGGGCTTGAAACCGGAACGTCCGCAAATGCTGACAGCAACGATTTCTTTTTTCGATGCGGCCATGGTTCGCAATTTCGCGGATAGCCCGTACAATAGTTGGAATCCTTCTTTGTTGATCATCGCCATAATTCAACGAACGAGAGACGTGTGGAGGCGTAGCAAACCAGATTGGACGGATACGAGACAGTAGAACAAACGGATCAGAACTCCTCACCTGCGGCAGTCAGCAATGTGCTCACCGCCGAGGAAGTTGCGAATCTGGCTGCTGAAGGCGGCCAGTCGGCAGAGACGTTAATGAACCTCGTGGCCTTGATCGCTAAGAGGTTCCGCACCGATGTGTGTTCGGCATACTTGCTTGAACCAGATCGCGCCAACCTCGTGTTGGCCGCCACTGTCGGGCTTCGTCGCGAGTGCATCGGCAACTTGCGGATGGCCGTCCACGAGGGCTTGACAGGCCTTGTCGCGGAACAGGTTCATCCGGTAGCAGTAAGCCAGGTAAAGAATCATCCTCGGTTCAAATACTTCCGCGACGCCGGAGAGGATGCCTACCAGTCTTTCTTAGGCGTGCCGTTGATCGATCGCGGCATCCTGCAGGGCGTTCTAGTGGTGCAGACGATTGAAGCGCGCGTCTTTAGCGACGACGAAATCAGGATGTTGTCGGAGGTCGCGAGACAAGTCGCTCCGGTTGTGAGCGAAGCTCGGACGCTCGATCGTTTCATCGCGCCCCTTCAGGAACGTCTCTGGGCGCTGGGGCGAAATCTGTGGTGGAGTTGGGATCATAATTCCGCAAGCCTCTTCCTTGACCTTGATCCGGCGCGGTGGAGTGAGCTGAACCACAATCCGATCGCTCTGTTGAGCGAACTTCCGCTCTCGAAGCTTGAAACGCGAGCTGCCGAGCTCATGCTCCATAGTCGCGTGAACTACGCCTACCGCCGGATGCTCGAATATCTCGAGGCGGATCGTACCTGGGGCACGCGGCACGCTGGCGTTCTCCGTCCGCATCCTGTCGCATATTTTTCCGCCGAGTTCGGATTGCACGAGTCACTACCGGTGTATTCCGGCGGTCTGGGAGTTCTTGCGGGCGATCACATCAAAAGCGCATCCGATCTCGATATTCCACTCGTAGGCATCGGACTGTTTTACGGCCAGGGATATTTCCGCCAGCGTCTCGATCTCAACGGCTGGCAACGCGAAGAGTACCTGGAGACGGACGTCAATCAACTACCGATGGAAGTCGCGATCGGAAGAGATGGGCGCCCCGTGGTAGTTGAGATCGAAACTCGCAGCGGCCGCATTCAGGCAAAGGTCTGGCGAGTCAAAGTTGGACGCCGCGATCTCTTGCTGCTCGATTCGGATGTGGAAGGCAACGCCCCTGAGGATCGCGAGCTGACGTCACGGCTGTATGGCGGCGATCTGCGCATCCGGATCCGACAGGAAGTGTTGTTGGGAGTCGGCGGCCTGCGCGCCCTGAAAGCTCTGGGCATCTCTCCTGGCGTTCTTCACCTCAACGAAGGCCATAGCGGATTCGCGGTTTTGGAAGCGATCCGCATGCGTATGGAGGATGAAGGCATCGGATTCGATGCAGCCGTCCCACGAGTCTCCCGAGAAGTCGTCTTCACGACGCATACTCCGGTTCCTGCTGGCCACGACCGCTTCGATGCCAAACTGGTGGAAGAACATATCGGACCGCTCCGCGAACAATTAGGCCTGTCCCAGGAAAGTCTGCTGGGTCTCGGCCGCGAGAACACCAGCAATCAGGACGAACTCTTCTGCATGACCGTTCTCGCGCTTCGCCTCTCGCGTCGCGCGAACGCTGTCTCGGCGCTGCACGGTGAAGTTTCTCGTGCCATGTGGACCGGACTCTATCGAGGCAAGCCGGAGGACGAAGTTCCCATCGGACACATCACCAACGGCGTGCACGTCCCATCGTGGCTCGCTCCCCAGATGTTCCGACTCTACGACCGCCATCTCGGAACCGACTGGTTACAGCGAGGCAGCGAAGCGAAGACCTGGCTGGGAATCGAGAATGTCGATGACGGCGAGCTTTGGGAGACGCACCTGAACCTCAAGTCGCAGCTGATTGAGTTCGTTCGTAAGCGGGCGGTAGATCAGGCCGAGCGGAGAGGCGAGTCCCACGAAGTGTTGCAGCGCCTTGAGCGCGTTCTGAGCCCTGATGCTCTCACGATCGGCTTTGCTCGCCGCTTCGCGACGTATAAGCGAGCGAATCTGATCCTGACGGACATCGAACGCCTCGCATCGATGGTGAACGATCCGAATCGTCCTGTGCAGTTTGTCTTTGCCGGCAAAGCGCACCCGCTGGACGAACCGGGCAAGCGCGTTCTGCAGCAGATTGCCGAACTGATGCGCGACCCGATGTTCCGCGACAAGTTCGTTTTCGTCGAGGACTACGACATCAACGTCGGCCGCCGCTTCGTGCAAGGCGTAGACGTGTGGCTGAATAATCCACGGCGTCCGCTGGAAGCTTCAGGAACCAGCGGCCAGAAGGTCGTTCTCAACGGGGGTCTCAATCTCTCCATTCTGGACGGATGGTGGGCCGAAGCGTTTGATGGCATCAACGGATTTGCCATTGGAAGCGGCAAAACTCATTCCAACATGAGCGTCCACGATTCCCGCGATGGGGAGGATCTGTTACGCGCACTTCGGGAAGAAGTGATACCGCTCTATTACCAGCGCGATCGCGATGGCCTTCCTCGGGGCTGGATCAAGCGCATGAAACGGACGATCCGAACGCTGGGGTGGCGTTTCAACGCAGACCGCATGGTGATGGATTACACGCTGAAGTGCTACGTCCCGGCAGCGGGAGGCACGTCGAGCGACATGCGCGGTTAAGACAAGCAACCTGCTATCTTCTTCAGAACTATGGAAACTCAAAGAGGACGAGGCACAGTTCTAGGCCTCGTCCCGGCCCGCGGTGGATCGAAAGGCATTTCGCGAAAAAACGCTCGTTTGCTGGCAGGCAAGCCCTTGCTGGCCTACACGGCAGATGCCGCGCGGGGCGCAACGGGCTTGTCTCGAATCCTGCTCAGCACCGACGATCCCGAAATTGCTTCGATCGGCAAAGCAGCCGGTCTAGAAGTTCCGTTCCTCAGGCCTGCCGAACTTGCTGTCGACTCGACTCCAATGATCGACGTAGTACTGCACGCCATCCAGTGGGTTCGGGATCAGGGGCTGAGTTACGATGCAGTCTGTCTTCTGCAGCCCACCAGCCCGCTGCGCAGCTCAGCGAGTATTGACTACTGCATTTCTCTCTTATGGGAACACGATGTAGACAGCGTCATGTCGGTGCGCCCCGTTCCGACGGAATACAATCCATACTGGGTTTATTTCGAGGATTCTGGCGGATTACTACGACCGAGCATGGGTGACAAAACCGAAGTCCCCTGTCGGCAGCAACTCCCCCGCGCCTACCACGCTGATGGGAGTGTATTCCTGGCCCGGACGGAAAAGATCCTCAAGGAGCATTCCCTGAAATGCAAGCGGATGCTGGGAGCAATATCTCCCGAGCACGAAGCAGTTGATCTGGATACAGAAGAACAGTGGCGGGCGCTGGAAAGAAAGCTGCGGCACGAATCTTAACGGCAATTCTGATGTGGGATAAAGAACCTGACCTCGGCTTTATTACTGTTACGCGCTCTTTCCTCGTCGGATCTCGGCCAGCTGAGCAATCGATGCAATAACATACCCCTGATCAGATTCGCTTAAACCAACGGAACATGGCAGGCTCACTGCCTGCGAGTAAAGGCGGTCCGCCGTCTCGCACGAAGAGGCCTCGCATCGGGAGTGGACCGGGCTGCGATGCATAGGTTGCCAGAGGGGACGTGTTTGAATCGATCTGGCCTCAAGTTCTTTGATGAGGCATCTGGAATCCATCCCAAAATGTTCTTCGTTCACGAGGATGGTGTAGAGCCAAAAGATACTTTCAGCCCACGGTGCTGCGGGCATTGTGACAACCCCGGGAATGTCCTTCAAACCGTTGCGGTAGCGTTCGGCAATTGTCCGCTTCGTATCGATATAATCGTCAAGCCTCTCGATTTGAGCGCAGCCAAGCGCGGCCTGAATGTTGGTCAGACGGTAGTTATAGCCGATCTCGTTGTGCACATATTCAATGGGATCGTCTTTCGCCTGGGTAGTCAGATATTTTGCCCGGCTTGCCCATTTCGGATTTGAGGTGACGATCGCCCCGCCTCCGCCGGTCGTGATGATTTTGTTGCCATTGAAGCTGAAGCAGGCGATATCCCCGATCGTCCCCGTGTGCTTCCCCTTGTACTTCGCGCCAAGACATTCTGTCGCATCCTCAATCACCACGAGGCCAAATTCCCGCGCAACAGACAGGATCGGATCCATGTCCGCCGGATGACCAAGGATATGCACAGGCAGAATCGCCTTGACGCGTCTTCCCGTTCTGCGATTACGTAGTTCCCCGCGAGAGAATTCGCAATTCATTCGCAAGAAGTTTGTCAGCTTCTGCGTGTCGATCTGCCAGCAGTCCGGTTCTGCATCAATCAGAACGGGCCACGCTCCCGCATACCGGATAGCGTTCACAGGAGCAATAAAGGTGAGAGTGGAGACGAGGACCTCATCATCCGGCTCAACCCCACTGACGAGAAGCGCCACGTGCAAAGCCGAAGTGCCACTGCTGGTCGCGACAGCGAAAGGCGCTTGGACCGCGCTGGCGATCAGGCGCTCGAATCGTCCGACATACTCCCCGACCGAAGAAACCCACCCCGTATCGAGGCAATCCTTCACATACTTCCACTCATTCCCCTGAATTTCGGGGACCGAGAGCGGAATGGAAATCGACTCTGTTTTCAACTCGCCCATGCTATAGAACGCGACTAAACTACATAGACTTTTGATTGGTAGTACTCGATATTGGAACGCATCCAGGCGATGGTTTTCGCCAATCCGTCTTGCAAACTCACTTCAGGACGCCAACCGGCAAGCTGTTCGGCTTTGTCGCTCATCGCACAAAGCCGCTCGACCTCACTTCCAAGAGGCCGAATGCGATCGTTTTCCTGGACAATATGGCATTCCGCTCCGATCATCCCGCAAATCGTCCTTGCAAGTTCGCCAATCGATATCTCTTTGCCCGAGCCCAAATTCATGACCTGCCCTACAGCTTTTTCGCTTTCTGCATTCATGAGAAAACCGCGCACCGTGTCCGCGACATAATTGAAATCCCGGGTGGGAGACACATTGCCGATGCGAATCGGCTCATTTGCGAGAGCTTGTCCAATGATTGTCGGAATAATCGCGCGAGCCGATTGGCGAGGACCGTAGGTATTGAAGGGCCGCACGATGCTAACCGGCAGTTCAAAAGAACGGTGAAAGGATTCTGCCAGCTTATCCGCGCTAATTTTGGTCGCTGAGTACGGCGACTGAGCCTGCAACGGGTGCTCCTCTGAGATCGGAATCTCTCTTGCAGTTCCATACACCTCGCTGGTTGAAGTATGCACGATTCGCTCTACCCCACTCCGCAGCGATTCCTGAAGGATGTTCAGCGTCCCAACAATATTCGTGCTTACGTACGAGGAGGGCGAGATATAGGAGTAAGGAATGGCAATAAGCGCGGCCAGATGAAATACTACGTCAACGCCCTTGAGAGCGACCCGGACGCTGTCAATCTCACGAACGTCGCCCGCGACGATCTCCATCTCTTCCTTGTACTCGCTCTGATCAAGCCAACCTTTCCGGCCTTGCCCGTTGTAATGCACCAATGCTCGAGTCTTTGCCCCCGCGTGGATAAGCGCTTCGGCAAGGTGGCTGCCGATGAAACCTCCCGCACCCGTTACCAGGACGTTCTTGTTTCGCCAGTTCACTGCCTCGCCCCGATCTGGTGCACATCCTCTTGCGCACGCTGATAATCCTCGTGACGCCCAATATCCAGCCAGTACTCCCAAACCGGAAAGCTGATGACCTTGCCACCTTTTTTGACCACCTTGTCGATCAGTTCCGGCATATCGAATTTTTGGCCAGGAGGAACGAGTTGCCGTGCCGATGTCGAGACAAGATATATACCCGCATTAACAAAAAACTTAAGCGTCGGCTTCTCCGTGACACCGGTGACGTTCACTCCGTCAGTCTCAACTACTCCGTATGGAACATCAAAACCGTACTCACGAACTGCAACGGTCATATCTGCGGAGTGCTCAAAATGAAAATTCAGAAGGGCACGGAAATCCAGCCCCGTCAGAATATCCCCGTTAATAACGAGCAGAGGCTCTTCACCCGAAATCAGAGAAAGCCCCCCAGCCGTACCCATTGGCTGATCTTCCGCGACGTAATCTACGGGAATTCCGAATGCCTCTCCATCACCGAGATGGGTAGAAATCTGCTCTGCTTTGTAATGGGTGCTGATGTTCACCTTCGAAACACCCGCTTGTTTGAGCTGCTCCATCAAGCGATCAATCAGGGGGCGATCACCAACCCGGAGTAATGGCTTTGGAATCTCGGCAGTCAGCGGCATCAGACGCTTGCCGTAACCGCCGGCCATTACGACAGCGTGAACCAAGCCGGGCGGTGCGTCGACCAGTTCGTCGAGCATCGCCAGATCCACTACTCGTCCGTCGTTATCGACAAGCGGAACCTGCCGGATGGAACGCAGCTTCATTTCTCTCACGATCAATTCGTTTGTGCTGCTAACCGGAAGACTGACGGGGCTGGGCTTGCCTTGCGAGCGGTATCGATGAATTAGATCTGCCACCGGAAGGTCGAGACTCAGTCCAGCCAAGACGGCCCGGCGCAAATCGCCGTCGGTGAGAGTTGCAATCAGATGCCTATCCTCGTTAACCACAAGCGCAATGCCTTTAGCGCCGCGGTCGATGCAGAGCATCGCCGATCGAAGAGTGGACTCTTCTGTGATCAGGACTTTCTCGACTTGAAACATGAATGCAGGCACTGCCAGGAAATGCGGAGAATCGTTGCTGAATCTTTTGGTTCGCGCTTCAACCGCAAAGTTCAATAATATTATCATCGAGCCTGGGGCTATTGCAGAACTCTTGGTTGCTTCGTTTCTAAAAAGCATGCGAGTTCAATTCGATGAATCTGCGGAAGTGATCGGAATCAACCTCTTAGCATGAGATCTTTCGAAGTAGGTAACAAGCCGATTGGTGAGGGCTGCCCGTGTTTCGTGATTGCCGAAGCTGGCGTGAATCACAATGGCAGTCTGGACCTTGCGAAGAAACTCATCGATGCCGCCGCTGCAGCCGGTGCTGACGCGATCAAGTTCCAGACATTTAAGGCCGAAAAACTGATCTCCGCCACCGCCCCCAAAGCGGAATATCAGAAAGAAACCACCGGAACGGCCGAACGGCAACTCGAAATGATTCGCCGGCTGGAAATGCCGCCGGAGATGACGCGGGCCGTGGCCGCCCACGCCGCTTCTCGTGGGATTCTTTTCCTCTCCACAGGTTTTGATGAAGAAAGCATAGACCTGTTGGATGAGATTGGCGTACCAGCATTCAAGATCGGCTCAGGCGATCTCACGGCTCTACCGCTATTGGAGTTCATAGCACACAAGAAGAAACCAGTAATTCTGTCGACCGGAATGTCATACCTCGAAGAAGTCCAGGCCGCTGTCCAGGTGCTGCGAGAGGCCGGCTGCAAGGAACTCGCGCTTCTGCAATGCGTCTCGAGCTATCCGGCAAACCCAGAGGACGCGAATTTGAACGTGCTCAAGACACTGCGGGATGCATTCAAAGTTCCGGTTGGCTTTAGCGATCATTCTCTTCGCAATGAGATCGCAATCGCGGCTGTCGCGCTTGGAGCCAGTATTATTGAAAAGCACCTTACGCTCGATACAAACCTTCCAGGCCCGGATCATCGTGTTTCCTTGACTCCCGACGACTTCAGAAATCTAGTTCAAGCAATCCGCGTAGTAGAGGCTGCTCGCGGAGACGGGATCAAGAGACCACAGGTGGGCGAGAGAAACGTGCGCGAGGTTGCCCGGCGAAGCCTCGTCGCTGCTTGCACTATTCCTTCCGGCACCGCGGTCACCCGTGAAATGTTGGCCTTCAAACGCCCCGGAACCGGCATCTCGCCGACACAGTGGAAAGAAGTAATCGGCAAACGAACAATTCGTGAGATTCCATCTGACGCGTTGATCAGTTTGAAGGACCTCGCATGAGCCTCCGTGTTGGGGTTGTAACCGTTGGCAGATCAGATTACGGAATCTACGTCCCGGTTCTGCGCTGTCTTCAGGCCGACCCGCAGACCGAACTGTCTCTGATCGTGGCGGCCGGCCACTTGGATCCGAAATATGGAAACACCGTTCAGGAGATTGAAGCGGACGGATTTCCGATTGCCGCGCGGGTACCCATGAGAATGGCAGGCGACTCTCGCGTAGATGTGGCCAATGCGATTGGAATTGGCGTTCAGGAGTTCACGTCGGCTTTTAAGAGAGTCGGGCCGGATATCGTGCTCTTGCTCGGCGATCGCTTTGAGATGCTATCCGCTGCGACCGCGGCACTGCCATGCAGAATCCCCATCGCCCACATCCACGGAGGCGAACTTACCCTCGGCGCAATCGACGACGCAATCCGGCACGCCATTACAAAACTCAGCCATCTGCATTTCGCTGCCACAGCCGAATATGCGCGCCGCATTCGGCAAATGGGCGAGGAACCGTGGCGTGTGCATGTGACCAGCTCCCCTGCCATTGACTCGATCCGCATGTTTGAGCCCCTTCCCAAATCTCAACTCGAAGACCTTATCGGACTCGATCTGACCAAAACTCTTCTCATTACGTACCACCCGGTTACCCTTGAAAACAGTGATGAGGACAGCCTTGGCAACTTGTTGGCCGTCGTCTCTGATTCCGGCTATTCTCTCCTGTTTACTTATCCAAACGCGGACTCGAACAACAATCACATAATTCAACGCGTAAGAGAATTCGCGTGTACCAGGAAAGACGCCCGTTTTGTCACGAACCTCGGCCATCGCAAGTACCACAGCGTTCAGCGCCACGTCGCTGCGATGGTAGGGAATTCGAGCAGCGGCATTATCGAAGCGGCAAGTTTTCGCTTGCCGGTTGTCAACATCGGAACCCGCCAGGAAGGCCGGACGCGCGGGCCCAATATCATCGATGTTGGAACGTCAAAGGAAGCGATCGCCAAAGGAATTTCCAAAGCCTTGAGTCCTGAGTTCCGCCGTTCCATAGCAAGCATCGAGAATTTTTACGGAGACGGCCACGCTGCCGAGCGCATCGTGTCGCTCCTGAAATCAACACCAGTCGGACCTTCGCTGATATTGAAGAAGTTTGTTGACTATCCCGTAGTTCAGTGACCGCCGAAATGAGCAAATTGAAAGACATCGTGATTTTGGGGGCAGGGGGTCTTGGGCGTGAGATCCTCGCGCTGATTGAAGCTTGCAATGCGGAACACGAAGAATGGAACGTCCTCGGTTTTCTCGATTCAGATCCAAATCTCGCCGGGTCTGCGGTCAGCGCTTATCGTGTGCTGGGCAATGACGAGTGGCGGGGACACTCGCACGATTCGGTGTGGTTCGTATGTGCGATCGGCGATCCGCGTGTGAGATGCGAGGTTGCGAAAAGGTTTTCTGCTATGGGATGCAGGTTTGCCTCCCTAATCCATCCCGATGTTGAGATTCCCAAGTCCGTCCAAATCGGTGCCGGAGCCGTAGTCATGGCGGGCACTCGGTTCACAATAGACGCGAAAATAGGATCGCATGTCGTTATATACATAAATTGTTCAATCACCCACGATGTCGAAATTGCAGACTTCTGCATGATCGCCCCCGGCTGCAATCTTTCTGGCGGCGCCGTATTGGAAGAAGGCGTTCAGCTTGGTACAGGTGTCAGCATTCTTCCCCGTCGTCGCGTCGGGGCTTGGGCCCTTGTTGGCGCTGGCAGCGTCGTCACACGCGACATCCCGGCGAACTCCACTGCAGTCGGTGTACCCTGTCGACCCATCGTGCGTTAGCACGCGACATTTCCTAACAAATTAGAACTCCCTGCCATTACCCACCTGCTTCTTCCTGTTAAAATCAGACTGCGATGCTGCTTCCCTTCGTCCGCGAACTCTTCGCGGACGTTGAAATTCTTCCCGGCTTCTTGCGTGCAGCCTCCCACCTGAAAGAGGGCACGGGGCGGATACGTGTTTCCGGCCTATCTTCCACCGCGAAAGCCTTGCTGCTCGTGCTTTTGCGCCGTGCGGCGGACCGTCCGCTGATTGTCGTCGTCAACGATAACCGGGCCACAGAGGATTTCGTTCCGGTTCTCCGCGGATTCTGCGAGCTGACTTCCGCTTGCGATCCTGAATCGGTCGTTTCCCTCCCCGCCCGCGACGTGCTGCCATTCCAGAATCTTTCGCCGCACCCCGAGCTACAGGAGGAACGCGCGACTGCGCTCTGGAAGATTGCTACCGGGAAAGCATCGATTGTGGTATCGCCAATTGCAGCCACCGCGATTTTCCAGAGATCACCCGAGTACTACACCGACCTCGCCCGAACGCTTCGCCGCGGAGAATCGTTTGACGTCGAGAACCTGCTCGCGCACCTGAACACAGTTGGCTATGCTTCCGCCGATGTGGTCGAAATGCCCGGGCAATATGCCCTTCGCGGCGGCATTCTAGATGTCTACTCGCCCGAGGCAGAACGTCCGGTCCGCATTGAGTTCTTTGGCGATGAAGTGGATTCCATCCGCCGCTTCGATCCGACCTCGCAGCGGTCTTCCAATCCGATCGACGAAGCGCTGCTTCTGCCGCTCACGGAGACTCCGGTCAGCGATCAGTTGCTCGGCGCGATTCACACCCGTCTTTCCGGTAAGCGTATCTCAGGAACCACGGAGGAAATCGTCGAAGCCGCCGTCCGATCGGGAGGAGTCACCGTATTTCCTGGATGGGAATTTTATGCGCCGGTGGCCGGAGCCGACCGGACCGTCTTCGATCTCCTGCCGCGTGCGGTCGTGTTGCTCGACGAGCCAGACTCACTTCGCACAGAGTTCGATCGCTTCTGGACTCGAGTAGAAGAAGCGCACGAGCGCAGCGGAGTGGGAAATCTGGTGCGTCCGACGGATTTGTACCTTGCACCGGAAGACTGGTGGCAAAAGGTGTGCGCGCTCACGGGTGCCGATCTCGAGCATCTTGGAATCACTCACGGCGAAGAGGATGCAACCGTCTCTTTCCTGACGCAGCCCACGCCGCGCTTCCATGGCGCTGTTCCATCGATGCTCGAAGAAGTCCAAAAACTGACCGCGGCGGGAAATCAGGTTCTCTTTTCGGTTCCAAATACCGGAGAAGTCGAACGCCTCGCCGATATCTTCACCGAATACAACGTCGGTTTCCGCCTCGGAAGCCGCACGCGCGGCGGAGAGAGCTATGCCGATGAGACCAGTTACTTCGCCGGTGAGGTAAACACAACCACGCTGGCGAAAGCGTACGTGCCCGATGGCGTCGTCTTTCCCGATGCGCACCTCGCGATCTTCGGCTCACGCGATCTGTTCGACGAATCCGACACGGTGGCATCGCGTCCGCAGCGGCAGAAATCGAAGGTTTCGGCGTTCCTCTCGGACTTCCGCGATCTGCAGGTCGGGGACTACGTCGTCCACGTCGAACACGGAATCGGACAGTACCAAGGCCTGAAAGAGATCAACCAGGGCGATGGCAACGCCGAATTCATGTTGCTGGAGTACGCGGAGGGCGCCCGCCTCTACGTCCCGCTAACCCGGCTGGACCTCATTCAGAAATACCGCTCCTCGGAAGGCGCCAAGCCAGCGCTGAGTCATCTCGGCACGCAGGCGTGGGCTAAGACGAAAGCTCGCGTTCGCAAGGCGATGAAGGACATGACTGAGGAATTGCTGAAGCTCTACGCCGAACGAAAGACGGCTCTGGGCCACGCGTTCCCAGCGGGAAGTGAATTTGTCCGCGAATTCGAGGACACATTCGAATACAACGAGACTGAAGACCAGGCGCAGGCGATCACCGACGTCATGCACGACATGGAATCGACTCAACCCATGGACCGCCTGCTCTGCGGCGATGTCGGTTACGGTAAGACCGAAGTCGCCATGCGCGCGGCATTCAAGGCGGTCAGCGACAACAAGCAGGTCGCAGTTCTGGCACCGACAACCGTGCTGGCGTTCCAGCACTATGAAACGTTCAAGCAGCGCTTCGGACCATTCCCGGTCACCATCGAAATGATCAGCCGGTTCCGGAATCCGAAGCAGCAAAAAGAGATTCTGCAAAAAGCGGAAACCGGAAAGATCGACATTCTAATCGGCACGCACCGGATTCTCTCGAAAGATCTCAAGTTCTCCGACCTCGGCTTGCTCATCGTTGACGAGGAGCAGCGCTTTGGAGTGCGCCACAAGGAACGTATCAAGCAGATGCGCAAGCAGGTGGACGTGCTCACCATGTCGGCCACGCCAATTCCGCGAACCCTACACATGTCGCTAGTCGGATTGCGCGATATGAGCGTGATCGAAACTCCGCCCAAAGACCGCATGGCAATTCAAACGGTCGTTGCCAGCTGGGATGACAAGCTGATCCAATCCGCGGTCGAACAGGAACTTGATCGCGGCGGTCAGGTCTATTTCGTCCACAACCGCGTCGAGAGCATCTGGGAGATCGCTGCGAAGCTGCAAGAGTTGGTCCCCAAGGCGCGAATCATCGTCGGCCACGGACAAATGTCGGAAGGCGAGCTAGAAAAAGTGATGCTGAAATTCATGCATCATGAGGCCGACATATTGGTCGCAACTACGATTATTGAGAACGGTCTCGACATTCCGCTCTGCAACACGATTCTGATCAACCGTGCCGACCGCCTCGGCCTTTCCGAGCTCTACCAGTTGCGCGGTCGTGTCGGTCGCTCGAATCGTCGAGCCTACGCTTATCTGCTCGTTCCGCGGGAAGTTGAGCTCACTCCGATCGCGCGCCGGCGTCTGGCGGCGTTGAAGGAATTCTCAGACCTTGGCGCCGGATTCAAGATCGCGGCACTCGACCTCGAACTGCGCGGGGCCGGAAACCTGCTCGGGGGCGAGCAGAGCGGCCACATTGAAGCCGTCGGTTTCGAACTCTACACTCAGATGCTCGATCGTGCCGTCCGCGAGATGAAGGGCGAAGCGGCTCCAGACGAAGCCGAAACGCAACTGAATCTCGGACTCAACATCCGCATTCCTGCGGAATACATTCCGGAGGAGAATCAGCGCTTGCGAATGTACAAACGGGTCGCCGGCGTGGAAACCGAGTCTCAGCTTTCCGATGTGGCTGCCGAATTGGAAGATCGCTATGGGCCTCCGCCTCCCGCCGTCCGCAATCTGCTTGACTACGCCTCGCTGAAATTGCTGTGCATGCGAGTCGGCGTGAATGCGATCGACCGAAAGCGCGAGTCGGTCACGTTCAAGTTCCGCCAAAATGCAGCGGTCGATCCCGAGCAGCTGGCGCGATTCGTTTCTGGACAGAAGGGCGCCCAATTCACCCCTGATGGAATGCTGAAGTTCACGCTTAAAGTCTCGGCGGCAGAAGAAGTTTTGCGCGCGATGAAGACAGTGCTCGAACAACTCGCAGCCGAAGAAGCCTCACAGGCTCGCTGAAACCGGTTACCCGGTGTAATCCTGATCGAGCCGAACGAAAAAATTCCCTTCCCAAAGGCTTGAATTCCGGCTAGGATATCGCAACTCAACTCACCGTACGACCGTTCGGTTGGACATCGGATTGCAGCGGAGTCATCGATGCCCCACCAGACATCTAATTAAGTATCCATACAAACTACGGGGAGACTGTTCAGGTTTCTGGACATTTTGGCAATTTTGAATACACGCATCGAAAGACTGAGAGAGCAGAGCATGACCGACGAGAGATTCTTTCGCGCACGCGTCGCGAAGCGCATCGATTTCGCGCCCGATCTCTGGATGTTTCGTATTCAAACCGGAGGCGAGTTCAAGTTCGTCCCCGGCCAGTTCGCAACATTGGGTGTCGAGTCTGACGGGCGGCGCATCGAGCGGCCCTATTCCATCGTCTCTTCGCCTGCCGAAGATGAGGTCGAATTCTTCTTCGAGCTCGTGCCTGAGGGGGCACTCACTCCGCTTCTCTACAAGCTGCAACCGGGCGACGAGTTGCTGATGCGGAAAGTTCCCAAGGGGAAGTTCTCGCTCGACACGCACAACGGTCGCAGGAATCATCTGTTGATTTCGACTGTCACCGGTGTGGCTCCGTTCGTCAGTTACGTGCGCTGGCTCGCGAAGGAATGGCGTGAAGGGCGGTTCGACGGAGCCCATCAGCTCTATCTTCTCAATGGGGCCAGCCGGCCGTTCGAATTTGGATATCTCGAAGAATTGAACCAGTTCGACAAAGAACTACCATGGTTCAAGTACGTACCAACGGTGAGCCGTCCGTGGGATCATGCGGATTGGGGAGGCGAGATTGGACGTGCAGATGACATCCTGCGCAAATATGCCGATCATTGGGAACTCGATGCCAGCAACACGGTCGCCTACCTCTGCGGCCATCCCGAGATGATCGAGCACAGCAAGGCCATCCTCAAGCGCCGTGGATTTGTTGAGAAGGGCGCTGTCAAAGAAGAGGTCTACTGGATCCCGCCGCACAAGTAGCCATCTTACAATCTGACCTCTGAACTGCGCCGCTCAAGCAGCAGAACATCGCGCCAGGTATCGCCCAATTTTCCGATCTTTCGGCGGGTTCCGACTTCTCGGAATCCACACGATTTGTGAAGCGCGAGACTCGCTTTGTTCTCGGGAAAAATTCCAGCCTGCAAGGTCCAGATGCCATTCGCCTCTGATTCTCGAATTAGGGCATCGAGCAACGCTTTGCCGATGCCTTTTCCCCGCGCCTCCGCAGCGACATAGACCGAAACCTCGGCCACGCCGCGGTAAACATGGCGTGCGGAGACGGGGCTCAGAGCAGCCCATCCGAGAACCTTGGCTTTCGGGAGAAATACAAGGTGCTCGTCTTCGAACTCATCACCCATTTCTAGGGCCAGTAAGCGGCAGTCCTTTCGATGGGTGCCATCCCACTTCTCCCAGTCCGGCAATTCCGTTTCGAAAGTCGCATTCCCGGTGTTGATTCCTTCGCTGTAGATCTCCTGCACGGAAGGCCAGACATTCGGAGGCATGGGGATGATGCGGTAGTTCAAGTGGATCTAGCTCTCCGGAGGAGCGAAGAAGACCAGAACGGCCAGTTCCTCAGCAATGTCGTAGAACTTATGCTCGACCTCGGCGGCCACAAACAGGACACTTCCGGCTGACACTTCCGTGTCCTGATTTCCAGCGCGAAATCGCGCCCGGCCTCGAACCACGTAATACATCTCGTCCTCTTGGTGTGGACGCTGCGTGTCAGTTGCCCCGGCGGCAAGAACGTAAACTCCCGCGCTCATCGAAGAAACTCGCAGAAATTCGTGATACAACTTGCTGGCATGCGAGCGTTGCCGATCGATCTCCGCCAGCTTCGCGAACATCGTCTTCACGCGAGGATTCCCCCGAACATAAGGTCTGTGAACTGCGGCACGAGATTGTGCGTTTGCAACTCTCCTTCGGGTTTGTACCACTGATAGATCCAGTTGATCATGCCGAGCAGCGCGAAAGCCGCGGCGCGAGGGCTCACAGAACCTTTGCCGCGACGGGTGCGCTGCACTTCGGCGATCAGCCCTTCAACGAAATGCACATACTCTTTCTTCCGAGCGTTAATGCGCTTACGCAGACCCGGCGGCAGAGGATGGTTTTCGTGCAGCATCACCGTGATCTCGCGGTCGCGCGGGCTGAGCACCACCTCAATGTGCAGGCGAATCAACGACCGCAGCCGCTCCTCGGGATCGGCTATTCCGCGCACAGGTCCGAGCACGCGCTCCTGCGTAATCTCCATCGCATGATTCATGATCTCGAACAGGATTTCGTCTTTGCTCTGGAAGTGGTGATAGAGGCCGCCTTTGCTCAATTTCAGCGCGGCCGCCACGTCGTTCATCGAGGTAGCGTCGTAGCCGCGCTGCTGAAACAGGCGTGCCGCCGTGCGCAGAATTTCCTGCCGGGAATCAACCAGCGTCTCGCGTGCCATCGCTCGACATACTAAACAGTTATCGCCGGAAAGCCAACGGAGTGCGTAAGATAGGCTTGCACCACAGTTCTAGCTTGACATCAACCACGCGCCTAGGTAGCATTTCCAGATACCGACCGACCGGTCGGTTTTCCGGCTGGGAAGCTCCTACGGGATCATTCAGGAAATTCCATACCCGTCAGCGACCTCCTTCAGTCCGTGACAGGTGCAACGAGAGGAGCACGATGGCAGTCACCATTTTTTACGAACGCGACGCCAAGGCCGACGCCTTAAAGGGCAAGACGATCGCGATCCTTGGCTATGGCAGCCAGGGACACGCCCAGGCCCAGAATCTTCGCGACAGTGGACAGAAAGTAATCATCGGTCTCGACCCCAACCGTCCGAGCGCCGCTCAGGCCCGCGCCGACGGCATGGTCGTCGTAGCGCCAGATGAGGCCGCCAAGAGCGCCGACTGGATCCACATCCTGACTCCCGACGAGACGCAGGGCGAGTTGTACGAGAAATCGATCAAGCCCTACCTGCATCCCGGAAAAGTTCTCGGCGTTTCGCACGGATTCAGCATTCATTTTAAAACCATCGTTCCGCCGGCCGATGTTGACGTGGTCATGATTGCCCCCAAGAGTCCCGGCCATCTCGTCCGCCGCGTCTACACCGAAGGCCGAGGAGTTCCCGCCCTGCTCGCGATTCACCAAGACGCCAGCGGACGCGCCCACGAACTCGGTCTCGCCTACGCGCACGGCATCGGTTCAACCCGCGCCGGAGTGCTGCAGACCACTTTCAAAGAAGAAACCGAGAGCGATCTCTTCGGCGAACAGGCCGTCCTCTGCGGCGGACTGACCTCGCTGATCAAGAAGGGATTCGAAACTCTCGTCGAAGCAGGCTACGCGCCTGAGATCGCCTATTTCGAATGCCTCCACGAGGTGAAGCTCATCGTCGACCTGATTTATGAAGGTGGATTGGGACGCATGCGCTACTCGATATCGAATACGGCAGAGTATGGTGATCTGACCCGTGGCGAGCAGGTTGTCGGTGATGCGACGCGCCAAGCGATGAAGAAAACTCTGGCAGATATCCAGTCCGGCAAGTTCGCCCAGGAATGGATTGCCGAGAACAAGGCGGGCTGCCCGAACTTCAACAAGCTGCGCGAGAAGGAAAAACAGCACCCCATCGAAATCGTGGGCGCCCAACTCCGTAGCATGATGAGTTGGCTCCCGAAAGAAGGAAAAAAGCAGGCTGCTCCCCAGGAATCCACAAAACAGGTGGTGAATGCTTAAGGGAGCCGACATCGTCCTGCAGTGCCTGCGTGCCGAAGGCGTGGACCTCGTCTTCGGCTATCCCGGAGGCGCGATCATGCCGTTGTACGACGCGCTCGAGGGCAGCGGCGTGAGGCACATCCTCACCCGGCATGAGCAGGGCGCCGTATTCGCGGCCGAAGGATACGCGCGAGTCACTGGGAAAGTCGGAGTCGCCATGGCGACCAGCGGTCCCGGCGCGACGAATCTCGTCACCGGCATAGCCGACGCCAAGATGGATTCCGTTCCTCTGGTCTGCATTACAGGGCAAGTGCGCAGCGCATTGATCGGCACCGATGCTTTTCAGGAAACGGACGTCTTCGGAGTCACTCTTTCTCTCACCAAGTGGAGCCGACTGGTTCGTACGATCGATGAAATCGCCGATGTGATCGCTGAGGGTTTCTATTGGGCACGCAGCGGGCGTCCGGGGCCAGTAGTGATCGACATTCCCACTGATCTGCTGAAGGCAAAGAAAGAATTCTCAGGCCCGGCAAAGTTCACTCCGCATGCGCGGCCCGCAGATGCAAAGGCCGAGTGCGGTTTCACCGACACGATAGTCGCTCTGCTGCAACAATCTTCGAAGCCGGTTGCTTTGGTCGGTGCGGGAGCGAAGCTCTCGGGAGCTATTCCTGAGTTACGCCGCCTCCTCAACAAGCTCAATGTTCCGACATTTGCGACAGTTCACGGCCTCGGCGCAGTTGAACCGCAAGCTCCGTATTACCTGGGCATGGTGGGCATGCACGGCACTCGTGCTGCGAATATGGCGTTGCACGAGACCGATCTTCTTCTGGTCTTCGGAGCGCGGCTGGACGATCGCGTTACTGGCGACCCGTCACGCTTCGCGCCTTACGCGAAAATCGTTCATTTCGAGATCGATCCCGCACAGCTCGATCGCGTGCGCCCGTGCGATCTGTCTGTGATCGGAGATCTGGCAGACACAATCCCCGCATTCGATGCAGAGTTGCGCCGGCACGCGATCCCGGACTTCAAGGACTGGCGTTCGGTCGCGTGCGGGCCTGAGCGCGCTGAACTCGATCCGCGTGGCCTCGCGCAGCCGACAATCCGTTTTCTTGATGAACTCTTCAGCCGCTTGCCCGAGGACAGCGTTATTCTCGCCGATGTTGGCCAGCACCAGATGTGGGCCGCGCAGCGCTACCGGTCATCTTCTCCTCGCGGATTCATCACTTCCGGCGGATTGGGCTCAATGGGCTTCGCTTTGCCTGCCGCCGTCGGCGTGCAGCTCGCAAAGCCCGACACGTGCGTTCTCTGCGTCTCCGGCGACGGCGGATTCCAGATGAACATTCAGGAACTCGCCTCCGTCCATCGACTGGGCCTGCCGATAAAGATGGTCATCATCGACAACAAGTACCTCGGCATGGTGCGGCAATGGCAGCAGCTCTTCTATGAGCGCAATTACGCCGAGACCGACTTGAGCGACAATCCGGATTTCGTCGAGATCGCGAAAGCCTACAAGATTCACAGCTTCCGCATGAAGGAAGACGCCATGCGAGAGTTCCCGGTATCGCAGGAGACCGGAGATCAGATCGACCGTTTTCTCAGTTCGCCTGATCCGGAATTGCTGGTGTTCGATTGCGCGCCGGAGGCCAACGTTTTCCCGATGGTTCCATCCGGCGCGGCGCTGTCAGAGATGCTACTGGAAGAAAAGTAACGCGAAGTTTTGCAGCATGAACAGCCGGCAGAGGCCGGCAAATGGGGGCTCACGACATGCAATTTCACATTCGCTATCGCAACACGCAAGGCACGCTGATGCGCATCCTGAACGCGGCTTCGCGGCGCGGACTCGATCTGCCGTCAGTCACCGCGCAGCCTATAGACCGTGAGCATCAGGTCACTCTGATCCTGGATGTGAATCAGAAGCAGATCGGCCAGCTCTATCGCGAATGGTATTCGATCGCGGATGTGACTCACGTTGGCTCGGGCGCATCGCAAGCAGAATGGGCCGCGCATCATCCGCCTGCGGGAGTGTCGATTGAAGAAGCGCGCGCAGCAGCCCGCGCATAGGCAAGTTTGGAATAGCTGGGCAAGCATGACGATCTCTGGGCAGCGTCATGCAATTTGGGGAACCTGCACAAGCGGGTTCCCCGTTTTTGTAAGTGCTCTGGTATAAAACCCCGCTGGCCAAAGAAGGAATTCCGCTCAGCCCCTTCGTGGTACTTCGTGCCCTTAGTGGTTTATGCTTTCTAGTTTCTACTAGGAGACGCAATCATCATGGATCCCAAACATATCAGCCGCGGAATCACCGAAGGACGCGATCGTGCCGGCGCTCGGTCAATGTTCAAAGCAATTGGATTCACCGATGCTGATCTGAGCCGCCCAATTATCGGGGTAGCGAATACCTGGATCGAAACCATGCCGTGCAACTTTCATCTCCGTCGACTGTCGGCCAAGGTGAAGGAAGGCATCCGAGCCGCGGGCGGAACGCCCATGGAATTCAACACCATCGCGATCTCCGACGGCGAGACGATGGGCACCGAGGGTATGCGTGCTTCCCTAGTGAGCCGTGAGCTGATCGCTGACTCGATCGAGCTCGTTTGCCGCGGCCAGATGTTCGACGCGGTGGTCTGCGTCGTCGGCTGCGACAAAACAATTCCCGCAGCGGCCATGGCTCTCGCCCGCCTGAATCTCCCGGGCCTTGTGCTGTATGGAGGAACGATCGCTCCCGGCAGCTATCGCGGCAAAGATGTCACGATTCAGGACGTTTTCGAAGCAATCGGCTCAAACGTCGCCGGAAAAATGAGCGATGCTGAATTGAAAGAACTTGAGGACGTCGCTTGTCCCGGTGCCGGAGCCTGCGGCGGGCAATATACGGCGAACACGATGTCGACGGTCATGGAGATGATCGGGCTCTCGCCCATGGGATTCAATAGCGTTCCTGCATTGGATCCCAAGAAAGATGAAATCTCTTTCGAGTGCGGCAGCATCGTCATGACCGTTCTCAAGAGCGGGCTGAAGCCGCGCGACATTCTGACGCGCGATGCGTTCGAAAACGCGATCGCGTCGGTTGCAGCGACCGGTGGATCGACCAACGCGGTCCTGCATTTGCTCGCGATATCCCGTGAAGCAGGAGTTTCGCTCGAGATCGACGACTTCCAGACAATCAGCGAACGCACGCCTCTGCTGACCGACCTCAAACCTTCTGGCCGCTTCGTCGCGGCCGATATGCACCGGGCTGGCGGGATTCGTCTGCTGGCCAAGCGGCTAATGAGCGGGAAATATCTCCACGGATCGGCAAAAACTGTCACGGGTATGACGATCGCGGCAGAAGCCCACAAAGCTGTCGAAACTCCCGGACAGGAAGTAATCGCTCCCCTCGACAAGCCGCTGAAGGCCACAGGAGGGCTCGTGATCCTCAAGGGAAATCTTGCACCCGAAGGTTGCGTGGCCAAGATCAGCGGTCATGAGCGCCTCGAGCAGCGCGGCCCGGCGCGCGTTTTCGATTCGGAAGAAGACGCAATGGCCGCGGTGGAAGCGAGAAAAATCAAGGCTGGAGACGTAGTCGTCATCCGCAATGAGGGTCCGAAGGGTGGACCGGGCATGCGCGAGATGCTCGGGGTCACCGCAGCGATTGTCGGAGAAGGTCTCGGCGATTCGGTCGCGCTGTTGACCGACGGCCGTTTCAGCGGAGCGACTCGCGGTCTGATGGCCGGCCACGTCTCTCCCGAGGCTGCCTTGGGCGGTCCGATCAACGCGGTTCGCGATGGCGACATGATCCGCTTTGATGTGCGAAAGCGCCTGCTCGAAGTCGAGATCAGCAACGACGTGCTGCAGCAACGTATGAAGGAGTGGAAAGCACGGGATCCCCGCTATCCAACCGGTGTTTTTGCCAAATATGCCGCCTTGGTCTCCTCGGCGTCGCAAGGAGCGATTACCAAGCCACGCTGACAGAAGATCTCCTCGACCGCAATGCGTTGAAAACAAAGCTTAAAAGGAAGGTCGACGGTCCGTTATTTTGCAACTACAATACTTTGAGCATCATCCAAATTTGTAGACGCCACGATGCGTACACAGGCTCTATCCGCCAGAGGCGGAGGGGCACTGGAGGACATCATGAGTTTGACCCCGATTGGCGAACTTCGCCATAAGGTCTCGACCGCCACTCTGCGGGACCTGAAGCTCCGCCACGATCCCATCACCTGCATCACCGCTTATGACTATGCCGCTGCCCGCCTCGTGGACGAGGCAGGCGTGGACATGGTTCTCGTCGGCGATTCGCTCGCGCAGACGATGCTCGGCTATGAGAACACGCTTTCCGTCACCGTCGACGAGATGCTCCATCACGTCAAAGCGGTTCGCCGCGGCGTGAAGAATGCTCTGCTGGTGGCAGATATGCCGTACGGCTCGTACCACGTCGACGCCAAGGAAGCTGTCGTTAATGCCACGCGCTTCGTAAAAGAAGGCGGCGCTGAAGTAGTGAAGATCGAGGGCGGCGAAAAACGCGGCGACCTGATCCGGCACATCATCGACGCCGAAATTCCCGTCGCCGGCCATATTGGGCTCACTCCTCAATCGGTCAACATGATGGGCGGCTACAAGGTCCAAGGCAAAAACTTGAGCGGCATTGAACAGCTCATGCGCGATGCCGTGGCTCTGGATCGCGCCGGCGTGTCCTGCCTCTATCTGGAAGGTATTCCGCGGGAAGTCGCGTCCATGATCACCGCCGAGGTGAGCACGCCGACTATCGGCATCGGCGCCGGGCCGGATTGCGACGGCCAGGTCCTCGTCTTCCACGACATTCTGAACCTGACATTCGCGCCCGCGGCAAAGTTCGTGCGCCGCTATGGAGATGCCGCGGCTCTGATTACAAATGCGGTTCAGGCGTTCCGGGCTGACGTTCGCTCGCATCAGTATCCCTCGGACGAGGAGTCGTATCACTTACCGAAGGAGACCAAAGCCGCGCTGGAAACCGTACTCGAGCGCAAACGCGCCATGCGGCGGTAAGTACCGATTGAACGCAAGTTCCTACGGAACCCGGGGGTTATGTTTTGCGTATATCTGGGTGTGGGATTGGTGGGTGAAGAATCCCTGACTCAGCCCGCACCGGCTGGTGCTAGGCTATAAAAGGGAGGCAGTCATGGTTCTCTCAATATTCTTCTTCCCGTTTCTGGGCTTTGGCTTCGGTATTCCGTTTCTACTGTACTTTCTGCCGTCGCTTATCGCTTTGATTCGCGGCAAGAGGGACACTCTGGCGATTTTTCTGTTGAACCTTTTCCTCGGCTGGAGCGTCATAGGATGGATTGTCGCGCTGGTCTGGGCGGCGAAAAACGATGTTCCCGTGGTGGCGAGGTAATATCGGCCCGTGATCTTTCGGCATGCGCGCTTCGTAATTCTGGTTTGTGCCAGTCTGACACTCGTGGCCTGCTCGAGTCAGACTTCAGCGAATACCCGCGACCCACTCGCGTCGTTGCAGGCGATTCCTTCAGCGGACTCCGCGAAATACGACCATGTCCGCGATATGAAGACTTGGCAGAATCCTTACTTGATTGTTCGCCCGGATGGAATTGCGCTCCTCGACGTCGCCGACAGTGCGGAAATCATTCTAAAGCCAAACGAGTTGCTCCCGGCCTTGGCGAAACTGCCGCCCTCGAACTGGCCTTACGGACGCGTCGTCGCTGCTGCAGAGAACGAGGCGAAAAGCTCTGCACAGGATCAGATTGCCGTTCGCCGGAACAAAGGCATCGTAGGCGGACTTCTGACAGGGGCGCACATCGCAGTCCGATGGGTGCCCTCGGCATAGAGCGGCAGAATCTGGAAACGGCTGTCCCAGCCGCACCATCCGAGTCGACTTCGTGAGCGCTTCTAGCACTTGAAAATCTTCAAGACTATCGACGAAATGCGGAGCGCTTCGCGCGAGGCACGGCGCGCAGGAAAGCGCCTCGGGATTGTTCCGACCATGGGCGCACTCCATGAAGGGCATCTCTCGCTGGTGCGAGCCGCGCGCGCTGCTAGCGATATCGTTGCGGTCTCGATCTTCGTCAATCCCACTCAGTTCGGCCCGACTGAAGATCTCGCCAAATATCCCCGATCATTCGAACGCGATTGCGAACTGCTCGACCGTGAAGGAGTAAATTTCATCTTTGCGCCATCAGTAGAGGAAATGTATCCGGCCGGCGTCGTAACGTGGGTGACTGTCGAAGAACTCAGCGGAAAGCTCGATGGTCGGTCCCGCCCCGGACACTTCCGAGGTGTCACCACAGTCGTTTCCAAGCTATTTCATATCGCTGAGCCGGACGCGGCATTTTTTGGCCAGAAAGACGCCGCCCAAGTCGCCGTCATCCGTCGAATGGTGCGCGATCAGAATTTCGGAGTGGAAATTACTGTATGTCCGATCGTGCGCGAGCCGGACGGCTTGGCCATGAGTTCCCGCAATGCTTATCTTAACGCGGAGCAGAGGAAGCAGGCGCTGATTCTGCACCGTTCGCTGATGCGAATTGAAGAACTGGCGCGGAAAGGTGAGAGCAGTGCAGGGCGTCTAATCGCTGCCGCTCGCGAAGAATTTGCAACGGAACCTGATGTGCGATTGGATTATTTTGAGATCGTCAATCCCGAGACACTCGATCCCCTGAAGAACTTATCCAACGGTGCGCTGGTCGCCGTTGCAGCATACGTCGGAACAACCCGCTTGATTGACAATCTTTTGCTCACACCGGTTTGAGAGAGCAACGACTAACAACAGCGCTTTAATGATCTTCCGGCTATGGGTTCGGGTAAATGTACGCCGGCGAATAGTCCCATAGCCAGGGGTTGTACCAATACGGTGGCCAAGCCCAGAACGGCCCCCATCCTCCCCAGCCCCAGCCCCAGCCCCAACCAAGACCCCAGCCGCAGCAACCCCAACCACCGCCCCATCCCCAACCGCCGCCCCAGCCCCAACCATGGCCGTGCCATCCGCCTCGCCATTCTCCATTCGCGCCGTGGAAGCCGCCACGATTAAAGCCTGTTCCCGATCGGAAATTGTTCGACGCTAGAGTTCCTCCCGACCGTCCCACACCTGTCCGGCCGAAACCGTGCCAGTTGCCATCGGCAATCGCCGCACGAGATGCACCGAAGCCACCCCGGTTCATTCCGCCCGATCCAGCCCTGCCTGCCGTTCCGACACCGCCGGATCTCGCGGACATGCTTCCTACGTTGCCGCCTCTCTGAAATGCATGCCATCCAGGCGAGCTATTGCGGAAGCTGCCGCCCCGGTCAAATGCCCATGATCTTGAAGACCCGGCGCCGCGCATTCCACCGAATGAGCCGCGTCCTCCGCCAAATCCCCGCCCACCATAGCCCGATCCACCCCGATAACCACCGTACGACCCGCGGTACCCGCCTCCGTGGTATCCACCGAAAGACCCGCCGTGGTACCCGCCATAGCCGCCACCGTGATATCCCCCAAAGCCGCCTCCGCCGCCATGAAAACCTCCTCCACCACCGTGGAACCCTCCACCGCCTCCACCATGGCCGCCTCCGCCACGCTGGGCAACGGCTGTTAGGGGCAGACAAATAAGGGAAAGAGAAGCAATTCCGGCGAGAAGAGTACTCGACCAGGTGGATCTTGGCATGACAGGTCCTCCACCTAACTTGGCGGATATGAGCCCTGGGAGGGCAAACCGCCTGTAAGAATCTTACTCCCGCGTAAACCCAAGTTCACGCTGGAAGTTGCTGCAAGCACCTACGACGGAAAAGTCTTCAACGCTGTTCCGCAATCGAATCCTTCACTCTTGACATCTCCTCTGAAGCCTTCTGACGATGAGTTGCGGGCATGGCATTCCCGAAATTCCTGGAAATCGGAACAGCAGCAACGGTTCCCGGCTCCGCCTCGCCATACTGCCGTACGAGATTTTCGACCTGCGACCATATGCGGGGGTCGCAATCGCTTTGCACGTGATCGCGAGTAAAGGTTCGGTCGAACCACGACTTCCCCTCGCATTTCACAGGAGTCTCATGGTAGTCGAAACGATAGTTGCCAAGAATCTCAGTCTTCGACGCGTCAGCCGCCTCGATCATGGAACGCCCATGAATGAACCCGTGGGGTTGATAAAAATTTACGGCGGCCTCCACGTTGTCAGGAATTACGCCATCATGCTGCCAAGGCTTGGCGACGCTATCTACTTGAACCGTCAACAGAACCGGGATATCCAACCGGTCCAGTTCGCGGGCTAGAAGCACGACGGAAGACGCTCCCCAGCTGTGGCCGAAGAGAATGATGCGCGCCTGCGCCTTTTCCTCTCTGCTCAGCGTTCCATCGTGATCGCGGTCGAGCAGGCGAAGGATGGCCTTATAAGCGGCCTTACGGTGCCGGTTCTCGAAAACGTGAACGTAGGAGCCTCCAGGAAGATCTCGGCGGGCTTTCGCAGCGAGCTTGACCGGGCCCTGGTTCGGATTAGTGCGGCGGACAAAGCCACCAACGAAACCGACAACGATGTACCGTGGAGTAGAAGTTGCCGCTACGCCAGCATCAGCCGCAGCCGAGAAAAGTGACGTGACGAGGAATGCAGCGAGCACCGCTACGAATAGTCGAAATCGCGTGAACGCAGACACGCGGCGCTCCTTGCTTTTGTGAGATGTTTGAGCCGGAACCCAGGTTGCGGAAAAATTCGCGAATCCAGCCAGCCATGAATTTGCGAGATCAAAGAGAACCCAAAGCCGCTCCCACTGCGGCTTTTGCCCTGTCCAGCCCGGACGACAGTCTACACCCGCTTGTCAAATCGGAGGGATATTTTTGGGTCCCGAGACAAATCGATTCCCCCGCAATAGGTACCGCAGCGGATGCGATGCCGCCTTCGTGATACCGATTCGGGCGGTTACGGCAATATTCCGGGCAGGATAGCCGTCATCCCCGATCCAAAGGCTTTCTTTAGGCGACGTCAGGTCGCGGCCATTATCGCGCGCCCGGGTGATGCAGAATGCTTCGGACAGCCGCCCCGGCCCGCTCGTCAGCTTGATGAGATCTTTCTCACTGGCGATTGTGGCCCTACGGGCCTTGGCCATTTCTTCAACACCCGACAACGGCTCCAGCGCCCGGAAAAGCACACCTCCCGCGCGACCCTCGGGCTCGCAAGAGACATTCAAACAGTAGTGATTGCCGTAGATGAAATAGATGTACGCGTATCCTGGCGGACCGAAAAGCACTTCATTTCGCGGCGTCTTCCCCGCAGCCGAGTGTGCCGCTGGATCATCTTCCCCAAGATAGGCTTCGACCTCTACGATCCGCCCTGTCAGAAGGTGCTTGCCTGTGTCACGAACCAGGACTTTTCCAAGGAGGTCTCGCGCGACGCGCTGGGGATTGCGCGCGTAGAATGCGCGATCAAGCGGACGAATTTGGGTCGCCGCAGGAAAGTTCCGCCGGACAGGCATGCAGCAGAATCTTACATGCTACGGAGCGAAGCAGCGTCGAAGGCAAGTTAAATCGGCTTCGCTTGCGTGTTCCGGGCGGCTGTCACGTTCGATGGATCGTCGCTGAACGACTTGCCTGGCTCGAACGCGAGCTTTTCGTGCTTACTTCCGACCTTTCGGATCACGTCGTGCCAGCCATCGTCCCAGGCGATTCGCGCCTCACCATCCACCAATGTCCAGGTGCCATGCTCCGCGCCGATGCTCTTCCTGGCGCTGCCGTTTGCCTCGAGAACGATGTAGAAGTTACTGCCGTTGCCCTGGCCAACCTCCCACTTTCCAAAGAAATGAGAACGGCTTGGCGCTATGTCGCTCATGCCAGAATCGCTGAACTCGATACTTTCGATTGCAGCCGTGATTTTTTCGCGGTGGCCGTCCTTGTACATAATCGTCGCCGGCGCCTTCAGATCAATGCGGGCAATCTGATCTGTGGCCAGACTCTGATGATGCCCGTCCTTGTACGTAATCACGACAGAGTCACGGTCATCAGCGGAAGCAACTTGAGTTGCGATGACAGCCCCGAACGCGAGCAGAAAGATAGCGAAAAAACCTACAGACCGAACAGGAATAAGACCACGCATAACGTCCTCCCGGACTGCGGAAGATACACCTTCCCAAGGAATGATACGCCTAACACCTGGGGTTAGTTCCGTCTGCAATTCGCGGGAGTCGCGCGCGTAATAAGTCCCGGCCCCCTCCTATTGGAGCTGCCCACCGAGAGATTTACGCCGCCCCTTTGCCTGCCTCTTTCAGATACTTAAGCACTTCCTCGGCATGTCCCTCCGGCTTCACCTTCTCGAACACGTGCTCGATTTTGCCATCCGGCCCAATCACGAACGTCGTTCGTGCCACCCCCATCACCTTCTTGCCGTACATGTTCTTTTCCTTCATGACTCCGAACGCGTTGGCCACTTTCTTGTCGGCATCGGCCAGCAGGCTGAACGGCAGATCGTACTTTTCCTGGAATTTCTTCTGAGCTTTCGGGGTATCCGGGGAGATCCCAAGCAGCACCGCGCCCGTCTTCTGCATCTTTTTGTATGTGTCGCGGAACCCGCGAGCTTCAATCGTTCAACCGGGAGTGTCGGCGCGCGGAAAAAAGTAGAGCACCACGGCCTTGCCGCGCAAGTCCTTCAGCGCGACTTCTTTTCCGTTCTCATCCTGCAAAGTAAAGTCAGGAGCTTTATCATTGACGTTCATGGGAATGTCTCCGGGAAAATCGAAGGCGGGCATCAAGTATTCTGCTGTCCCCAGGCACCGCTCCGTTCCAAGGATTTTACACCGGCGGATTTCCTTCACTCGCCTCGCGTTTTCCACCCTCTTAGCGTGCTTCCTATGCTCCAGTTTTTACACGGTCGCGCAGGAGGAGCGCCCAGAAATCACTCCGCTCGAACGCAAACTCCAAAAGAAAAAAGACAAAGGTCCCCGCGCCGTCGCATTGCTCCAGATGTCCGATAAGGGCAAGTCATCCTTGATTCCGATCGCCATTCTGATCAACGGCAGATTCTGGGATGCCTCCTCGTACAAGGCCGACCCAGTCCCGATGGCGCTCGATTCCGGCACAATCTATGAAGCAGAGCAATCCGGAAATTCTCTCGGACTGTTCACGGTTGGTAATGCGCTGCATAGCAACGCCGCCAACGCCCCGACTCCATGGCTGGGCACCGGCACCTTCCTCGCGAACGGCGCCGAAGCACCGACCAGAGGGGTTAAGGCCGAATCGACTCCGATCGGACTGGAGGATACCGACGCGCCTCCCCGTCTCAGCCGTGACAACGGCAAGAATAGCCCCTCCACTGCTCCGAGCTCGACCAACGCTCCAGCTTCGACGCAGCCGGCCTCCAAGCCCGCCAGTTCGGGCGATAGCGATGCGCCACCGCGCCTGACCAAGAGTGCTCCGCCGCCATCGACGGACCCAAACTCAACTCAGCAAACAAACAATTCGCCTCAGACTACGTCCGGCAGCTCAAAGCCAGCCGACTCCAAACCAGGCGATACAAAATCGGCTGCCAAGCCCGACACCCAGCCCAAGATCCCGGCCTCGGATAGCGGCACACCCGAATCCGGTCGTCCAATTCTGCGGCGAGGCAAGCCGGCCGAGTCATTCGCAGATGAGGACGTTCCCGGCTACAGCAAACCCGGCAGAAGTCCCTCGGCCGCCGCCGCCGAGAGAGTAGTCGACCCTGCCGATCCCATGACCAATATCAAGCTCATTCCGGCGATTTCAGATGCCGGCGGTCCCACGCCGCACTCCTACAATTTCGAATGGCTCAAGGGAGAAGAAGGCGACCGCCAGAAGCAGATGATGCAGATGGCGAAAGATCAGCTTCACGCGTACCTCGCCGCCCTGAAAAAAGAGACGATCGCTCCAAAGTCCGCCCACTCTGCCGCAAGCCACCGCGCGTCCAAGCCCGCGGAACCTATCTTCGAGAATGTGAAGATGGTCGCCTACGATCTCTGGAATGCGAACATCCCGATCGTAGTTTTCAGCGCCACGGCCCATATGCCGCCGCCAGCTGCTGGCACCGCGCATTCAGAGATCGAGTCGAATCAACAGTACTCAATCGTGCTAGTCGCCTTCCCTGATATCTACCAGAACCTGCACAAGCTTTACTCCGGAGTGACGGACCGCTTTCACCTCGACGTAACGCCGTGGCTCGATCTCATCGACGCGGTGGACGCCGACGGCGACGGTCAGGGCGAACTGCTTTTCCGGGAGACCTCCGATTCGGGCACCGGATGGGTCATCTACCGTGCAACCGCCGACAAGCTATGGAAAATGTACGACAGCCTGAGCCTGCAATAGTTCCCGCATCTCGATACGTTTTTCCTTCCCTTTTCTCATCCCGCTGTGATAATCCCAATAGCGAGCGGCCTGTGCGTGCAGTCCTTGCAGGCTGCACCGAACGTCGTGCTATAATCGCCCGCCGTTCCAGCAAAGAAGTCTCGGTGGTCTTTTAAATTTCTCTCGTGCCCGCAGCCAGGGCGCGCTGTCCAGCCCCCGGCCGCCACTGAAATCAGGAGGAGCAATGACGTTCTACGACCCCACGCTCTACGGACGTGACGAAGACGAAGAATTCGGCGACAGCGGCGCTTACAGCGACTCGCTCGAAGAAGATTTCGAAGAGGAAGAAGAAGAGGAGGAAGAGCCCGGAATGGGCGCTCCGGAAGCAATGGAACCCGAGCCCGTCTCGGCGCCCGCGCCTCCGGCCCCCAAACCCGCGCCTCCGGCCCCGACCGGTGGTGGAGGAGCAAAGAAAGCCCCGGCGAAAAAGAAAGCCGCCAGAAAGAAGCCCGCGGCTAAGAAGAAGCCGGCCAAAAAGAAAGCCGCCAAAAAACCTGCCAAGAAAAAGGCAAAAAAGGCAGCCAAGAAGCCGGCGAAGAAAAAGGGCAAGAAGCGCCACTAGGCACTTCGTAGAGAAATTGCTTGCAACGTCTCTGTTTAAGGTGGAAGGGCTGTCTGCTGAACGTTCAGCCCTATCGCCCCGCAACAAATCAAAAACCGCGTCCTCTTGGGGGCGCGGTTTTTTGTTTCAATCCAAAGCATCGGGTTGCATTTACTGCGGAACTGCGAACTGCGGCTGCGGAGTGGGAACCACAAGCGTCCCAATGCACGATCCCGGCTGGCATCGAACGCTCACTCGGACGGCGAGAGTCGCCTGACTATCCGGCGGGAACTCCAGCGGGTAATGCGCGGCCTTCAGCTTCTCCGTCACTTTTTCAAGCTCGTCACTGCCGCTCAAATATTGGACGGAATCGATTTTTCCCGATTCGAGTACCACGACAAAATCCGCGGTGCCAGAAAGCTTTTCGTCGTTGCTCACCTTCACTTCGCGACTGGCGCGCAATTGCTCCGCCGGAGTCTTAGTCCACTCGCCATTCGGCAACCGCTTGATCTCGGCCAGTGGCACGCCCTTACCAGTCAACTTTCGGTAGCGGTTTCTGATTTCATCAGCGCGAGTCTGATACGCTCTTGCCGTATCCGGACTCATTCCGAATGAATTAGCGGGCACGGACGACACCGCCAGAGCCGATTCGTACGCGTGCGCCGCCTGCTGCGT